>CATXWM010000004.1 GCA_958403205.1 uncultured Collinsella sp. | reverse complement strand
AGGTGCGGGAACGGCCTATTTGCTCAATGTGTTCGGCTGAGATCGGAAATCAACCTTCTCTTGACATTTTCTCAGATTTGCCTTCGTTTATTCGCTATCTATTTTTTGTTTCTACTGGTAATTAAGTTAGTTATCAGTTTTTTTAATAGCATTTTATTTATTTGCACAACATTTTGCTCAAGAGCAAACCTACCGCTCACGGTCGAAAATCGACCGTGAGCGGTAGGTCATTAATCGGGAGGATTATCCTACCAAACTGATGAGAATATCTTTAACCCATCGGTGGTTAGAAGCATGATGTTCAGACAACTAAATTTGAATTTTCGCGCAGATTTTAGGCATCAATTCGCCCAAATCGCCTGAGGCCACCGCAAAAGGAGCTTGTCCCCTTTTGCGGTCTCTCTCCACCGGCGCTACAGCAGATGTTCCTCGATAAAGATCGCGATGCCGTCTTTGTCGTTGCTCGCGGTTACAAAATCAGCTGCGGCGCGGGTGGCGTCGCTGCCGTTTGCCATGGCCACGCCCACGCCGGCGTCGGCCACCATGCAGGTGTCGTTATCGGCATCGCCAAACACGCAAATGTTCTCGAGCTCCATGTCGTTGAGCTCCGCCACGCGCACAAGGCCGCGCGTCTTGGACACGCGCGGATCCATGAACTCGTAGAGCCGCTGCGTGGTTTGCAGAGCCGCCGCCTTAACAGTGTTATCGGCAAACGTCGACGCCCGCTCAATCACCCGCGGCATTACCTCGGGCGCCATGGTAAACATCACCTTGGGCTGCGGCTCGCGCAAAAACTCGGCAAAATCGACCACCTGGTAGGGCACGCCGTCGACGCGCGACAGGTGCTCGACGCACGCGTTGCTCTCGGGCACGTAGAACACGCCGTCTCGGGGGCAGACGGGCGTTGCTGGAAGGTCCGCCATGTGCTTGCAAATGCGCGCGATGGTCTCGCCCGGCAGCGGATAGCTCAGCTCATTGATGCCGTGCGCACGATCGATAACTTCGGCACCACCGCAGCCCACTAGCACGTCCACCAGGCCTTCGATGCCCCAGAGCCCAAACATGGCCTCGGTCGCCTGGGCGTCGCGCCCGGTGCACAGGCCAAAGAGCACGCCGCGCTCGCGCAGGGCGCGGATTGCCGTCACGGTGCGCGGGGACACCGTGTGCTGGCTCGTGAGCAGCGTACCATCGATATCGCAGAGTACGGCTTTAATGTGGCTGAAGGTGGCGTCCATGGGGGCCTTTCTGGGTTGTGCGCGCGGTGTGGGGTGTATTCGTGAACGGCGTACATGGTATACCAAGGCGCAGGCCGTTGGGACCCGATCGCCACAAAGGTGCCTGGCCCCTTTATGGTGGCCTGGCCCGAGACGCAAAGCATCACAACATTCGACGCTTTTCGGCAAAATCGCGATTTTTATCGAATGTTGTGATGGTTTTTACCGTCTCGCGGCACGATCAAAATGCCGGCGTCCAAACAGCAGCAACGCCGCGGGAACCGCCGTCACGACCATGCCCGCACCAACGAGCGTCTGCTGCACGCCAAACGTCGCCGCCAGCCACGGGGCAATCGCCAGCGGGGCCACGCCGGCGAACATGTTGCCAAAACCCATGACCGAGTTGACGCGACCGAGCTGCTCGAGAGGAGACGTCGTTTGCACGATGGTGTTGTGGAGCGGGTTGACGACGCCCCAGGCCACGCCCAGGGCAAGCTGGCCGATAAGGGCCACGCCCACGTACGGTGTCCCCACATAAATCAGACTTCCCACGCCCACGGACATGAGTGCCACGAGCAGCGTTTTGAGGCTGACAAAGCGCGGCGGCAAGCGGAGCGCGACCATGGCGCCCAGCACCGCGCCCGCACCGCTGGCCGACGAGAGCCAGCCCATCCATTCGACACCGACGTGCAGAACATCGCGGTAGAAGAACGACTCCAGCGGATCGAAGGCACCGTAGCCAAAGTTCGAAAGGAAAATGATGCTGAACAGCAGGGCGAGGACGCTGTTGGTAAAGACCGTCTTGATGCTGGTCGCGAAGGTAGCGCGGGAAGATGTGTTGGGGTCGAGGCTTTGGCTGGCCTTATCCGATGTGATGTCGCCGATCGCGGGTTTGCCTTCGTGTGTGGCGGCCTGACCTGCACTTTGCCTAAAGCCCCAACCGGCAATGAACGCCAATGCGGTAAAGAGCATCATGAGCACGAACACCGCGCGTGACGATGTAGCCGCCGCGACAAAGCCGCCCAGCGTGGGACCAACGATGATGCTCACGTTTGAAAACATGGCGATGGCGGAGTTGATGTCTTTGAGCTCGGCGGGATCGTCGGTGAGATATGCCGGATAGGACGTGGCGATGGGTTGGGCAAACCCCATCACGAAGCCCAGGAGCACCGCGCCGAGCAGGACGATGCCGGTCGCGCTGCCAAAAACGAGGATCGCCGCGCCGGTTGCCAGCGTGCCGATGATGCTCAGCAAGAAATGGCGGCGTGGGCCCAAAGCGTCGAGCGCCGCGCCGCCCGCAAAGGACCCCAGGATCACGAAAACGTTCATAAACAGAACGGCCAGCGATGTCGCCACGACCGAGGCATGATCTGCATAGGTGAGCGTTCCGATGACGCCGATAAAGTAGCTGGTCTGAAAACCGGTGTAGATGAGAAAGCGCATCGCCACCAGGCGCTTGGCCTGCACGGACAGCGATGATTGAGGCTCTGAGAAAAGAGAGGCGAGCATGGAGACTCCTTGTTTCACACGAATACGGGCGGCGGGCATTCGCCACCGTCTGTCAAATCAATCTATCCGCATGAAACATTAAGGACGCATCAAGCCCCTTCTCTCCGTTTTTGCCCGTCATGAACTACTTGGTAGATTGTAAGGCATGTCCCACACATCTACCAAAGCAAAAACCACCACAAAGGTGCCTGGCCCCTTTGTGGTGGAAACAACGTTTTCCCAGATAAAACCTGCCAAAATAAACCTGTCCCTTTTTGGCATGTTATGGCAGCGCAGCGAGCCGGTTCCGAGTGCCCCAGGTCGCCCCGAAAGAGGAGCGACGCGTACTTTGGTACGCGAGCGACGGCTTGAGGGGCGAGATGGGGTGCTTGGGGCCGGCGCAGCGTCAAGCCTGAAGGTGGTCTTGGATAAGGTCGCAGATGGCTCGGGCGTCGTTGATGTTGATGGCTCGGGTCGCAAAGCCGGCGTCGAAGGCCTGACGCGCCAGGGCTTCGTTGCAGGCAAGGGCCAACGTGTGGCCGTCGACCAGGTCGAGCGAGCTCTTGCCGCGCAGACGGTCGACACCGGAGCGCGCGACCACGATGTTGTCGAAACCCTCGGTCTTGTAGCCCTCGATGATCACCACATCAACATCGTTGTAACGCGACAGCAGCTCGCGCGCGGGCATCTCGTCCTCCTCGCGCGTATCGGCATACTCCGCCCAGCGCGTGGCGCAGATAAGGCCCACGTGCTTGGATCCGGCCTGGTGATGGCGCCACGTATCCTTAGCGGGCACATCGATATCAAAGCCGTGGTGCCCGTGATGCTTGAGTGAGCCCACGCGCAGGCCGCGGCGGGTGAGCTCGGCGATAACCTTCTCGACGAGCGTGGTCTTGCCCGAGTTTTGGTAGCCGATAAACGCGATCGCGGGGACGGCCGGTGTCGGAGCTGCGGGTGCGACGGCGACGGGTGCGCTCGCGGGTGCAACACCGTCAGCGGCCACGGCCTCAGCAGCAGCGGTCTGACGCTCTGCACGATCCCACACGCCCGAGCGGCCGCCCTCCTTGTGCAGCAGGCGCACGTCGACGATCTCCATACCGCGATCGACCGCCTTGCACATGTCATAGATGGTCAGGCACGCGGCGCTCGCGCCGGTCAACGCCTCCATCTCGATACCCGTCTTGCCCGTCACGCCGGCCGTAACCAGCACGTGAAAGCCAACCTGCCCGTCCGCGCGCGCCGGCGCCCAGCCCTCGGGCACGTCATCGACAGGCGTCCCCGCCGGGGCGATGGGCGCAATATCGCACTTGCTCTTGGTAATGAGCAACGGATGGCACATGGGAATGATGTCGCTCGTGCGCTTGATGGCCATGATGCCCGCCACGCGTGCGCAGGCAAGCACGTCGCCCTTTTTGGCGCGGTCCTGCAGCACCATGGCTTGCGTCTCGGGGTGCATGAGGATGGTGCCCTCGGCGATGGCGATGCGATGGGTCTCGGCCTTGTCGGACACGTCGACCATGCGTACCTCGCCCTTGGCGTCCACGTGCGTCAGCTCGTCGCGGCGGGCGTCGCGGGCGGGCTCGGTAGCAGCGCTGGCAGTCGGCTGCGCGCCTGCAACGGCATCGCTGGCCGCAGCCGTGACTTTGTGGGCAGACATCGCGGCCCTGCGAGCGGCCTTGGTGGCATCGGCGTACCTGCTCTTGGCCATATGATCATCCTCCGATTTGAGACATAAATCGTTGCGTGCCCTCAATTATCGCGTGTTCCTGCGGTTTGTGGGCCACGGCATCGCGCCAAATCGAAAGCACCTGCATATCATCACCACGGCGCAGCGCCTCGCGCACCGAATACTCGGCATCGCTGAACAGGCACGGACGCACGTTGCCATCGGCCGTCAGGCGCAGACGGTTGCAATTCGCACAAAAATGATTGGACATGGCGCTGATGAAGCCGACCGTTCCCGCCGCGCCCGGAAAGTGCCAATAGCGCGCAGGGCCCGCGCCGGCAGGAGCGTCGTTGATGTCGAGCGGCTCGAGCTCGCCCAGTCCCGTCGCGGCAGCCCCGGCATTGATGCGCGCCCGCAGCTCGTCGCTCGGCACGGTATCGCTCGCGTCCCACAGCTCGGTATTGAGCGCGGGCGCATGCGGATCAACAGCGCAATGCGAACTCGTGCGCTCGTCGCCGATAGGCATATATTCGATAAATCGCAGGTGGATGGGGCGGTCGACGGTCAGCCGTGCGAGGGCCGCCACATCCTGGTTGAGCCGGCGCACAACAACGCAGTTGACCTTAACGGGCTCAAAGCCCCAAGCCAGCGCTGCATCGATGCCCGCTATGGTCTGCTCGAGCCGACCCAGGCGCGTGATCTTTCCAAAGAGCGTAGGGTCGAGCGTGTCGAGCGAAATGTTGACGCGGTTAAGCCCGGCATCTTTGAGCTGCGGCGCCAGCTTGGGCAGCAGGGCGCCATTGGTGGTGAGCGAGATGTCCTCGATCTGCGGAATCGCACGGATGTCACGAATAAGCGGGATGATACGGCGGCTGACCAGCGGCTCGCCGCCCGTCAGGCGCACGCGGCGAATGCCCTCCCCCGCCACCAAGCGCACAAAGCGGGCGATTTCCTCGGCGCTGAGCAGCTCGTCGTGCGCACGGGGCGCCACGCCATCGGCCGGCATGCAGTAAATGCAGCGGAAATTGCACTTGTCGGTAACGGCAATGCGCAGGTAGTTGATGTCGCGGCCAAAGCCGTCATGTTGCACGCGCCCGTCCACGCAGCCCTCCCCTCACGCGGCGTTTTATTCTTCGGAAAACATAATACCCCACGAGAGAATCATGCCGACACCCGTACGACAGGACAGGTCGCTTCGAGCAAAACGGACTTTCCAAGCCCATCCTCAGCATACAGACCATCACAACAATCGATGCTTTTCCCGTTTTTGGCAAAAAACATCGAATGTTGTGATGGTCTGCATGCCCACGGCACCCCGTAGAAGGGCCAAAGCGTCCCTAAAGGACGCCGTCCCAGTGCCGAATCACGAATTCTCGCAGGTCGTTCTGCCGCTTTTGGAACGCTTCGCTTCGGTCGCACTTAAGACCCATAGCGAGCGCGATGGCATTCATCGCCCGGTGCAGTTGCAGCTGGTGGGCAAACTGAGTCCCGGTGAGGACGATCATCCTAAAGCCCAGCGCGCTCAGCACGGTCATACGCTCCGCATCCGACGCGCTGCGCTGTTTATCAAGATGGTCCGAACCGTTGTATTCAATCCCCGTACCGCTCGCAGACGCATATACGTCGATCTCGAAATACCCGGCCTTAGCGAGATACTTGAACTCGCTGGGAACATCGACCCGATGGTTAAGCTCGATCTTGGCGTATCCCAGCCCTCCCTGGGAACGTTTCGCGACGACCATGATTGCGGTGGCCGTCTCCATGGGCGACCGCGCGCCATCGTGCACGCGCCTGAGCACGGCGGCCGCGCGTATAGCCCCCTGACGAGATCGGTTCTCATTGCAATAGGCAATCAAGTCGGCAACGGTATATCTCTGCCCCATCTCGATATAATCGTCTGTCGACAAATGATTCAAATGGTATCGGGCACAGATTTCGTAGCCATATTCCAGCTGCTCGGGCTCACTCATCCACGAACCCGCTTGGACAAAGCACATGGCCTCATCAACCACCAGAAGGCCCTCTGCCACCTCGATAAGATGCCCTGGAGGTACCGGCGCCCCAAACACGTGGCACCTAAATCCAGCCGGCGTCGAGCGCTCAAAATCGAAGTTGACGAGCGTGTCGATATGATCGAGCTCTTCTCGTGGAATACCGAGCGAAACCAGATAGTCGGTAACGATCCCAACAGCCGTTGAAGCCCTCAGCCCCTTGGCATCGAGCCCCAATTTGGGCAGGTCCGCAGTCGGCTCCGCCTCGTTAGCAAGCGAGTCCTCATCGTATAGGCTGCTTGCTCGCGAGAGCGGCTCGGACGGGCGCGCCACGTTGTGGTACAGCCAGGCAGTCTTATGGGACAGGACGATCGGCAGGTCCATGAGCCCTCCAATGGAGTCGGATAACCAACCTTATTCCCCTGCTCACGGGTCCGCACACCTTCGTGCGCAAGAAAGCGATTCCACCCGGTCGAGTGGCAGAAAAACCATCACAACATTCGATGCTTTTCCCGATTTTGGCAAAAAACGTCGAATGTTGTGATGGTTTGAGGCGAGATGGGGGGGCACGGAGGGGTCAAAGCATCGTGCTCGAACGGGTTAATCCAACTCTTTTAAGCCATGCGCCAGCTGCCAGTACTCGCCGTGCTGGGCGAGCAGCTCTTCGTGCGTGCCGCGCTCGATGATGCGGCCGTGTTCGAGGACCATGATGGCATCGGCGTCGCGGACGGTGGACAGGCGGTGCGCGATCATAAACGTGGTGCGTCCGCGCATGATGCGGTCCATACCGCGCTCGATGAGCTTTTCGGTACGCGTGTCGATACTCGAAGTGGCCTCGTCCAGGATGAGCACCGGCGGATCGGCGACGGCCACGCGCGCAATGGCGAGCAGCTGGCGCTGGCCCTGCGACAGGTTGGCGCCGTCGGCCGTGACCGGCGTGTCGTACCCTCTAGGCAGGCGGCGGATAAACGAGTCGGCGCAGGCTGCCTCGGCAGCGGCGCGCACCTCCTCGTCGGTCGCGTCGAGCTTGCCAAAGCGGATGTTCTGCGCAATGGTGCCGCTAAACAGGTGCGTGTCCTGCAGCACAATGCCGAGCGACCCGCGCAGGCTGGCCTTGGCAATGTGCTTGACGTCGATGCCGTCGTACGTGATCTCGCCGTCATCAACCTCGTAGAAGCGGTTGATAAGGTTGGTGATGGTCGTCTTTCCGGCACCCGTCGAGCCCACAAACGCGATCTTTTGCCCCGGCTTGGCAAACAGGTTGAGATCCGTGAGCACACGGGTGCCCGGCACGTAGGAAAAGTCCACGGCATGGAAGCGCACGTCGCCGGCAAGCGGGACCAAGCCGCACGTGAGCTCGGTGCCGTCGGCAGCCACCGCGCGGCCCGACTCATCAACGGCTGTCACATCATGCAGATGCCCGTACGCGCCCACGCCCTGGCCCTCGGGAATCTTCCACGCCCACGCGGCGTCGCCCGTCTGCACCAGCTCCACGCAGCCCTCGTCCACCTCGGGCTCAAGGTCCATAGCCGCAAACAGGCGCTCGGCACCGGCCAACGCGTTGAGCAAGAAGTTGCCGAGCTGCGTAAACTGGTTGATGGGCATGGCGGCCTGGCGCACAAAGACCAGGTAGCTCGCGAGCGCGCCCACGTCGGCGAGCCCCTTGATGCAGAGCATGCCGCCCGCCACGGCGACGATGGCATAATTGACGTAGCCAATCACGACGGTCATGGGCACCATGGAGTTGGCATAGCTCACGGCGGCGGTGCCGGTGCGGCGAAGCTCGTCGTTGCGGCAGGTGAAGCCGGCGACATTCGCCGCCTCGCGGTTAAAGACCTTGATGACCTTTTGGCCCGAGACCATCTCTTCGATATATCCGTCCAGGTCGCCAAGCGATGCCTGCTGGGCGGCAAAGAAACGCTTAGAGCGCGCGCCCGAATAGCGCGCATACAGCACAATGGCCGCATCGCACACGAGCGTGATAATCGTGAGCTGCCAGTTAAGGATGATGAGCATGGCCGTGGTGCCCACAACCTGAATGACGGCCTGAATCACGTTGGCAAAGCTGTTGTTGAGCGCCTCGGAGACGGTGTCGACGTCGTTGGTGAAAAAGCTCATGATGTCGCCCGAGCGCGTGCTGTCAAAATAACTGAGCGGCAGCGTCTGGATGTGCGCGAACAGGTCGCGGCGAATATCGGACACCACGCGTTGGGCCGCGCGCACCATAATCTGCGAGTAGCCCAGGGCCGAAAGCACGCCCGCGGCGTAGATGATCGCCGTCAGGATGACCTGCTTGGCGAGCAGCTCATCCCCGCCCGTGGCCAAACCGTTAACGATGGGGCGCACCATGTAGGTGCCGACGAGGCTCGCGATGGCGGCGACGGAGGCGAGCACGCCCACCGCGAGCAACGAGAACTTGGCATGCCCCATGTAGGAGAGCAGGCGGCGCACCGTGCGCTTGAGGTCGGCCGGGCGTGCTTGGGCTGCGGTCTTAGGCATGGCGCTCACCCCCTTCCAAGGGCGATCCGCTGAGAACGGAGGAAAACGGATCATTCGCGCAGCCATCGTCGCCGCCGTCGCTGGCGTCCGTGTTCCCCGCAAACTCCATCTGCGAGGCGTAAATCTCCTGGTATATGTTGTCGCCCGCCAGCAGTTCCTCGTGCGTGCCCACGCCGTGGACACGACCGTCATCCAACACCACAATGCGATCGGCATCCATGACGCTCGCGATGCGCTGGGCGATGATGAGCACGGTCGTATTGGGAATCCGAGCGATGTGCTCGCGAATCTTAGCGTCGGTCGCCATATCGACCGCGCTGGTGGAGTCATCAAAAATGAGCACGCGCGGATGCTTGAGCAGTGTGCGTGCGATGCACAGGCGCTGCTTCTGGCCACCCGAGACACCGGCGCCGCCTTGGCCCAACTCGCCGTCGAGTCCGCCGATGCGATCAAGGAACTCGTCCACGCACGCCGCGCGGCAAGCCGCGAGGAGCTCATCGTCCGACGCCTGCGGATTACCCCACTGCAGGTTCTCGCGCACGGTGCCCGTGAACAGCACATTCTTTTGCAGCACAATGCCCACGGCATCGCGTAAGGTCGCGAGGTCGTAGTCGCGCACGTCGTGTCCGCCCACAAGCACGGTGCCCTCAGTGGCGTCGTACAGGCGCGCAATCAGCTGCACAAGCGAACTCTTGCCCGAGCCCGTGCCGCCGAGGATGCCCACCGTCGAGCCGCTCTCGATGCGAAGGTCGATATGCTCGAGCACATCCTCGGCAGCATCCGCGCGGTATTTAAACGACACGTCGCGAAACTCGATACTGCCGTCCGTTGGCGTCGCAGTCGCGAGGTCCCCCGCAGGATTGGCGATAAAGGGCTCTTCATCGAGCACCTCTGCGATACGGCCCACGCTCGTGAGAGCGCGTGTGAGCAGCAAAAACACGTTGGAAATCATCATGAGCGAGTTCATGATCAGCAGCACGTAACTCATAAAGCCCGTGAGCGAGCCCACGCCCAGCTTGCCGGCGAGAATCATGTGGCCGCCAATCCACAGGATGGAGAGCGCAGCCACGTACATCGACAGCTGAAACACCGGCAGGTTGAGCACGGCGGTGCCGAAGGTCTTGGTCGCCGTGCCGGCGAGCTCGGTATTGACGGTGTCGAACTTGGCCTCCTCGTGCTCGGTACGAACGTAGGCCTTGACGGCACGCACGGCGGTGAGGTCTTCCTGTACCACGCCGTTGAGGTGGTCCATCGAGGTCTGGAGTTGGCGGTAGAGCGGACTCACGCGATAGGTGATGACGCCCAGCACGATTGCCAGCACGGGCAAGATGATCGCAAAGACGGTGGCGAGCGGGCGCGACAGCATCAGCGCGTAGATAAGGCCGACGATAAGCGTCACCGGGCCGCGCACCATAGGGCGAAAGCCGTTGCCCACAACATTTTGGATAACGGTGATGTCCGTGGTCATGCGGGTGACGAGTGAGCTGGCGTCGTAGTTGTCCAGGTTACCAAAAGCGAGCGTCTGAATCTTTTTGTACTCGGCCTCGCGCAGGTTAGCGCCTAGGCCCGAGGCAACGCGGGCGGACGTGCGGGCATAACCCAAGCCCAGTACCAGCGAAAGCGCAGCGCACACCAACATGTACGCGCCCTGCAGCAGCATGTAGTTGATATCACCCGCAGGCACGCCCACATCGATGATGTTGGCCATGATGACCGGGATAAACAGCTCGAGCACCGTCTCGACCGACACAAAGAACACGCCGAGGATGGCATCGCGACGGTATGCCCCTAGATAGGAAAACAGTATTTTGAGATTGCGCACGCAGGTTCAACCCCCATCAAACGTTGTTCGCAAACGCACGTATTATTGCGCGCCGAATAATGGTGTCAAGTATTCCGAAATCGTTTTCTGCAAGGTTAGCGCCGGCGGCGAGTTCTCGTGATGTGTGTCCATATTCACTCGGAATAATGGTGCGCGAGACTTTTTCGCTCCGGCGTCAACACAAAGCTTGACTCTACAATCGTTGTAGGGTTTTCACTACACTGGTAGCTAAACGAACCAAGCCAGAAAGCCCCGCCCATGGAACACGACCTCACACGCGGCAATGTCCTTAAGACCATCGCGGTCTTTGCCCTGCCCTATATGCTCTCGTACTTTTTGCAGATGCTCTACGGCATGGCCGACCTGTACATGATGGGGCAGTTTAGCGGCGCCGCCGGCATCACCGCTGTGGGCAATGGCGCGCAGACGCTCTATATCATTACCGTGACGCTCGTGGGCCTGGCCATGGGAACGACGGTCATCGTCGGCCACGCCGTGGGCTCGCGTCGGTTTGACCGCGCCGAGACCGCCATCGGCAATACCATCACGCTGTTTATGGGCGTCTCGGTGGTACTGGCCGCTGTCCTGCTCGCACTGTGCCCGCAGATCGTGGCACTCATTGGCACGCCGGCCGAGGCGGTCGAAGGAACCGCCGCCTACCTGCGTATCTGCTTCATGGGCATTCCGTTTATCGCCGCATACAACATTCTTTCGGCCATCTTTCGCGGGCTGGGCGATTCGCGCTCGCCCATGTACGTGATCGGCGTGGCGTGCATCATCAACATCGCGCTCGATTTTCTGTTTATCGGCCACATGGGGCTCGGCCCCGTGGGCGCGGCGCTCGGCACGGTGACCGCCCAGACGGCCAGCGTTGCCCTCGCGCTTGTGTGGCTCAAGAGCCGCCGCACGAACATCCACGTTAAGCACAGCGACCTGCGCCCCCAGCCCGAGGTGCTCGGCAGCATTCTTAAGATCGGCGTGCCTGTGGCCGTGCAGGACGGCTGCATCCAGGTGGCGTTTATGTTTATCACCGTCATCGCCAACCACCGAGGGCTCGTCGACGCCGCTGCCGTGGGCCTGGTCGAGAAGATGATCAGCTTCTTGTTCATTGTGCCGAGCTCCATGGGCGCCACCGTCAGCGCACTCACGGCGCAAAACGCCGGCGCAGGCAAGGGCGATCGTGCACGTCAGGTACTCACGGACGCCATGACCATCTCGGTAATGTATGGCTGCCTGATCACGGTACTGATGTGGCTGGTGGCGCCAGCGTTTATTGGCTTTTTTGCCAAGGACGCTGCAGTAGTCGCCGCCGGTACCGGCTATATGCGCAGCTATATTTTCGACGCAATCTTTGCCGGCATCCACATTTGCTTTAGCGGCTTTTTCGCTGCATACGGCAAGAGCTACATCGGCTTTGCGCACAACGTGCTGGCCGTGGCGCTCATTCGCGTGCCGGGCGCGTGGCTGCTGTCGAACGCCTATTCCGACACGCTGTTTCCCATGGGCATCGCCTCGCCGTGCGGATCGATTTTGTCGGCAGTCATCTGTGTTGTCGCGTTTACCGTGCTCAACCGGCGCGGGGCTTTTGACAAGTTGGCAGCGTAGCGGGGCAACGCGAAATCGCCCTCATCGACGATATCATCAGCGACGACCCGGCGACCTACGTGACGCAGATCACGGTGCCGGTTGCCCCGTCCAAATAAGAACTGCCCAGAAAACGTTCGGCTGAAGGCAGAATCTTGACGTTATAGGCCATATTTTGCCTCAAGGTCATCGAGAGCCTCAAAGGCATCACGCGCCATGCCAGCAGCACGCTCCCGCTCGGCCACAGCTATACGAGCCATCAGACGAGCCTTAGCCTGTTCCTGAACCATGAAGTCATAGTCTTCAGATCGAAGTACAACAAATTTGCTATAGCCGTTTTTTGTAACAGTCACTGGACCAGGAGCCTCCCAACAAGCTCGCCAAACGCCGGGGACAGTCCCCGATATGGCGGTTTTACTCCTCCGGAATCGGAAACGCACGGATAAACTCTGCAGGCGAGAAGGTCTTGATGGTCGAGCGCACAAAAGCGGCGCGGTCACGCGTGATGATAAAGTCCACGCCGGCACGCTCGGCCATCGCACGGATACAGCCGTCCTCAAAGTCCGGCTCATCGGAATAGGCGGAGGTAAAACAAGCCTCTTGGTCGAGAGGCTCTACCGAGTAGCTCTTAAGACAGTCGCGCACTACCTCGCGGGCGCGCGCCTCGCCTGCCTGTTTAGTGAGAATGTAGTACGCGTCCTTGAGAGAGCAGGCCGAAACAACACCCTCGATAAGTCCCACGTCAACGAGCCCCTTGATCGTTTGCGCCGCTGCGTGCTCCGGCCGGCCCGGAAGCACGCAATCGAGCAGAAAATTGGTATCGAGAAATGCCCTCATAGGTAGCGCTCCCTCGCGACGCGCTTTTCATCTTCAACCGTCATCGTATCGAGCGGCGTTCCCTTTGGCATGTTAGCCACGATATCGAGATACTCCTGGTAGTCCTCATTCTCCGCGAGCATCTCACGGATCTCCTTCCAGGTGATCTTGGGATGCCACATCGTACCCACGTCGCGCTTGGGCTTGCCCGTGCCGCACGTCGGCTTTGCGCCCCCACGCTCCTGGGCAGCGTCATATTCCACCGTAACTGGACCTTCATAGTCGAGCGGCACGATCTTGAACAACGGCTTGCTCCGCTTGAAGACCACAACCTCCTCGCCCTCATTGGCAACCTTTTCGGCCACCTGCGTAAGGTTTTGGCGCAGTTCCGAAAACGCGACGGTAACCATAACTGCTCCTCTCAACATATATCTTCACTGCTAAGTATACACGTTAATGTTAAAGTTAAAGTGTATAAAACTCATCACAATGGGGCAACCCCGTTGTGGGACCTCACTGCGGGGCCCCTTTGCTTTGCATGAATCTTCTATCGCTCCGGAACGACACCGCTCCGCAGGGTCACCCTCAGCAACCTACATGACGCAGATCACGCTGCCCGCCACCACGCCCAAATAAAAACCTCCCGGAAAGTATCAACCTTTCCGGGAGGTTTTCTAATTTGATTATCGATGTCCTAAGCCTGTGGCACCTCACCAGTAGCCAAAATCTGCTCGAGTGCGTCCTCGTCCAGCACGGGTACGCGCAGCTGCTCGGCCTTGGTGAGCTTGGAGCCCGCTTTGGGACCGGCGACCAGGTAGCTCGTCTTCTTTGAAACACTGCCCGAAACCTTGGCGCCGAGCACCTTGAGCGCCGCGCCCGCCTCATCGCGTGTGCGGTTGACGAGCGTGCCGGTGAGCACGAAGGTCAGGCCCGCGAGTGGTTGTGCGTCGGCGAGCTCGCCCGCTACGCCGGCATCGGCTGCGGCTTGCGCGTGCGCGGCGCCCAGGTCGACCTCGAGTGACAGACCCGCCTGGCGCAGACGCTCCAGCACGGCAAGGTTTTCGGGCACGGCCAGGAACTGCTTGACGCTCGCCGCAATCTTGGGACCGATGCCCTCACACTCGGCGATGTCCTCTTCACTCGCCAAGATGAGCTTGTCAATCGACAGGAATCGCTCGGCGATGACCTCGCCCACGCTCTTGCCCACGTGGCGGATGCCCAGGGCAAACAGCACGCGACCGAGCGGCTGGCTCTTGGACTTGTTGAGCTCGGCGATGATTTTCTCGGCCGTCTTGAGGCCTACCGGAATGGGGTCGCCCTTCTTGACGCCCTTTTTGCTGTTGGAGCTGGCATAGGTGCGCCCCGTGTCCAGCCCGGCGATATCGTCGACCGTGAGCTGGTAGAAGTCTGCGACATCGTGGATCAGCCCGGCGGCGATCATCTTGTCGACGATCTCGTCGCCTAGGCCGTCGACGTCCATGCAGCCGCGGCTCACCCAGTGAAGCAGTCGCTCCTTGAGCTGCGCGGGGCAGTCAATGGAGACGCAGCGGTAGGCAACCTCGCCGTCCTCGTGGACCACGGGGCTACCGCACACGGGGCAGACCTCGGGCATGTGCCAGTCGACCGAATCGGCCGGGCGTTTATCGAGCACCGGACCTACGACCTCGGGAATCACGTCGCCCGCCTTGTGCACGATGATGGTATCGCCCTCGCGCACGTTTTTGCGGCGGATCTCGTCGATGTTGTGCAGCGTGGCGCGCGCGATGGTGGAGCCGGCAACCGTCACCGGGTCGAACTCGGCGACCGGCGTGAGCACACCGGTGCGGCCCACCTGGATGCGAATCTCGCGCAGGACGGTCTGCTTTTCCTCGGGCGGGAACTTAAAGGCAATCGCCCAGCGCGGCGCACGGGCGGTAAAGCCCAGGTCGAGCTGCTGCTGAAAGCTGTCGACCTTTACGACCACGCCGTCGATGTCGTAGTTCAGGTCGCCGCGATGCTCGAGCGCCTGAGCGCAGAACTCGTGAACCTCGGCCGGCGTGGCGCAACGGGCCACATTGGGGTTGACGCTAAAGCCGGCGCTGCGCAGCCAGTCCAGAAACTCGCGCTGGCTGTGGACGTGCAACGGGTCGGTATCGGCGATGGCGTAGATAAAGGTGGCCAGGTCGCGGCGCGCCGTGACCTTGGGGTCCTTTTGGCGCAGGCTGCCGGCGGCAGCGTTGCGCGGGTTGGCGAAGGGGTCGCGACCCTCGGCATCGGCCTCTTCATTCAGACGAACAAAGCTGCCCTTAGGCATGTAGACCTCGCCGCGTACCTCGATGGTACGCTCGCGGTCGGCGCCCATATGAGCGAGCGCCGGCTCGGACAGGTGCATGGGCACATCCTTGATGGTACGGACGTTGAGCGACACGTCCTCGCCCGTGGTGCCATCGCCGCGCGTGGCCGCGCGCACGAAGGTGCCGTTTTGGTAGGTAAGCGCCACGCCCAGACCGTCAATCTTAAGCTCACAGGTATAGGTGACGCTGCCGGCGCCGAGCGCATCCTCGGTGCGCTGGAGCCACGCGTCGAGCTCGTCCAGATCCATGGCATCGTCCATGGAATACATGCGTGCCATGTGCGTGACCGGCGTAAACTGCTCGCTCACGTAGCCGCCCACGCGCTGGGTATAGCTGTCGGGCGTCACCAGATCGGGATAGGCCGCCTCGATTTCCTGCAGCTCAACGAGCATTTTGTCGAAGGCGGCGTCCGTGATCTCGGGTACGTCGAGCATGTAGTAGCGATAGGCGTGGTAGTCGAGCTCGTGGCGCAGCTCGGCCGCGCGCGCTGCCGCCTGGGCACGGGCATCGGTCGGCGCGGTGGCTTCCGCAGTCGTAGACGTTTCGGTATCGATGTCCACGCCGTCACCAAACAGACTCGATTGCTCCATAGCGGCACTCCTTCGCTCGATTTCAAACGGATACAAGAGTACCACCGGTCGCAACGGGGCCGAATAGCGGTCTCAAACCGCACCGAATCGGCAGCGGCCGGACCGGGGCGGACAGTTAGTTCAGATACGTATAAATCCTAGAGCTGGATCAGGCACGAACACCCCTGTTTCAACTAATTTGAGCTCCTCGAAACCATGTAAACGTCCCGCTCTCCCTTCCAAACACCCATTCGAGCCCCATCCCAATCAAAAATTGCTCAAAACGCATCCCAAGCTGCCCCAGATTTATACGTATCTGAACTAACTGTCCAGACCATTACGAACCAGGCCTCTTGTCAGCCCCAAGTGATCCGTTTTCCTCCGTCCCCAACGGGTCAATAAGAAAAAAGGGGCTGTCCCACGTTGATGAGACAGCCCCCTCTGGCCTCGATATGCGCGAAACGACTCGTTAGTAACCCTGGCCGTAGCCCTGGCCCTGCTGGCCCAGCAGTTCCTCCAGGTACTGGCGCAGCTGCTCGTCGGTAATACCGCCGTTGCCGGTGTCGGTCGCGCTGTCGTCCTGCTGCTGGCTCTGCAGCTCCTCGTCAGAGCCCAGCTCAACCGTGACCTTCTTCTCTTCCTTACCGCGCATGAGCGTGATCTCGACCTTCTCGCCCACCTCGTGGCTGCGCAGCGCGATGATCAGGCCATCGGCGCTCGTGATTTCGTCGTCGCCCAGCTTGGTGATGACGTCGCCCTCCTGAATGCCGGCCTTGGCAGCAGGACCGTCCTCGACGACGCTCGCCACATACGCGCCGCTATCGGTGCTCAGCTTGTTGGTGCGGGCGTTGAGCGCATTGACGCTCGAAAGCGTAGCGCCCATGTACGGATGCACCGGCGTCTTGCCGTCGATAATCTGGTCGGCAATGTTCTTGGCGTAATTGACCGGAATGGCAAAGCCAACACCCGAGCTGGAGCCCGAGTAGCTCTCGATGAGCGAGTTGATGCCCACCAGCTCACCGTTGTCGTTGACGAGCGCGCCGCCGGAGTTGCCTGGGTTGATGGCGGCATCGGTCTGAATCATGTTGGCATAGATGGTGTTACCGCTGGTAGAGCTCATGGCCGTGGAACGATAGAGCGCCGACACGATACCCGTGGAGACAGACTGCTCGTTGCCGAACGGCGAGCCGATCGCCATAACCCACTCGCCAACGTTGAGCTTGGAGGAGTCGCCAATTTCGATCGGCGTAAGCTTGGAGGCGTCGGCGTCCTTGAGCTTGATGACGGCCAGGTCGCTCGAGGCGTCGTTGCCCACGAACTCGGCCTCGTAGGTGGTGCCGTCGTCCATGGTCACCACGTACTGGTCATAGCCATCGACCACGTGGTTGTTGGTGAGGATATGGCCCTCGGTATCGAGCACCACGCCCGAACCAACGCTGCCCGAGCTATCCGACTCATCAGCAGACTGCGAAAGCGAGCCATTCTGGCTACCGCTCGAAGTGGCAGTGATGGAAACGACGGAGGGCAAGGCCTTGGCAGAGACGGCCTCGGCCAACGTGGTGTCCTCGGAATCAATCGTAATCTTTTGCGTCGATGAGCCCGAAGCACCCGCCGTCACGGCATTCTTGCCGCCACCGATATCGAGCGTGCCGCTCATAATGAGCGCGATGACCAGCAGGGCGCCGCAGGCGCAGCCGGCGAGTGCCGTAATAAAGATCGGCAGCTTTTTGGTCTTGGTCTTGACCACCGTGTGCTTGTTCACGACCTGCTGGCCACCCAGCGGCTTGCCGGTCTGCGTGTCGTAGGCCTGCACGTAGGGAATGTTGCCGTCGGCAGGCGTCGACTCAACCTGTACGCGCGGTTGCTGCTGGGTCTCGCCGGCGTTGCCCGCATCCTGGGGACGCTGGGAATCGTACTCGCTCATGGCTGCGATCCTTTCGTCAAATAACCAAAGGCCCGCCAAACATATGGCGGGCCATCATTGTTCACGTTGAGTTGTACCCCAATATGCGGGCGAACGTGTATGAGAACGCAATCTTTTAGGAAGGCTTAAGTTCTGCTGCAGACCCAAAAGGACCCGGCCTGCGTCAAAACCACCACAAAAGTGCCTGTCCCCTTTGTGGTGGAAATCTAGTCCTTAAACAGATAGCCCACGCCGCGGACGGTGGTGATGTGCGCCGCGATCTGCGGACCCACCTTGGAGCGGATGCGTCGAATGTGCACGTCGACGGTGCGCGTGCCGCCGCAGTACTCAAAGCCCCATACGCGGTGCAGCAGCACCTCGCGGCTGTAGGCACGGTTGGGATGCGTCGCCAAAAAGCTCAGCAGCGAGTACTCCATCAGCGTCAGGTCGATGGGCTCGCCATCGAGCGTCACCTGGTAGGTAGCCAGGTTGATCTCGAGGTTGTCGATGTTGAGCACATCGTCGGCGGTGACGGTCTCCTCCTCGCCCATCAGGCGCTGCGCGCGAGCCTTGAGTTCGTTGGGCGTCGCCGTGGGGCATACAAAGTCGGCATGCGCGTGATTGGGCAGACGCAGGGTACCGAGCGCCTCGTCGTCAACGATCACCAGCATGGGAACGCCGCCGCGGTCGTCGAGCCATTTGGCAATCTGATCGATGCGGTCGCTGCGGATGCCATCGGAATCGAGGATCAGCAGGTCAAAGTCGTGCGCCGCTGTCGGCGAATCGGGGGTGGCCAGGCTCACCTCGACACCCAGGGTGGTCGTCAAGCTGCGGGCAAACTCGTGGAAGCGCGTCGTGCGCGCCATGAACAGGGCACTCTTTTCGGACATATCGGCCTCCAAAGAAATGAGCTCAATCGTACTGGAACAAGCCAGCGCGATTAGGAGTTCGCCAGGTAGTGCTTGATCTCCCACTCGGTGATCGTAGACTCAAACTTATGCCACTCGTCGCGCTTCTTTTTGAGGAAGAAGCTGTGGATGTGCTCGCCGAGGGCATCCTTCATAAACTGCGAGTCCTCAAACACGTCGAGCGCCTCTTTGAGCGAGCGCGGCAGCGGCGTGTAGCCGGCCTCGACCATCTGGCGGTCGGTAAGCTTGAGCGTCTCGGCCGTTGCCTCGGGCGGGAGCTCCAGCTTGCGCTCGATGCCGTCCAGACCAGCCGCCAGCGTGACGGCGTTGACCAGGTACGGATTGGCCATGGGATCGGGACTGCGCAGCTCGATGCGCGTGGACAGCTGCTTGCCGGGTTTGTAGACCGGGATGCGAACCATGCTCGCGCGGTTGCGCAGGCCCCACGTGGCGTACTGCGGCACGGAGTCGCCGCCCGTGGTGATGCGCTTGTACGAGTTGACCGTGGGGTTGGTGATGGCGCTGATCTCGCGGGCATGCGCCAGAATGCCGGCCATGTAGTGTTTGGCGATGTCGGAAAGATGGTACTTCTCGTCGTCCTCGCCCCAAAAAACGTTGTTGCCGTCGTGGTCGAATAGCGACTGGCACAGGAACATAGCGCTGCCGTCCTCGCCCGCCAACGGCTTGGGCATAAAGGAGGCGTGGCAACCGCTCTCGTAGGCCTGCTGCTTAATGATGAGTTTGGCCGTGGTGATGGCGTCGGACATGCTCAGGGCCTCGGCGTGGCGCAGGCTCATGCCGTGCTGCGAGCGGCCGGCGGCGTGGAAGGTGTACTCCACGGGCACGGACATCTTCTCGAGCGTGAGGACCGTGTTGCGGCGCAGGTCGCGGGCGGCGTCGCTCACCGAAAGATCGAAGTAGCCCACGTTGTCGAGCGGTTCGGGCGTGTGCTCATCGGGGAAGTAGTAATACTCCAGCTCGGCGCCCACGTTGAGCAGATAGCCGGCCTTTTCGGCCTTGCGGAACATGCGGCGCAACGCATCGCGCGGGTCGCCGGCAAAGGGCTTGCGGTCGGGGGTGCACACATCGCAGAACACGCGGGCGACGCCGTTGTGGCTCGGACGCCACGGCAGAATCTGGAAGGTCGAAGCATCGGGGAATGCGAGCATGTCGGCTTCCTCGGGCGTGGCAAAGCCCTCGATGGCGGAGCCGTCAAAGCCAATACCCTCCTCAAAAGCGACCTCGAGGTCCTCGGGGCTAATGGCAAAGTTCTTGAGGCGGCCGAGAATGTCGACAAACCACAGACGCACAAAGCGGATGTCACGCTGCTCTACAGAGCGAAGTACGTAATCGATGTTCTGCTGGTTCATGTCGCTCCCCTTTCTTTCGGGCGGGTTTCGACTGGTCTATATCGCAGATACTATCGCAGAAAAATGTTTCCGCAGGGTTAAAGCGTATCAAGCGCTCAAAAAACGTGCGCGAACAGGCCGTTGCGAACGAGCGGTTAGCGCGAGGTCGAAGCGCGGTGTTCGATGTGGCCGGGGATCTCGATGCGTTTGGGCGCCAGCTTTGCGGCCTCGCCCACCGTGGTGGTGACGACGTCGATGCGCTCGGACAGGCGCTCGACCACGCGCTCGGCAATGGTGAGGGTGTCCTGCGCGGCCGTGGTCACGCCGCCAAAGAGCACATGGTTCCAGGGGTAGTCGTCAAACGTCGCGATCTTGAGCCCCGCCGGCAACGAGGGCCCCAGCTGTGCCAGCGCCTCGGTCAGGCGCAGGAAGACCAGGCCGTTGACGGCGATAAGGCCGAGCCTTTTGCCCGCGTAGTCGCGGATGGTCTTGTCCAAACGGCCAACGCCCGTGGCGCCACCGTCGGCCAGGGTGACGACCTCGCCCGCAAGGCCGCGGCGCGAAAGCTCGTCGGCAAAGGCCTCGGCGCGCTCTCGACGCACGGGGCTATCGTCGCTTGCCTCGGTGAGCAGGCACAGACGCTCGCTGCCCGCAGCTGCCAAGGCGTCTACCAAGCCGGCGACCAGCTCACGGTTGTTAGATGTCACCAGGTCAACACCGCCGTCGGCAACGTCGCGGTCGAGCAGCACGACGGGCAGACGTCCCGCTGCCGCGGCGATCGCCTCGTCATTGCCTCCGCAGGTGTTGACGACCAGGCCGTCCACGCCGGCATCGATAAGTCTGGTGAGCGACTCCGCTTCCTTAGCGGGGTCGTTGCCGCTAATGGCCGTCATGAGCGAGCAGCCGCGCGCCGCGGCGCTGGCGGAAAGGCCCTCGAGCATGGCGCTCGAGAACGGGTTGGCGATGTCAGCCAGAATCACACCGATGAGGTTCGTACGCGAGCTGCGCAGATTGCGCGCGGCGGCACGTGGGCGATAGCCGGTGCGCTCGATAACTGCCGCGATGCGAGCACGGGTCTCCTCGGTCATTTGCCCGGGGCGGTTGTTGAGGTAGCGCGAGACCGTGGCCGGACTCACGCCCGCCTCGGCGGCAATGTCCTTGATTCTCATCTGCGCCATAACGCACCCCGTTTCCCAATTGTCGGCGATCTGAGCCATTTTAGGCATTTTTTAAAAATCTCGGTTGCAAAACGCTGTAGGTGAGTATACTACAACTCGAAACGAAACCGATTTCGTAAACCGATTTCGGCGAGCGTTGGCACGCAGGTGCAAAGACGCACCCTACCGTCTTGGCACCTGCGTGCCAACGCCATATCAAAGGTGTACGCACGAGTAAAAGGAGCTGCGCGACCATGGGTAAAACGGTTCTTACCTTCGGCGAGATCATGATGAGGCTCTCACCCAAAGACCACCTGCGTATTGAGCAGGCAACCGAGTTTGACGTCCGCTACGGCGGCGCCGAGGCCAACACTGCGCTTTCCCTGGCCTACCAGGGCGACAAGGCCGCTTACGTCTCCGTTGTCCCGGCCAACCGTCTGGGCGAGTGCGCCCTGCGTTCGCTGAAGGCCTACGACGTCGACACTACGCGCGTCGTGCGTCAGGGCGACCGCCTTGGCTCCTATGTGTTTGAGATCGGTGCCTCGCAGCGCGGCAACGGTTGCGTCTACGACCGCAAGTACTCTGCCATCAACATGGCCAAGCGCGACGTCTTTAACTGGGACGAGATTCTCAAGGGCATCGATGTCTTCTATTTCTCCGGCGTGACCCCCGCCGTCTCCGATGAGATGGCCGCCGCCTGCAAGGATGCGCTCGCCGCCTGCCGCGCCAAGGGCATCACCACCGTGTGCGACGTGAACTATCGCGGCAAGATGTGGTCGCCCGAGAAGTCGCAGGCCACCATGAAGGAACTCCTGCCGCTCGTCGACATCTGCATCGCCAACGACGAGGATGCGCCTGCCGGCCTTGGCATGACCTGCGTCTCCGGCTCCCTTGCCCACGGCATCGAGGAGCGTGACACCTACGTCGAGATGGCCCGTCAGATCTGCGCCGAGTACGGTTGCAAGAAGGTCGCCTCGGTCGTCCGCAACATCTCCTGCGTCGAGCGCTCCATCTGGATGGGCATGCTCTTTGACGCCGAGAGCGGCGAGCACTGGTTCTCCCCTGCTCACGACGTGCACGTGCTCGAGGGCGTTGCCGCCGGCGACGCTTTCAACGCCGGCCTCGTCCATGCCCTCATCAACGACTTTGACCCGCAGGACGCCGTCAACTACGCGATTGCAGCCTCGATCCTCAAGCTCACCATCAAAGGCGATTCCAACTTGGTGACCGCAGGCGAGATCGCAGCCGTGGCATCCGCCGCCGACGGTGGCACCCGCGTCGCGCGCTAGTCCGTCTCCATTCCGCGGGCCGCAGCTTTCCAATCCCATACCCCTGCGGCCCGCTCCCCGATTCCTCCGGCCGGGCAAAACCACCAGTCCCATTCCGGTTTTGCCTGGCATTCCCTACATGACTGGTCGAGCAGCCGGTTTTGGAATTGCTTGAACCCCAAGCGGTGCCTCCGATAACCAATCCAAAATCGGCTCCTGACCAGCACATTTGGTAATCACGCGCCCATGCGCGCCACACATCGAAAGGAACATCATGTTCGATCAGTTCTACACCACGCTTGAGTCCCTGGGCATCGTGCCGGTCGTTGTGCTCGACAAGGCCGAGGACGCCGCCCCGCTCGCCCACGCTCTTATGGCAGCTGGCATGAAGTCCGCCGAGGTCACCTTCCGCACCGCCTGCGCCGCCGAGTGCATCGCCGCTATGGCCGAGGCCGAGCCCGAGATGTGCGTTGGCGCCGGCACTGTCCTGACCGTCGAGCAGGTTGAGCAGGCCCGCGCCGCCGGTGCCAAGTTCATCGTCTCCCCGGGTTACAACGAGGACGTCGTGAAGCATTGCATCGACATCGAGCTGCCCGTCCTTCCCGGCACCGTGACCCCCTCCGAGGTCACCGCAGCCGAGAACCTGGGCCTCAAGGTCACCAAGTTCTTCCCCGCGTCCCAGTATGGCGGCCTGAACACCATCAAGGCCCTCGCCGCTCCGTTTGTCGGTCACCGCTTTATGCCTACCGGCGGCGTGAGCACCGCCAACGTCGAGGAGTACCTGAGCTCCTCCGCCATCATCGCCTGCGGTGGCACCTGGATGGTCAAGCCGGCCCTGTTTGCCGACGGCGACTTCTCCAAGGTCGAGCAGATCGCCCGCGAGGCCATGGACGTCGTCAAGAAGGTCCGCGGCTAGGTTTAGCTCTCTATCGTGAAAGGGGGCGTGCCCTAGACCTCGCCCCCTTTCTTTTAAAGCGGCTCGGAAGCGCGCCGTTTCCGTCACGAACAAGAACCAAAACCGTCTTGTATGCTGATAGAACGTGACGGAAGCGACACGCCCCCGAGCCGCTTTGTATAATCGGCTGGCAGTCGCGCTCAACTGAGCCACTTCGGTAAAAGCCGAGCCATCAAAACAGCTGCGGCGCCGTCTGGAGGAATGGACCTTTGCTTCCGGTCTTTTCCTCCAAGCGGCACCGCATCTTTGTGCCCCGGTCACACCCCAACGCAGTTGCGGTGAAATAGGGACTGTTTGCGCCACCTAGCCCGCAAAACAGTCCCTATTTCACCGCAACTTATATGGGGATTGATTAGATGGCCGAGTCTTTGGACAGCTCAAAATAGTCGGGATGCAGGGCGATAACCGGGCCCTGCTCCTCGGGCATCAGGTGCAAGTGCGTCTCTGCCAGATAGCTCGCCGCGTCGGTATCGCCCCTCTTAATGGCCTCGAGAATCCGGCGATGCTGCCGACGAATCGGCTCCCAATTCAGATCCTGCGACACCATACGCAACCAGTTGTATCGCTCAAAATGCGTGTTGATGCTCTTCATCCAATCCCACAACATGTGACGACCGGCAATCTCAAAACATGTCTCATGGAACAGGTTATCCAGGTCAAAGAAGCGGCGCGTTTCGCCATGGTCGAGCGACTCGGACTCGGTAAGAATCTGCTCAAGCCGCTGCTTTTGCTCGGGCGAGGCGGCCGAACAGCATTTAATAAGCACGCTTCTCTCGAGCTTCTCGCGCAAGAAACAGGCATTCTCGGCACGCTCCATGCTGATTTTTGAGACATAGGTGCCGCTTTTGGGACGCGTTTCCACCAGCTCCTGCTCACGCAGGCGCACAAAGGACTCGCGAATGGGCGTGCGCCCGATTCCCGTCTCCTTTTCCAGACCAATCGCCGAAAGGCGCGTGCCGGGCTTGAGCTCGGCATAGATAATCTTGGAGCGCAATGCGTTGTATGCCTGATCTTGCAGGCTCTGATAATGCTGGTGCTGTTCCATAAAGCCCTCGGATAAGTCCTCGGTTAGTCGAATACCACCATGCAATACTATCGCATCCCCCGCCCCCTCATAAGTTGCGGTGGAATAGTTCCTGTTCAAGGCCTTCAGCAGCAAAAACAGGAACTATTCCACCGCAACTACAGCCAACGAGTTGTTGCGATTAGGTGAACGTTCACCTTTTTATTGTTTTTCTCTTCGCAAATAAAATCCCGTGCGTATACTTAGGCTCAAACGAAACCGATTTCGTTGAGCGTGGGCAATAGGACGCTAAGACGCACCCTACCATCTTGGCATCTTATCGCCCACGCAATGCCATTTGCTTTCTTCCCGTCTCGTTGGACCTTTAGTCCCATTCCGGCACAGCGAGACACTTCCTAGACGACTGACCGTGGGGCCGGCTTTTCTGCTTTTGCAGCAGTGCCTCCGATAACCCTCTTTTGCCGGCCCGGGTCAGCTTTTTCACACAACCGAAAGGACGGGTAGCAACATGCGACCGCTCATCATCATGCATGGCGAGAACATCGACTGGTGCCATACCGTCATCAGAATGCTGATGTATCTGGTGGGCGTTGCAGTACTGGCACTCGGTATGAGTCTCCAGACGGCATCCGGCCTGGGCGTCGCCGCGCTCACGTGCTTTGCCACAACCCTATCCATGCTCACTGGCAAGACGCTCGGCTTTTGGATCACCGCAACCTACGTCGCCTACATCGTGGCGCAATTAGCCATCTTGCGAAGCGAGTTCCAGCCGCGCATCCTGCTCGAGTTATTCTTCTCAACGCTGATTGGTGGCTTGACCGACCTCTTCATGGCGGTCAACCCACTGCATCCCACGGCACTCCCCACACAGATTGCGACCATGCTGCTCTCCCTCGCTGTCACCGCATTTGGCGTAAGTCTCGTCGTCAACATGGGCGTTGTCCCCAACGCGCCCGACGGCTTGGTGCAAGTCATTGCCGAAAAGCTTAAACGCCGCTTTGGTGACGTAAAAGTCGTGTTTGACTGCTCACATGTCGCCGCCTCGCTCGCGTTGTCGCTGATCTTTATGTACAACCTGGGCGGCTTTGGCGTCACGACCGCCATCTCGGCACTGTTCCTGGGCCATGTCATCAACGTCGCCAACAAGCTGTTCGCCCAGCGCTTTATCCGCGCGGCATTCGGAAAATAGCACCACCGTAAAAACCCGCGAACAGCGCTATACGTTGCTATATTTCACTATACTTTGCTATATCTTGCTATACTTTGCTATATCTTGCTATATCTTGAGCAAAGGTGGCTCACATGCAAACAAACCCTTTTAAGCCCACAGCAGGTAAAACACCCCCCACGATTATCGGCCGCGAAGATGTACTCGAAGAATTCAGTGAAGGCCTCACCAACGGGCCTGGTGCCCCTGGGCGCCTAATGCGCATAGCCGGCGTCCGTGGAACGGGCAAGACGGTCCTCCTTGACGAGTGCTCACGTTTGGCGCAAAGCCGTGGCTGGACGGTCATAAAAGAGGTCGCAACCGAGGGACTTTGCCAGCGCATTCTCGAACAGCTGCAACCCAAATTCCAGGCCAAACACGCCAGATTTGAGCCCACCGTAGCTGGCATATCCATCGGCAGCATAGATATTGAGCGAATCGGCCCATCGCTACGCGACGCCATGAGACAGACAATATCCAAGAATGAAAATGGCCTGCTCATCACTCTCGACGAGGTTCAAGACGCAGAGCTCGATGAGGTCCGAACGCTCTCCATTGCGATTCAGCAGGTTATCGGCGAAGACCTTGATATCGCCTTTGTTTTTGCTGGGCTGCCTTCGATGATTGAAAGCATCATCAACGGAAAGACGCTTACGTTTTTGCGCCGTGCCCTCCCCTTTGATCTGAAGGCTGTGGCAGTAACCGAAGTGTCGTACTCCCTCGAGGAAACCATTGAAGCGTCTGGCATGGAGTTGCAGCCAGGTATTGCCGGCCAACTTGCCGAGGCAACGCAAGGCTATCCTTTCATGATCCAACTCGTTGGATACTACGCATGGCAGTTGGCAAGACGTGCACATACAGCGATTATTGGAGAAGAAGAAGCCGAGCGTGGCATTGCAACGGCACGCGAACGCTTCTGCGCCATGGTGATTGAGCCCGCGCTGCGGCGCATTCCGCCCACGTGCATCGCTTATCTGCTGAGCATGGCGTCTTTGGGGCAGACGAGCTCGACCAGCATGGTTGCCGATGCCCTAAACAAAACGCCTCAACAGGTGAGTTCCGTCCGCAGCCGCCTGTTAAGAGAATCGATTATCGAGGCTCCCTCGTACGGCAAGGTCTCATTTGCCATCCCCTACATGCGCGACTACCTCTACGAGCACAAAGCCGAACTGGAAGTTGAACTGTAGAAACGGCAACTGCCCTGCAAGACGAAAACCGTTTTCGTACGGATTTAAAGCAGACGTAAACGGTTTTCGTCTTGATTTGCGTACGGAATTAAGACGTAAATTGCGCTTTCGTACGCTTATTACCAGACGCAAATTGTTTTCGTCCGGCCATGCGTCCCCAATCTAGACGAAAAGAGCCCCGAGCTCGTATTGAACTGCATCCCAATTCTTGGACGGGCTAATTAGCGGCCTACTGGAGTGGGTATGATGAATTGGACACCTAGTTAAGAGCGAAAGGTGTTCAAGATGACCCAAAGAAGAAAGCGATACGACAGGCAGTTCAAGGTCTCGGCGGCAAAGGTGGTCCTGTCCGGGGAAATGACGGTCAAAGGCCTATCGGAGGAACTCGGCATAAAGGATTCGACGCTGAGAAGATGGGCCCGCGAATACGAGGAGATGGGAGACGGCGCGTTCCCCGGAAACGGCTCCCCGAAGATCAACAAGGACTACGAGATCGTGAAGCTCAAGAAGAAGGTCGAGGAGCTCGAGCGCGAGAACGAGATACTAAAAAAATTTCCGGGCCTTCTTGAGTCAAGACCATGCGTGAGGTTCGAGTTCCTCAGTTACCGAAGCATCGAGGGAAAGCGCGTGCGTGTCAAGGTTGTCTGGTCCAGTTGCTGGCTCGATGCCTCGAGATGTTCGCCTCAAGTGCGACCTGCCCCTATTGGAAAAGGATGCCGAAGATGTATTTGGTGATGGCGGAGCGGCGGATGACCCCCACGAGTTTGCCCCTGTCATCAACCACAGGAAGCTTCTTGAACTTCTTCTTCGCCAGCAGCGCGGCGACGCGGGCGATGCTCTGCTCGGGACGGGCACACACTACCTGGCGCGTCGCGAAATCCATGACGCAGCGATCCTTCAGGTCTTCGATGCGCTGCTCAAGGCTCTGATCGTCGAAGTACAGCATGGACGCGTCGCCGCCCGTGAAGATGGTGTGAGCGCGATGCTGCGCGATGGCTCCCATGACATCGCCGTCGGAGATGAACCCGACCACCTGGTTGCGCTCATCGATTACGGGCATGCTGCTCACCTCGTTTTCGGCGAGCATGCGCACCACGTCGGAAATCGTGCAATCCTGCGTGCAGGTGAACGGCTCTTCAATCATGATGCTCGAAACGGGCGTCCCCTCGAGCTCGAGCGGGATGCGCTCGGACAGAATCTCGGACATCGCTTATGCCTCCTTCGTTTTCGGTGCGGTTTTCTTGGTGCGCACGCTGAATATGGCGCAGATAAGGGAAACGAGGCCGATTGCCGCGCACACCTTGTAAGCGACGCCCGCGCCCACGGCGGTGGCTACTTGGATGCTCGCATCGACGCCGGCCGACGCGGTGACGCTTGTCATGACCGTGATGATGAGCGCCGTGCACAAACCGCCGGCGACCTGGCGGCCGGTGTTCGCGATGGCGTTGCCGTGGGCGATCATGTCATTTTTCAAGGCATTGACACCCCATGTGTTCACCGGCATGTTCGCGAGCGACTGGCCGGCGGACTGCAGCATGCAGAACAGCGCAACCACCAAGATGGGCGTGTTTACCGTCGAAAGCGAGAGCAGGAACAGGGCGCCGGTCATGAGGGCCAGGCCGACGATCGAGATGGCACGCGGACCGAACTTGTCGAACACCACGCCGGAGATAGGGCTGATGATGATGCCCACCGCCGCGGCGGGAAGCATGGCCATGCCGGTTTCGAAGGCCGAAGCGCCAAGCGAGGTTTGCAGCAGCAACGGCAACAGCGTGTTGGTGACCAGGCATGCGGCGTTGATGAGCGTGACGATGATGGCGGCCACGCGGAACTCGCGCGTCTTGAGCGTGCCCAGTTGAAGCAGCGGGTCCTCGATTTTGCCCTGGCGTACGACGAACAGCACCAAGCACACGACACCCGCGACGATCGAGCCGAGCACCACGGGGTTGCCCCAACCCATCGACGAGGCGCTCGAGAACCCGTAGAGAAGTCCGCCGAAGGCGATGGTGGAGAGGACGACCGAGGGCAGGTCGAGCTTGGGGTTCTTCAGCTCGCCCACGTTTTTCAGCATGAACACGCCCAGCACCAGCACGAGAATTGCGAGGGGGACGATGGCGCCGATCATGGTGCGCCAGCCGTACGTGTCGATCACCGCACCGCCTACGACGGGGCCGACCGCGGGACCCGCCGACATGACGATGCCCGCCATGCCCATAGCCGTTCCTCGTTTCTCGACGGGGAACACCAGCATGGGAACCACCGAGACAAGCGGCATGAGCACGCCTGAGCCCGCCGCTTGCAACACGCGACCGATGATGAGGAACAGGAAATCAGGGGCTGCGGCGCACAGCAGCGTGCCCAGCGCGAACACCAGCGTCGCCCCGAAGAATAGCGCGCGGGTGCTGAACTTGTCGATAAGGAACGCCGAAACGGGGACCATGATGCCGCTCACCAGCGGGTATATGGACATGATCCACTGGGCAGTCGAGGCATCGATGGCGAAATCGGACATGATGACCGGCAGCGCAGGCGACATCACCGTTTGGTTCAGTAGCGCCAAGAAGGCACCCAGGACGACGACCGCGACGATGCGGATCTGGGTACCGGTAATGCGCCCATTGGCGGGCGCGACCGTACAATTATCAGACATAAGCTTCCTTCGTATCTATTCGATTCTTCGCCGAAGGCGCGCCGGCCCACGGGCGAAATAACATGCACGTGCTATGCGTGCATCAGATACGACAGGAAGAAAGCGGCTGCTCAGAGCGCACTTGGGGAACAACAGGAGAGGCCCCGTATACTAGGGGCCGCCGAATTGCGATGTATGCTTTGGTCAAATCCTTCATAGCGGGGAGGTATTCTAGCAGCCGTCTTCGCCCCTTTCAAGGGATGTAACCCATACGTTGATTTTCTTCACCGAGGCGCCATCGTTGACGGGTGGCGTGCTTCTCTATCGCCACACCGCGGGGCGAGGGAACGCCGCGGCGAGCTTGTACATCGGCTATGTGTGCAGCTGCGAGCGTGTCGCCGGCGCGCGCTGGGCGCCAGTCCGATCCGGCCGACTCTTGCCGACGGTCGGTCGCCGTCCTCCTCCATCTCCGCCTGCTCTGTTTTTGCTCGGCTCCCTTGTCGTATCATGGACGGACGAGAATTGAGCGAAGGCGGTACGTATGAACATCCAGATATTCGGCACGAAGAAAAGCTTCGATACTAAGAAGGCGCAGCGCTATTTCAAGGAACGTCGTGTGAAGTTCCAGTTCATCGACTTGAAGGAAAAGGGGATGAGCAAAGGCGAGCTCGAAAGCGTGGCGCGCGCCGTCGGCGGGATCGACGCTGTGATCGATCCAAAGGCGAAAGATGCCGACACGGTTGCGCTCGTACAGTATCTTGCTGCCGACCAGAAGTTCGAAAAGGTGCTCGATAACCAGCAGATTCTTCGTGAGCCCATCGTTCGCAACGGCCGCCAGGCAACCGTTGGCTACGAGCCTGACGTGTGGAAGGGCTGGGAATAAAGCGGCTGGGAATAAAGTGAAGCGCCCACGCCCGTGGTTTTATCCACGGACGCGGGCGCTTGCGTAAGACGTCTCTTGTCGTTTGAGTGGAGCGCCCCGGCGGCGCTGAACAACGCGCCCCGGTGACGTGGCTGAACTGCATCCCAATTCTTGGACGGGCTAATTAGCGGCCTACGCCGCACATAGGGACTGATTCCGGAACTCCTCCGGGGTCAGTCCCTTTAGTTTAACCTGCCTCCTTCTCGTGTTCCAGTGGACGACGTATTCGTCGAGGTCTCTCTTGAAGTCTTCGAAGCAGAGCCATTCCCTCCCCCTGAAGAGCTCGTCCTTCATGTGGCCGAACACCCGCTCGGTCGCCCCGTTGTCGATGCAGTTGCCCTTCCGGGACATGCCCTGCACCACGCCGGCCTTCTCCAGCCTGCTGCACCACCCGGCCTGCTGGTATTGCCAGCCCATATCGGAGTGCAGTATCGGGCTGGCACCCTCGGGCTTCCTGGATATGAACTCGTCGAGCAGCTCATGCTGCTGGGCCATGTCGGGGTGCAGCGACGTGGACCAAGCGACGATCTCCTTGCTGCCGAAGTCGTAGACCGGCGCGAAGTAGGCCTTGCCCCAGGGCTGCTTGAACTCGGTGACGTCGGTGCCCATCTTCTGCCAGGGCCCGTCGGCTTCGAAGTCCCTGCCGATGACGTTTTCGAAGGTTTTGCCGACCTTGCCCCTGTAGGAGTTGTACCTGTGGCAATCGGTCTCGCGGCGGATCCCGCAGCTGATACCCATCTCGTGCATCATCTTGAGCGCCGTCTTGTCGGCTATGCGCACGCCTTGCTCGGCTCGCAGGCACATGGCGATCTGCCTGTGGCCGCACCCGTTGGCGGTGCGCGAGAATATCTCGGCGGCGGCCTCCCAGAGCTCGGGCCTGGTGGGCGCCTTGGGGTGCGAAAGCGCGTAATAGTAGCTCGACCTCGCCAAGCCGGCGCATTCCAGCAGGTCAACGAGTGGGTACTGCCCTGAAAGCCCGCTCACGACAACCGCTTCCTCTCGGTTCGGGAGCGCTTCTCTGCCTTCAGGGCTATCGATTTTTTTAAGTAGGCGTTCTCGGCCTCGAGCTTCCGGACCCTCCGCTCGAGCTCCTGCTCGCGCGTCATCTCCTTGGCCGGGGAGCCGGAGCCTTTCGGCCTCCCCTTGGGCTTCGGCCTGAGCGCCTCCGGACCTTCCTCCCTGTATGCCTTCAGCCATTTCTTGAGAGAGCTCGGCGAGGCTATCCCGAACTTCGCCATGGCCTCGGGCTTCGTCATGCCCTCGTCAACGACCGCCCTGACGGCGGCCAGCTTCGTCTCAAACGAGCAGGCGGCGTGCTTCTTTCCCATCATAGCTAGAACCTCGATGCCTGCTGATCTGTAGATGTCTAGCCATTTTCTCACGGTTTCCTCTGGTATCCCGAGCAGAGCCGCAATCGATGCGCGGCCTCGCCCCATGTCGTACAGCTCGGCCGCGCGCAGCCTCAGACCGACGTCGTACAAAGCGTTTCCAGCCATAAAAGGGCCTCCCATTTCTCGTATCCAAGAAATGGGAGGCAGTTCATATGAACTCGGGGCTCTTTGTGCCGCACATCTATGAGAGGAGAAATTCGATGCGTACGTGCGCTACTCCATGTAGCCGCCCTGAATGGCGGAAACTGCATGCTCGGTAAAGAACTTGAGCGTGCCGGAGGTATAGCGATTAGCCTTGGACTTCCAAGCGGCTCGGCGCTCGGCCAGGACGGCGTCGACCTCGGCCGGCTCCATCTTCTTGCCGGCGATGCCCACGATAGACAGCGAGCGCTCGGGGATGTTGATCTGGATAAGGTCGCCCTCCTCGATCAGGGCAATCGGACCGCCCACGGCAGCCTCGGGCGATACATGACCGATAGCCGGGCCCTTGGAGGCGCCGGAGAAGCGGCCGTCAGTGATCAGGGCAATGCTCGCGCCCAGCTCGGGGTCGCTGGCGATAGCCTCAGTGGTGTAGAACATCTCGGGCATGCCGGAACCCTTGGGGCCCTCGTAGCGAATGATAACGGCGTCGCCGGGCTTGACCTCGTGCGTCAGGACGGCGTGGATGGCGTCCTCCTCGCAATCGAACGGGCGGGCCTTAAGCGTGGCCTGGAACATCTCGCGCGGAACAACCGTGTGCTTGACGACGGCGCCCTCGGGGGCAAGGTTGCCGTGGAGGATGGCGATGGAGCCGTCGGTACCAAAGGCCTGGTCAAACGGACGGATGATGTCCTCGCGCTTGAGGTTCCACTTCTCCAAGTAGCGGCCGCACTTCTCGTAGTAGCCGTTGTTCTTAAGGTCCTCGAGGTTTTCGCCGAGGGTCTTGCCGGTGACGGTCATGACATCGAGGTGGAGCATCGACTTGATCTCCTCCATGATGCGCGGCACGCCGCCCGCATAGTAGAAGAACTGCGCCGGCCACTCACCTGCGGGACGGACGTTGAGCAGGTAGTGGGCGCCACGGTGCAGGCGATCGAAGTCGTCGGCGGACATCTCAATGCCAAACTCGCGGGCGATCGCGGGAATGTGCAGCAGCGAGTTGGTGGAACCGGAGATGGCGCCGTGGACCATGATGAGGTTCTCGAAGGACTCCTTGGTCACGATGTCGCGCGGGCACAGGTTGTGCTCGGAGAGCCACACGGACTGACGGCCAGCCTCGCGCGCAAACTCACGCAGGTCGGAGCTGGTGGCGGGCAGCAGGGCCGTGCCGGGGAGCATAAGGCCCAGGGCCTCGGCGGTAACCTGCATGGTCGACGCGGTGCCCATAAACGAGCAGGCGCCGCAGCTGGGGCATGCGTTGTGCTTGGCAAACTCAAGCTCCTCGCGGGAGATCTCGCCGCGCTCGTAGCGGGCAGAAATCGCGCCGAGCTGCTCTAGGGTCAACAGATCGGGGCCTGCATCCATGACGCCGCCGGTAACGACGATGGAGGGGATGTTGATGCGGCCCATAGCCATGAGGTTCGCAGGCAGGCCCTTATCGCAGCTGGCGACAAAGACGCCGGCGTCGAACGGGGTGGCCTTGGCATGGATCTCGATCATGTTGGCGATCATGTCGCGGCTGGGCAGCGAGTAGTTAATGCCGTCGTGTCCCTGGGCCTCGCCGTCGCAGATATCGGTGCAGAAGTAACGAGCACCGTGACCGCCAGCCTCGGCAACGCCAGCACGGACCTCCTCGACCAGATCAAACAGGCCGGCAGAACCCGGGTGCGAGTCGCCAAACGTCGACTCGATAATGACCTGCGGCTTGTCCAGATCCTCGATGGTCCAGCCAGACCCCAGACGCAGCGGGTCCATCTCGGGGCTGATGGTGCGAAACTTGCCGGAACGCGGCTGCAGCTTGGCAACCAGGTCGGCTGCCTCCTGCTGAATCTGTGCCTTGGTCTTCTCGTCCATGATGCTCTCCTCTTTTGATTTGAACGGTTGTATCAATCGTTGGTTAATGAATCAGGTGTAAATGGGTACCGAGCGATGCACTCGGCAAAAGATGCTTAGCTACGCGAACTAGGCGAAGAACGAAATCACCAGGGCGCAGGCAAGACCCGAAAGGCCGATGAGCGTCTCCATAACGGTCCAGGACTTGAGGGTGGTCTTCTCGTCAATCTCCAGGAACGAGGAGCACATCCAAAAACCGGCATCGTTGACGTGCGAGAGGGCCGTGGCACCGCCGCAGATGGCACGCATGGCAGCCGAGCACGCAACCAACGACCAGGTCGTCTGTATCAAAGAGCTCTGCGACGAATCCGAGCGCCTGGCCGAGGCCGGTGAGGATTACTCCGCCGCCGACACCGCGTTCCACAATGCCATTGCCGAGGGCTCCGGAAACCTCGTCGTTCCCCGCCTGATGGGCGTGCTCAAGGCATCCGTCCCCCTCTTTATCGACGTGACCGGCAAAAAGCTCGTCGAGGAAACTATCCGCACGCACCGCGATGTGGCCGACGCCATCGCCGCGCGCAATCCCACCGCAGCGCACGACGCGATGTACCTGCATCTGGTGTACAACCGCAACATGATCGCAGAGGGAGCGCAGGAACAGAGCAAATAGACGTCCGCACGGCAAGGGCGAGACTACCGTTCGCCTTTTAAAAGTGAACGTTCACCTGATTTTAGGGAATAAGGGGTGGCTATTACGTCGCTTCACCTATACTGACCTTGTATGAAAAGCAAGACTTATATAGATGAACGTTTCTTTTGAAAGGATCGCTATGTCTGATCTTATGGACAGCTTCCGTCTGGACGGCAAGGTCGCACTGGTGACCGGCGCCACCTACGGCATTGGCATGGCCATTGCCGAGGCGCTCGGAGAGGCCGGCGCCAAGATCGCCTTTAACGCCCGTCACGCCGACAAAGTCGCCGAAGCCGAGATGCACTACCGTGAGCTGGGCTTTGACGCTCACGGCTATGTTGCCGACGTCACCGACGAGACTGTCGTCGCCGAGCTCATCGCCAAGATCGAGGCCGACTTTGGCACCACGCCCGACATCCTGGTCAACAACGCCGGCGTCATCCAGCGTACCCCGATGCTCGACATGAGCGCCGAGGACTTCCGCCGCGTCGTCGATATCGACCTCAACGCACCGTTTATCGTGTCAAAGGCCTGCCTGCCTGGCATGATCGCCAAGGGCCACGGCAAGATCATCAACATCTGCTCGATGATGAGCGAGCTGGGTCGCGAGACCATCGCCGGCTATGCCGCCGCCAAGGGCGGACTCAAGATGCTCACCAAGAACATCTGCTCGGAGTTTGGCGAGGCCAATATCCAGTGCAACGGCATTGGGCCCGGCTACATCGCCACGCCGCAAACCGCACCGCTGCGCGAGACGCAGCCCGACGGCAGCCGCCACCCGTTTGACCAGTTCATCATTGCCAAGACGCCGGCCGCCCGTTGGGGCACGCCCGAGGATCTGAAGGGCCCCGCCGTGTTCTTGGCTTCCGACGCGTCGAACTTCGTCAACGGCCACATCCTCTACGTCGACGGCGGCATCCTCGCATACATTGGAAAGCAGCCGCAGTAAGACGTCTGGGCGAGGCGGCGGACGATAAGGTCTGCTGCTCGAACAGTCCTGACTCGCACGAAGAGCACATTAAGTGCTCTTCGGCTCGTGCGGAACTCGCGACAGACCTTATCGTCCACCGCCCGCAGAGCGGCTTCTCTGTTGGAGATGCCATGCAACATAACGAACCATTAATTTAGAAAATAGTGGAAGGTTACCTATCATGAAAATCGCTCTGATCAATGAGAACTCTCAGAACTCCAAGAACCCTATGATTGAGGCTGCCCTTAAGAAGGTTGTCGAGCCCATGGGCCACACCGTCTTTAACTATGGCATGTATGCCGACGCCGACTCCAAGCCCCTCACCTACGTGCAGAACGGCATCCTTGCCGCCGTGCTGCTCAACTCCGGCGCTGCCGACTACGTCGTGACCGGCTGCGGCACCGGCGAGGGCGCTATGCTCGCCTGCAACTCCTTCCCCGGCGTGCTGTGCGGCCATGTTGCCGACCCGCTCGACGCCTACACCTTTGCCCAGGTCAACGATGGCAACGCCGTCGCCATGCCCTTCGCTCTTAAAAACGGCTGGGGCCAGGAGCTCAATCTTGAGTACACCTTCGAGAAGCTCTTCGGCTTTGGTTCGGGCAACGGCTATCCTGCCGAGCGCGTTGAGCCCGAGCAGCGCAACAAGAAGATCCTCGACGGCGTGCGCGCTGTGACCATGCGCCCGCTCGTCGACGTCCTGGGCGAGATCGATCAGGACCTGGTCCGCGGCGCCCTGGCTGGCGAGCACTTCCAGGAGTACTTCTTTGCCAACGCCACCGATGAGACCATCATCGCCAAGGTCAAGGAGATCCTGGGGCTCTAATCGCACGGTTCATTGCTGCTAACGCAAGCGACGGCCGTCCCACATATGGGACGGCCGTCGCTTTTTGCTATCTACCGACTGACGCCGTGGGGATAGGCCCCACATGCGCCAAGGGGTTGACTAGAGCTCGCAGGCGATCTTGTAGCCGTCGCCAATAGCATCGCGGATGTTGCCGCACTTGTTGGCATCGCCCAGCACGTGGGTGGCAACACCGGCTGCAGCCAGGTCGTCGGCCAGCTTGGTATTGGGACGATAGCCCATGGCAAGCACCAGCGTATCGGCATCGGCGATGGTGTGGACCTCGCCATCCTTCTCGTAGCTGATGGCATCCTCAGTAATCTCGGTCACCTTGGCCTCGGTCAGCACGTGAACGCCCTTGGAGAGCATGCGCGTGATGAGCACCGCGCGACCGGCACCGCCCTCGTTGGCGGCGAGCGTCTTGGTCATCTCGATGACGGTGACATCGCGGTTGGCCGGCGACAGATCGTTGACCAACGGGGCCAGGTAGTCGGCCGTCTCGCAACCGACGGTGCCGCCGCCCACGATGACAATCTTCTTGCCCGGGAAAGCTTTGCCGCCCAACAGGTCGTCAGCCGTCATAACCTGCTTAAAGCCCTGCATGAAGGCCGGGGCGATGGGCTCGGCGCCATAAGCAAGGACAACCTCGTAGCCCGCGTAGTCACGCTGAATGTCCTCGGCCGAAAGCTCGGTGCCAAAGACGCATGTGACGCCGGCCTCGGCCAAGCGACGGTACTGATACTTGATCACGCGGGTGAGTTCCTGCTTTGCCGGCGGAACGGCCGCGATGCGCATCTCGCCGCCCGGCTCGTCCTGCTTATCCACGAGCACCACGTTGTGGCCGCGCTTGGCGGCAATGTAGGCTGCCTCCATGCCCGCAGGACCAGCGCCCACAACCAGCACGTTCTTGGCCTCGGCGGCAGGCTCGTAGCCGGCCTCGTCGCGCTCCACGTCCGGGTTGACGGTACAGGAGATGCGCTTGCCAAACATGATACCGTTCAGGCAGCGCAGGCAACCGATGCAGGGACGAATCTCGTCGGCGTTGCCGGCAGCGGCCTTATTGCAGAACTCGGCATCGCACAGATTGGCGCGGCCCATCATACAGATGTCGGCAGCGCCGTCCTCGATCAGCTCCTCGGCGATCCAGGCCTCGTTAATGCGGCCGACCGTGGCAACGGGAATGTTCACGTGCTTCTTAATCTCACGCGAGCAGGCGGCGTGCGAGGCCTGCTGCGTACCGGCGGCGGGAATCGCGGAGCCGCGCTTGATGGTGGTGCCGCCCGACACATGAATCATGTCGACGCCGGCCTTCTCCAGGCGACGTGAGACGTAAATCATGTCGTTGAGGGTCAGGCCGCCATCAGTGTACTCGTCGCCCGAGATGCGGACGTCGATGATAAAGTCCTTGCCGCAGCGCTCGCGAATCTCGGCGATGACCTCGAGCAAGAAGCGCATGCGGGCGTCGAGCGAGCCGCCGTACTCATCGGTACGCTTGTTGTAGAGCGGGGTCAAAAAGCCGCCAAGCATGCCGTGGGCATGCGCCGCATGGACCTCGACGCCATCGACGCCAGCCTTTTGCATACGCACAGCGGCGTCGCCAAACTGATGCGTGAGCTCGTGAATCTCGTCGACCGTGATAGGACGCGGTGCCTCACGGGCATAGGACGGTCCCACGAAGGACGGAGCGATCAGGCGCGGCGTGCCCGGAATGTTAAAGGCCATGTAGGCGGGGTGGAAGAGCTGCGGCATGATCTTGCAGCCATACTCGTGGACGGCCGCGGCGAGCTTTTCCCAGCCAGGGATAAACGTGTCGTCGTAGCAGCACATGTCACCCGGCAGATAGGTATAGGTAGGCTCGACCGTCACGACCTCGGTGATGATCAGGCCGACGCCGCCCTTGGCACGGGCACGGTAATGATCGACCAAGTCGTCGGTCACATAGCCACGATCGGCCAGGTTGGTGGACACCGGCGGCATAAAGACGCGGTTCTTGACCTCGGTTGTACCGACCTTGATCGGGCTAAAGAGCATCGGGTAGGCGGATGACTCCATACAGGCTTCCTTTCGTTTAAGCCGCTCGGCGGCACTTGCAGACGTACCTATCGTATCAGCACCCACCAAGCTCACGAGCGTACGTCCTCCCCCGCCTTTTTACCGTCCAGCAAAAAAGTTGCGGTGGAATACGGAGTAGATAAGGCCTTTGATAGCCAAAACAGTCCGTATTTCACCGCAACTGATGGGTGGGATGGGTTAGAGACCCAGGTAGCTGGTCATGCCTTCGACGGCGAGCTTGGCGCCGGCTACGGCGTGAACAACCGTCAGCGGGCCGTTAACCACGTCGCCGGCGGCAAAGACGCCGGGCACGGTGGTCATGCCGTTCTCGTCGACCGAAAGCAGGCCGCGATGGTCGGTCTCCAGACCACCCGTCGTAAGCACAAGCTTGTCTTTGGGCACCTGCGAAGCCGCAATCACAACTGTGTCGGCAGACGCATGGTCGAGCTCTTCCTCGTACCCCACCACGTTATTCTCCTCGTCGAAGATAGCCGTCTCGAAGACCGGACCGTTATCGTCGATGGCACAGATCGCCTTGCCGCACACAATCTCGGCACCGTCAAGCTCGGTCAGCTCCACCTCATCATCGATGGCCGAGATATGGCGCGAGCGGGCATACACGGTGACCTTGCGAGCGCCCGAGCGCAGGGCTGTGCGGGCAACATCCATGGCAACATTGCCGGCACCGATGACCGCCACGTTCTGCCCGATTGCCACGCTCGCAGGATCGACCAGGTAATCGATGCCAAACAGCACGTTGCCGCGCGACTCGCCGGGAATACCCAACTTTCGAGCTCGCCAGGTACCGGTACCAACAAAGACCGCGTCGTAGCCGTCACGTAGCAGGTCATCGATGTGCAGTGCGCCGCCGATGGTGGTCGAGGGGCGCACGCGCACGCCAAGCGAGCACATCACGTGACGGTACTTTTGTACGAGCGCACGGGGCAGGCGGAACTCGGGGATACCGTACTCCAGCACACCGCCGATCTCGGGGCGCTGTTCAAATACCGTGACGGCACAGCCCAGCTGGGCCATCTTAATGGCCACGGTAATACCGGCGGGACCGGAACCGACCACAGCAACCTGTTTGCCGCACGACGGCGCGGGCGCCCACTCCTTACGATCCAAATACGCTGTTGAGATATAGTTCTCGATGCTCGAGAAATGCACGGGTGTGCCCTTGCGGCCCTGGATGCAAGCGCCCTCGCACTGGCCCGAATGGTTGCACACCATGGAGCAGACCGCGCTCATGGGATTGTTCTGGAACAGCAGCTCGCCCGCCTCTTCTAGACGACGCTGCTTGAACAGGTCGATGACCTGAGGAATAGGCGTCTGAACCGGGCAGCCCTTAATCTGGCAGAACGCCCTTTTACAACCCAGGCATCGATTCGCCTCTTCGACAATGTGGATAGCCACGCAACTCCCCTTTTTAATGCAATCCAATGAGGCGACGATAAAGACCCTTCACCGCCGCCCCCATACAGGTAATCTCAATCTGCCGACACGGCAAAAGCCAATGCTATAACTCGCGATGCGAAGCCCCGCAGCGAGCGGACATGTGCTCGAGTGTCGCCAGGCAGTCAGCCGCCGTCGCCGGCACGCTGTTCTCGACCACGCAGGGAATCCCAGGGCAGGCGGCAGCCGCCCAGGCCACCACAGGCTCAAAGTCATATCGTCCCGTCTCGCCCACGCCGTGGCACACCAGGCGCGAACCCGTACCGTCGCACCATCCGGCTCCGTCCTCGTTATCAACGATCTCAAAATCCTTGGCGTGCAGCACGCGGATCTTACTGCCGCATAAGTAGAGCATGCGCGCGGTGATTTCCTGCGCTTCGTCAACGACACTGGGGTGCAGCAGCGATACCGGGTCGTAGATCACGCCGAGCGACGGGCTCGAGACGCGCTCCAGCACCTCACGGCAGCGATCCGGAGTATTAACCGTCTCGTTCCAACCGGGCTCGATCAAAATTTGCCCGCCCACGGCCTCGGCCCGATCGCAGACGCGTGCAAGCCCGTCTGTAAACGCTTCGAGTGCCCCATCGGTCATGCGGTCGTCAGCAACGCGGTTCTGCGCATTGGGGCGACCGGTCTCGGTGCCAACCGGGCATCCGCCGAGCATCTGGGCAAAGTTCAGGCATGCCTCGTACTCGGCAATGTTATCCATGAGCTGTTGGCGATCGGGCGTCGCCAAATTCTTATAGCAGCCGAGCACGGCGACCGAAACGCCCGCCTCGTCGAGCACCGCACGCAAATGGTCGGCAAGCTCGCGGGTCAGGCCGCCTCGATCGATCCCCATCGATGCGTAGAGCACCTTGCTCGGCAGCTGAATGCACGAAAAGCCCAGCTCTCCCGCCATGCGGATGCGTTCCTCGACGGTCCCCTGCGGAAGGTCGTGCAAACGCACACCCGGAGTAATAGCCCCCACGTTATTCACATCCCTTATGAGCGTTGATGCCCGGGGTGTATCCGCCAAACGGGTCCTCGATGGAGCACACGCCCGAGGGAGCAAGCGGGTCATGCCTGCCGGCCAGTTTGTCGTGATGCATGGTCTCGATATAGGCAAGCACCAGCGGCGCCACGCCCTTCGCATCGTTTTTGACGATAGGCTCGCTCATGTAGTAACCAAACGTGCCCTCGCGGTGCGCGGTGTTGCCCAGGCCCGCGACCAGGCAGATGTTGTCGAGCGCCAGCTGCCCATCATGCTCGGACAGGCAGGTCTCGCAGATGCCGTCGAAGGCGCGACGGCCGTACTGGTAGTAACGCTCGCCCAGCACGCCTAGACGCACGCCCTTCATGATGGCATTGGCAAAAATCGCGCTACCAGACTCCTCCAGGTAGTTGGGGGCGATATTGGGCAGGTTGATGACCTGATGCCACATGCCGGTCTTCTCGTCCTGATACGGCAGCATGGCATCGATCAGGTCGTGGAACATCTTGCGAATCTCGTCCTTCTCGGCTGACATCGAAGGCGGCATGAGCTCCCAGGTATCGATGAGTGCCATGGCAAACCAGCCCTCGGCGCGCAGCCAGAAGTTAGCCGAAAGGCCGGTGACCGGGTCGCACCAGAACTGTTTGCGGCTCGCGTCGTAAGCGTGATAGTACAGACCGTTGAGGGGGTTGCGCATCAGGTCATGCACGACCTGGAACATATGGAAGCTGTCCGAGCAGGCACGACGGTTGTGGAAGCTCAGCTCGTACTGCATGTAGAACGGCTGGGCCATATACATGCCATCGAGCCAGATCTGGTTGGGATAGACGGCCTTGTGCCAAAACACGCCTTCTTTGGTGCGCGGCTGGGTCTCGAGCTGGCGGTAGATGGTGTCCATGGCGGCACGGTACTTGGGCTTGCCCACCAGGTCATAGAGCTTGTAGAGGGTCTTGCCCGCATTGACGTTATCGAGGTTGTACTCCTGCGGGTTGTAATGCTTGATGGTACCGTCGTCCTGGACAAAGAAATCGATGTAGTCATCGGCAAAGGTCAGGTAGCGCTGCTCACCCGTGATCTCGTACAGCTCGATGAGCGCCTTGATCATGCAGCCGTCGATATAGTTCCAGGTGTTCTCCTTGCCGGCGCGAATCTTTTCGATATTCCAAGCCGGCGCCTGCGGCGTAGAGGTTTCGATCAACTGCTCGATATAACGGTCCAGGATTTGATTGCAACCCATTGCTGTCCCCTCTGACATAAACGATAGGTGAACGTTACCCCTAGTGTAACGCGAACGGGGAATATAGGGTGAACGTTAACCCTATATTCCCCGCAAACGGCAGACTTTTAGCGGCAAACGGCGGTGAGACCCGCGGCGATGCGATGCGCCAGGCGCTCATAGCCGGCAGGACTGTAATGCAGACCGTCCGGCATATAGAGCTCGCGGTGCTCCGGCAAAAACGGGCTGATACCGCTTTGCGCATACAGGTCAATCACCGGCACGGAGTAGCGGTCGCAGACCTCGAGCATCGCTCGCACGTAGGCGACCTGCGTCAACCCCAAATGGTTCGCCTCATCGCTTGCCGGGATATCCTTCTCGTGCTTACCACTCGTCTTGCACGGCGTCATAAACACGAGCTTTGCCCGAGGCGAGCGCGCCGTGATGGTACGGATCAGGTAATCGAGTGCACCATAGAACTCGTGCACGTCCGTGCTGCCGAGCTCTCCAAGCGGCACGTTGCGGCTAAAGTCGTTGACGCCGCCAAAGACGATGTAGATATCGGCCGCATCGTCGATACCGTCAAGGCGCTCGACAAACGAATCGGTACGGTCGGCCTTGATGGCGATACGCGAACCCTTGATGCCAAAGTTCTCGACGACCGCGCCTCCCAGCAACGCGCCCAGATGCGAAGTCCAAGAGATGTCGTTGCCGCCTGCGCCGCATCCGTTATCGCCCCATGTGGTCGAATCGCCAAAGCAGCAAATGGTCGATTCACTCAAACTCTTCGTTTCCATAATCTTCTCCTCATCCGCCCATCGGCGGTCATACAGGAACGTACCGTTTATTCGCAGCATGCCGAGGGGCTATGCACGGGCGCATTCCGCAACGTGCGAATCGAGCCATTCGATATCCTCGGCAAGATGTGTCACGCCCAGATGGTGTTCACCCGGACATACCTCGTGCCGCAGGCCATCTCTGCGACCCAGCAACTTGTAGGCATCGCGCACGATCTCGAGCTGCTCGTCAACATTTTTCAGCCCGCGCGAACCGTTCAGATGATCCTCTTCGCAGCTTTGCACTAACAACGGGCGCGGCGCAATAAGCGAGGCAATATCGCCCATGTCGAGCAAGCGCCAAAGTCCGGGAGTGTAGTTGCAGCTGCAATTGCCATTGAGATGCAGCAGCGAATCGTCGACACCGTACAGATAGCCCGAGACAAACGCCTTGCGCACACGCGGGTCGAGTGCGGCCAGGTACAACGTCATGTAGCCGCCACCCGAAAAACCAAAGCAACCCAGGTCATCCATGGCAATGTCGCCGCGCGCCTCCAAGTAATCGATCAAGCGCATGTTGTCCCAGACGTTGAGGCCCGCGACCGTAAGACCCAGTGGCTCGGCCATACGTGCTTGATTCAGACACGTACCGCGCAGGTAGCTGTTCTCGTCATCGCCCTGACCCTTCCAGTCACGACGGTATCCCCAACCGCGCGCATCAGGGCAGACGGTCACGTAACCCATGCGTGCCAAACGCAGACCGTAGTCGTAATTGAACTTACGCACGGCATCATCGACAGCCGGCACGCCCGCAACACCGGCTACGCTTGCAGCACCCGCTCCCTGATGGCCATGCGGGCAGATATAACAGCGTTTGAGTCCCCGCTCATCAAGCTTAGGATGAGACGGTTCCAACAGGTAGAACGGCATCCAAACATCGCGCTCGACCTGCAACATCGCATGGGTGCGCACAATGCCGCCGGCAACCCGCACGCGGCTGAGCTCACGAATCTCAATCGGGACGCGGTCCATAAGCGAAAGGCCCAAAACATCGTACAGACGAGTCCTGGTCGCAATCTTCCATGCCTCAAAATCTGCAGGAGTCTTGCCTGCAAATGCGGCAGAGCGCCCCTCGCGCTTCAGCCGGGCACGCAGCGCAGGCTCGTCTTCGCAGTACGTCTCGATGTGCACGGTGCGACCATTGACAGATAGCCCAGCCGTCTCAACCGCATCACCGGTGCCTCCCTCGGGATCCCAGCCATCCCCACCGGCAAGCACCTGCTCGCGAGCGTACCCGGCGGCAGCCATCACATCGAGTTCATTCGCCCACGGCACCCAGCCGGTAGTATCACCCGCCGGCCCATGCAGAATCGCGCCAGCATACTGCACGCAGTTGTGTGCCGCCGGCTTATTCCAATCCCACCAGCCTTCGCGCTTGATATGTCGCCCCAGCCAGCAATCGATCAGCACAGTTTGCGCCCATTCGCGCCAAGGACGACCCAGGTAGACCGAATCCGGCGCCACGCCATCCGGAGCTGTAAACGAACAGCCGTGGAACACAAAGCCGTGCGGCTCGCCTTCGGGCGTCGACGCCGCCGTCACGTAGCCGTTCACGTCCATATCGCGGTTGAGCGAGCGAATCTCGCACCCCTCAAAGTAGGCACGCGCGCCGCCAAAGATAAAGTCGACATCGCCCTCGATCCGGCAACGTCGAAAATACTGGCGCCCCACCCGGCGCGGCGCATACTGTTTGGGTCCTATAAACCCGCCCGGTTTGGCCTCATGCGGCGGCAGCGGACCCAAAAACAGCGTGTCTTGGTGTCCCTTAATGCAGCAGGCATCGACAACCAGACGGTCGCCATCAGCATACAGGGCAATCGCTTGACCGACCTCGCGCCCATCGCCCGCATCGTTTTCGATCGTGAGGTTCTCGAGCCGTACGTCGTCGGCATCGACCAAAACGGTATAGGTCCTAAACGTGCCGAGCGTGCCGTCGACGCCCGAGCCGTCCTCCGAAGGCATCTTGGCACCCAGGCTGCCCACGATACGCACGCTGTCGGCCGTCTCTCCCTCAATCGTCACATGCGAGCGATGAATCTCGACCCGCTCGCAATACTCGCCCGGATCGACGCGAATCATCACCGGTTGCTCGGCATCCGGATAGAGCTGATCGGCTGCCGCCAAGGCATCGGAAATCGTTGGATACGCTCCTGCCGCAGCCCTCGAAACGCGCAGCGTATAGATACTTTCGCTCATCGTCCATCACGCTCCCAGGAAGCGAACTGTTCAGGCCAGCCCTGAACCTGTGGCTGAATATGCTCGGCGCAGCCCTTAAATGCCGTTTGGGCCGTGGCGAGCGATGCCCCATGCTTTCCATGCGGAAAGACATGTAGGCTAAAGCCAATCCCGTGGTCGGCAAGAGCCTGCGCAAGAAGGAGGCTATTTTGAACTGGTACCGATGCATCCTCGGCGGTATGCCACAAGAACGTACGGGGGAAGCCATCGCCCACCATATTCTCGATCGACAACTTTTGAGCCAAAGCGCCATCGGCACCCGTTAGGTGTTCAAACGAACCACGATGAGCATAGGCCCCCGAGCTTACGACCGGATAGCCCAAGCAAAGTGTGTCAGGCCGAATCGACTCAGGCGATGCCGAAATCGACTCTGCAAGCCAGGGTTGGTCCCAAAGCGCCCCGAGCAAGCCAACTAGATGCCCACCGGCCGAAAAACCCATGACCGTAATCCGATCAGGATCGACACAGTACTCTGCCGCATGGCTTCGGACGGTATCGACCGCCCGCGCGAGTTCTTGCAATGCCAGCGGATAGACAGCCGGAGCAACCGAATAGTTCAGTACAAACGCTTGGTAGCCCATCGCCAACAAACGGAGCGCTACCGTCTCGCCTTCGCGCGGCGAAACGTGATCGTAGCCGCCTCCTGGCACGACCACAACTGCAGGCAGCGGTTTTAAAGCATAAGCATCTTCGGTCGGGGCAAAAACATAAGACGTAATCGTGGCAGACGAGCCATCGACCCCGACAGGAATCGTTTTATTGAGCATGTATTCCCTTTCACCATGATGCGTAGCGCAGCGCACACGGCCGTATCGCACAAGGGCTGCATTGCCGATTTATCCGACAATGCAGCCCTGGTCATCACCCCGAGTTAGGAACGGATAACCTTGTCGACGTTCTGGAGCTGCAGTTCCTCGCCGTCCTGGCCCTCAATCACCACATTTTGCAGGTCGAGTACCTTGACGTTTTGCGCGATGATGCCCTGGCGTACCATGGGCTCAACGCCGCAGGCCATGGCCGGAACAAAGGGCTCAGCATCATCGGCAAAGGTCACGTGGACATCCTGGAACGTCAGGCGCGTTACTTTACTCTCGGGCAGGCCCGTGATGTAGGCAGCGGCCGCGTGGCAGTTAGTGGCCTCGATATCGCAAAACGTCGTGGCACCAAAGCCGGGCGTGCGGTCGTCGACAGGCAGCGTCTCGCGAGACTGCACGTAATCGGTCTTGCCGTCCTTGTCGCAGAAGTAGAAGGAGTTGACCACGAAGGGCGTGAGCACCTCATCCATGCGAATGTGCTCAAAGGTAATGCCCTCGTTGACGGCATCCTTGCCGCGCCCGCGGCGGGTCTTGACGCGCAGGCCGCGGTCGGTGCGCTCAAAGAGGCACTTGCTCACGGTAAGGTCCTTGATGCCGCCGGCAGCCTCTGAACCCAGGACCACGGCGCCGTGACCATCGTGCATGTAGCAGTGAGAGATCAGCACGTCGTGCGTGGCGGGACGAAGCTCGGGCTCAATGCCCAGCTTGCCGCTCTTGATGGCGATGCAGTCGTCGCCCACCGAGAACTGACAACCAAGGATGCGGACAAAGCCGCAGCTCTCGGGATCGAAACCGTCGGTGTTGTGGGAGTTCTTGGGGCCCTCGATCGACAGGCAGAGCGCGTCGACATGCTCGCACAGGACGGGATGGATATTCCACGCCGGGCTGTTGCGCACGGTAAAGCCGGCAAGGCTCACGTTTTGGCACTCGGACAGGAAGATCATGCGCGGACGGGCGACCTCGCGGCCCTCCTCGGGACGGAAGATGTTCTTAAAGTCCTTGTTCCACCAGTTGTCCTCGGCAAAATCGGTCTGACCGTCAATCGCGCCGCGACCATAGATGCACACGTCGTGCACGCCCAGACCCGTAAAGGTAGAACAGTAGGTCGAGAAACTCTCGCCCTCCCAGCGGCCCAGGGGCAGCATATCGGTGCCGGCATACCCGGCACCCTCGTTGCCCGTGACCGTTCCCGGAATGTAGGCAAGCGCGGCACGATCGTGGCGGGCCAGCAGCACCGCTCCCTCGGCGAGCTCGATGTTGATATTGCTCTTAAGGAAGAGGGACTTGATACGATAGCTGCCGGCGGGGATCAGCACGCGGCCGCCCTTGGGGCAGGCCATGATGGCAGCCTGGATGTTGGTGGTGTCGTCGTGCTCGGCATCACCCTTGGCGCCACAGTCGCGAACGTTGATGGTAAAGGGCTCAGCCGGCGTGGTGACACCTACGCTCAGCTCACGCTCGCCACAAACAAAACGAACCAGGTTGCGCTTGCCGGGGGTCAGGCCGTCGACATAGGTCTCGACCGTATTCGTGGTACCGGCGGGCTCGTCGTTGACAAAGATCTCCCACGTATCGGCACAGGTAAAGTAGCCGCCGTCGTCAAGCTCGATCACGGCCGCGCGGGCGTTGCGCCAGATAACGTTCGTCTCCATGGATTTCTCCCTCAAAAAGATGCTCTAAAGGCAAATTGTACGCTGTTAAAAAAGGGCCGTGCCTGCCGGCGGAATTCCGGTGGCACGGCCCTGTGATTTGGACGATATGTCGGCCTTACTCGGCGGGGGTTACGCTACCGTCCTGGAAGCCAACGTTGTTGTGGGCAAAGCAGTCCTCGTACTTAAAGCCGGAGAGCTCCTCGCAAAGCGCCTTGACCTCGGGCTTGACGTCGGCCATCTTGCCACCCTCCTTGACGCGGTGAATCTCGTCGCAAAGGATGTCGCACTGCTCCTTGTCGATCTTGATGCCGCGGGCAAGGACGGCCGCAAGCAGGAAGAAGCCGGCGCAGCCGATGATCATGTAGCCGCAGATATACAGAGGCACGGTAGCGGGCTGGGTCACGGCGTCGCTGTTGCCGGCGGTCTGAATGAAGCCGGAGGCAGCAAGGACGATAGCCCACACGTTGACGGCGATAGCCTGGGCGATCTGCTGGCAGAGCTGCTGCGCGGAGCTGTAGATGCCCTCGCGACGACGCAGGGTGATGAGCTCATCGACATCGGGGATGTAGTTGAGCAGAACATCGGGCAGGTACTGGAAGCCGACGTAGAAGAACTTCCAGATGGCGAAGATGATGGGGTAGGCGATCATGGCGATGGCGACCGTGGAGGTGCCGTTGATCTGACCAAAGGCGAAGTAGTTGTAGGCAATGATGCACGCAGCGCAACCGACATTTGCGAGGTACCAAGACTTGTGGAAGCCCTTCTTGGCCATGAGGGCGACCCAGATGGCGGTGCAGACGATAGCGACGACCTTGCCAGGCATCTCCATCACGGACTCGTAGGACTTAGGAATCTGCAGGCAGTAGACGATGAAGAAGGACAGGCAGGCAGACCAGCAGGCAGCAGCAAGCTTCGTGGAGACCTGTGCATACAGGACCTTGCGGAAGGACTTGTTGCGGAAGGTGGAGATAACGTCGATGAAGAACTTCTTGATGCCCTCGCCGACGCTCTCGATCTTCTCCTGAGCGACCTCCTCGGGGGTGTGCTCCCACGTGGACAGGTACACGCAGAGCAGCGAGATTGCCATGACCGAAGCGTTGATCGTAGCGATGATGAAGTAGCTAAACGGGTTGGTCTCGCCGAAGGTGCCAAAGCCAAAGCCGACGAGTGCTGCCATCAGGAAGCCGGCGGCGTTACCAAAGAGATGCTTGTAGCCGGTAAGGTACGTACGCTCCTTAAAGTCGTCGGTCATCTCGATGGTAAGCGGCGACAGGTTGGCGGTGCAGAACGTGTACGCGACGTTGTAGATCAGGTACAGCACAAAGTAGTACGGGAAGCCAAACGGCGTAGCCACGAAGATGAGCGGCTCGGCGATCATCATCGGGATGGCCAGCAAGATCCAGAAACGACGACGACCAAAGATGCGGCCAATCTTGGTGGCATAGAAGTTATCGGCCACAAAGCCCATCAGCGGGCAAAGAATAGCGTTGACATAGATGGCAAACGAGCTGATCAGTGCAGCCTCGCCTGCGGACAGGCCACACTCCGTGGACAGGAACAGCACCATGTAGCTGTGCGTAAAGGTCAGGGCACCGGAATTGAGCATACCGCCCATACCAAAGCCCAAGCGCGTCCAGAATGTGATCTTACGCTTTTTTCCAATCTTATTAGTCATCGAGCTCCCTCTCTTTTCTCGATTGTCTTGTAACAAGACATTTGAGTCCACACTGACATCTGTCTGCCCAGCATTCAGGGTGAACGTTTAGTTAGATTATGCACGATTGCTTATGATAGGTGAACGTTCACTTGAATAATATCCTTGAACGGTCGACTTTTACCGCTGAACGGACACAATTGAGGCTCTAAGACCTATTGTCTGCTGGTAAAGGTGCCATGCTGGACAGCCATGAGATAGGTGAACGTTTATCAGATTTTCCAACATATTCACTTAACCACGAAACGAAAAAGCCCCGCCGGGAACACTCCCGACGGGGCCGACGACATAGCGCTACGCTTGGGTGCATTTGCCACTACAGGCAGACGCCGTCCTTCCAGATGCTGATCTCGTGACAGCCACGGCGCTCGGCACTCGTGAGTTTACCGCTCGCCGTCTCCAGCACCAGCTGGTATAGATCGTGAGCAGCCTCGTCGAGCGTGCGCTCACCCGTGGCAATCACGCCGGCGTTAAAGTCCATCCAGTTGGCCTTGTGGTCGCACAGACGCTGATTGGTGAACACCTTGAGCGTAGGCGCCGGCGCGCCAAACGGTGTGCCGCGGCCGGTCGAGAACAGAATCACGTGGCAGCCGGCAGCCGTCAACGCCGTGGTGGATACCATGTCGTTGCCCGGACCGCACAGCATGTTCAGGCCGTGTTTATTTGCCTGGCCGGCATACGGCAGCACGTCGACGATGGGGGCAGACCCGCCTTTTTGCACGCAGCCGCAGCTCTTGTCCTCGAGCGTGGTAATACCGCCGTCCTTGTTGCCGGGGCTCGGGTTCTCGTAGACGACCTCGCCGTGGCTAATAAAGTAGTCCTTAAAGCCATTGAGCATGTCGGAGGCGACGTTAAAGACCTGCTCGTTCTCGCAACGGTCGAGCAGGATGCTCTCCGCGCCAAACATCTCGGGCACCTCGGTAAGCACCGACGTGCCGCCGCGGGCGACGACCATATCGCTCACGCGACCGATCGTGGGGTTGGCGGTAATGCCCGAAAGACCGTCGGAGCCGCCGCACTTAAGACCAATAACCAGCTCGGAGGCCAAAATGGGCTCTCGCTTGGCTTGCTTGGCCAGGTCAGCCAGCTCGGCCAGAATCTTGTGGCCCTCGATTTGCTCGTCGGCTACATCCTGGCAGGTGAGAAAGCGAACGCGCTCGTGATCGAAGTTACCGAGCTCGTCGAGCACCTGCTGGTGCGTGCAGTTTTCGCAACCGAGCGACAGGAATAGCACGCCGGCCGCATTAGGATGACGCGAGAGCGCCACCAGCAGACGACGCGTCTGGGCATGGTCGGCGCCGGTCTGCGAGCAGCCAAAGGGATGCGGGAAGTAGTAAACACCCTCCAGCGAGCCATCGACCAGATCCTGGGCCTGTTCACACATGGCACGGGCGACTTCGTTGACACAGCCGACCGTGGGGATGATCCACAGCTCATTACGCGTCGCGGCACGACCGTCGGCGCGGCGGAACCCCATAAAGGTCTCGGGCTCAACCGGATCCACGACCGGATGTGTGGGGTTGTAGGTGTACTCGACCTCGCCCGAAAGGTTGGTCTTGACATTATGTGTATGAAGCCACTGACCGGGCTGGACATCGCCCGTCACATGGCCGATAGGAAGGCCGTACTTGATGACGTCCTCCCCCGCGGCAATCGAGCGCACGGCCATCTTATGACCCTGCGGAATATCCTCCGCGGCCACGACCTCGCCCACCCCGGGAACCGCGACGGCGGTGCCCTTGGCAAGCGGCGACAGCGCGACGATCACGTTGTCGGCCGGATTGATCTGGATAGTGTTCATTGCAAATGGTCCTAACCCTACAGGTTGAGCAGAAGTCGAGACGCGGGCACGCCGTCCCGCGCCCGCGTCTGCGCCGGAAATTTACGCCTGAGCGTCGGCGAAGGCCTGCTTGGCGCCCTCGGCACGCACGACGGCGAGCGCGCTGACGACAAACTCCTCAAGACCTGCGATCTGCGTAAGGTCCTCGCCCCACATCTGCTCGTTGGTGAGCACGTCGTGCACCAGCTGGGCATCGTCGGCGCCGGCATGGGCGGCGTAGAAGTCGAGCACGAAGGCGTCGTCCTGAGCGGTGTACTCGGTGCCGTCGGAGCGACGCAGGTGCAGGCCGTCGCCCTCGCGGGACACGAGCTCCTGCGTGTAGAAGGAGATGAGCGTAGCGAGGCTCGTCGCCAGGCACTTGGGCAGGTTGCCGGTCTCGGCAACGTAGTCCTTGAGCGTGGGCAGGTCGCGAGCGCGCCACTTAGCCGTGGAGTTGAGGCAGATGGAGAGCAGCGCATGATCAATAAACGGGTTGTCGAAGCGGTTTTCGACGGCGGCGGCAAAGGCCTTGCAGTCCTCGACATCCAAGTCGGCGGCAAGCGTCGGAATGACCTCGTCGTAGAGCATGGTGTTCATGAAGCCGCGAATGGTCTCGTCATGCATGCAGTCGCGCACGATATCAAAGCCGGCAACCCAGGAACCCGGAACGAAGGCGGTATGGGCACCGTTGAGGATGCGGACCTTGCGCTTTTTGTACGGGGTGACGTCGGGAGTCACAAAGACACCCGGAAGACCAGCCTTCACAAAGGGAAGCTTCTCGGCAAGCGACTCGTCGCCCTGGATGCCCCACATCTGGAAGGGCTCGCGCACGGCCAGGAAGGGATCCTCGTAGCCCAGACGCTCGGCAACCGCCGTGGCCTCCTTAGGATCGCGGATGCGGCCGGGGACGATGGTGTCGACGAGCGTGGTGCAGACGGTGCAGTCGTTAGCCATCCACTGCGCAAACTCGTCCTCCCAGCCCCAGTCGCTCACATACTGGTTCATGATGCGCAGCAACTCCTCGCCGTTGTGATCGATGAGCTCGCAGGCGAGGACGATGACGCCCGGCTTACCGGCAGCCCAGCGGGTGTGGAGCACCTGGGCAAGCTTGGCGGGGAAGCTCGCAGGTGGCATGTCGTCGGCCTTGCAGGACGGGTCATAGGCGATACCGGCCTCGGTGGTGTTAGAGACGATAATCTCCAGGTCGTCAGAGACGGCGACCTCCATCATGGCGCGGTAGTCGTCCTCGCGGTACGGGTTGATGCAGCGGCTGCAAGCGCTAATCACGCGGGACTCGTCGACCGTGTTGCCGTCCTCCTTGCCGCGCACCAGCACGGTATACAGGTCGTCCTGGGCATTGATACCGTCGGCAAAGCCAAAGGCGCCGCTGATGGGCTGGACCATGACGACCTTGCCGTTCCAGCCGGTGGCCTCGTTGCCCATGTCAAAGAAGCGGTCGACAAAGGCGCGCAGGAAATTGCCCTCGCCAAACTGCAGAACCTTCTCGGGAGCATCCTTGGGCAGCAAATAGCCCTTGTAGCCGATCTTCTCGAGCGCATCGTAGCTGATGTTCTCCATCTATGTGTCTCCTTAGATGTTTGTTAGCGTGCAAGCAAAACGGGGCTCCGCGTGTGGCAACGGCGCCCAGGGTTCGATGTGATTCGATGCGGGCTTAGGCCTCGTCGGTGTCCAGGTCAAAGCCAAAGTAGCGGACCGCATTGTTGTAGCTGATGTCACGCACAACCTCGCCCAGCAGCTCCATGTCGGCCGGGTACTTGCCCTGCTCGACCCACTCGCCGATCACGCTGCACAGCACGCGACGGAAGTACTCGTGGCGCGGATAGGACAGGAAGGAGCGGGAATCGGTAAGCATGCCCACAAAGTTGCCCAACACGCCCTCGTTAGCCAGAGCCGTAAGCTGCTCGCGCATGCCGACCTCGTTGTCGTTGAACCACCAGGCGGAGCCGTTCTGGATCTTACCGGCAGTCGGAGCCTCCTGGAAGCAACCCATGACGGTATCGATCATGGTGTTATCGATGGGGTTCAGGCTGTACAGGATGGTCTTGGGCAGGCCGCAGGTCTCCTGGATGGAGTTGAGGAAATCGGCGAGCTGGTCGGACGGCGTGTAGTTGGAGATGCAGTCATAACCGGTATCGGGGCCGAGCTTGGCAAACATGGCGCGGTTGTTGTCGCGCTTGCAGCCAAAGTGCAGCTGCATGGCCCAGCCCAGACGGACATACTCACTGGCAACGAACTGCATAAAGGCAGTCTTGTACTTGAGGACTTCTTCCTCGGTAAGCGGCTCGGCAGCCAGACCCTTGGCAAAGATAGCCTCGATCTCGTCGGCAGTAGCCGGTACGTACATAACGTAGTCGAGTGCATGGTCGGATGCGCGGCAGCCCAGCTCGTGAGCAACGTCGTAGCGCTTGGAAATGGCAGCCTTCATGCCCTCAAAGTCGCTGACCTCAACGCCGGCAACCTCGGAGAGGTGCCTGCAGTAGTCGGCAAACTCCTGGCCGCGCTCGATGCGCAAAGCGGCATCGGGGCGCATGGCGGGAACGACCTGAACGTCAAAGCTGTCGTCGGCTGCAATCTTCTTGTGCCACTCAAAGCTGTCGGCGGGGTCGTCAGTAGTGCAGATCATGCGAACGTTGGACTGCTTGATCAGGTTGCGGCAGGTAAAGCTAGCCTCAGCGAGCTTGGCGTTGGCAAGGTCCCAGACCTCCTGGGCAGTCTTGCCGTTGAGGACGCCCTCGTAGCCAAAGTAGCGCTTAAGCTCCAGGTGGCTCCACTCAAAGACGGGGTTGCCAACGCAGCGACCCAGGGTCTCGGCCCACTTTTGGAACTTCTCGCGAGCAGGGGCGTCGCCAGTGATAAAACGCTCGTCGACGCCGTTGGCACGCATCAGGCGCCACTTGTAGTGGTCGCCGCCCAGCCAAACCTCAGTGATGTTCTCGAAACGCTTGTCCTCCCAAATCTCCTTAGGAGAAATGTGGCAGTGATAGTCGACGATGGGCATGCCCTCGGCAAAGTTGTGGAACAGCTCCTCGCCGGTCTTGGTGCTCAGCAGGAAATCCTGATCGTCCATAAAGTTTTTCATCAAACAGCCCCTTTGCTGGCAAGGCGGGCGCACGGCGCGCTCGTTATCCTTTAGGTGAACGTTCACTATACTAATCCATTGCACCTCAAAAGGTGAACGTTCACCTAACCACCACGGGGTGAACGGTAGATTTTGCCCGTTCAACGGTTGCTGGAGATGTGACTTGCATGTATTGCGGACTGTTTGGCGTCCCCGAACACCAAACTTGAGCGCTTTTGCTCAGGTGGGTCATGTCCCGATGTACATTTTTGGGAGTATTCAGCATTGGAGCGCGCCGTGCGCCATCCTCAGCGTCCTATTTGGAACGCAGATAGCGCCCGATCGGCATAAAAAGTGCCCCCGATGGCAAATTACGCCATCGGGGGCACTTAAAACAGTCGTTCTGCACCTCATTCAGGGCATGCCAATGCTGAATACTCCCAAAAATGCACGTCGCAAGAGGGGGTACCTGCTCAATCGGCTAAATACCCGCAAGTTCGCAGTAGCGGTCGACATTGCTGGCAAATACCATCTCGACGGCACCCTTCTGGACGGGCACCGTCGGGGTCCTTCCCCACAGCAGATAATCGCCCAGCGTCTTAGCGCCGCGATACGCCAGGCTCGTCGGGTCCTTATAGACAATATTGGTAAAGATACCGCGGCGCAAGGCCAGAGCACTTTCGGGAAACAGGTCGTTGCCGATCACCATGACCTGACCGGCCTTGCCGGTCGAGACGAGCGCGTCGGCAACCACTTCGGAACCAACGGCAAAAACGCTACAGATAAGTTCGGGGGCGTCCGGCGCACTCAAGCGCTTTTCGAGCTCATGCTCGAGTTGTTTGACTTGCGCATGGGCACCTGCAAGATCCTCAACCTGCCATGGAATATCACGTTCGCGCAGGTAATTGTGGAAGGCGCGGGCGGTTAGATAGTGCGAATCGGTATATGGGTCGCCTGTCAAAAGGAGCACGCGGGCGTCGGCCCCAGAAGCATGGACCAGGTTTGCCGCCTGCTCGGCCATAAGGCTGCCTGCCGTCGAATAATCGGCCAAGCTCGCACCCAAACGATTCAAATGCGGACGGTCGCCGTCGACAAGCTCAATCGTCACGCCCGCCTCGGCGATCTGCCCCAAAAGCTCAGTCGCACGATCGTCGCCCGGCGCATAGGCGAGCAAGCCATCAATCTTCTCGCCCACCTGCAGACGCTCGTCGATTTGCTCGAGTGCATCAGCGTAGCCGCCCACGCCAAATTCAACGCGCTCAACCGTAATGCCCCGGTCGATGACCTCCTGTTCAAAGCGATTGCAGCCTTCCCACAGGTAACGGAAAAAGTACGCTCCCTCGCGCGATGCGCGGGGCAGGCAAAACACCAGATTGATATCCTTGCGGCGCAGGCTTGAGGCACTTGTGTTGCGGTGATAGCCCATGGCCTCGGCCTTAATGTTCACCTTGGCGCGCACGGATTCGCTCACGCCGGCCTTTCCCGTCAGGGCCTTGTGCACGGTATTGATGGAAACGCCAAGCTCGGCGGCTATGTCCTTCATGGTTACGCGAGCGCTCATGCGGTTACTCCGTTATAGATAAGTTGCCAATTAATAGTCCAGTTAACGATACCCCAAAAATACTCTTCGACTCGCCGTGCTCTCCCTCAAATGCACAAAGCGCCCCGCGAACGGATGCCCGCGGAGCGCTTGGATGTCCGGACCTTATTTGATACCGCGACCCAAGTCTTCGGCGATTTTGTCTACGCCCTTAAGCGCGGCACAAGTCTTTTTGTTAGAACAATGCCCCGTGCAAGCGCCACCCTGAGCGCAGTCGGCGCAGGTGCCCTTGCGGTAGATGCGCACGCACACGGCGACAAACGCGATGCCGATAACAGCCAGTACAACAATATCGATAGGTGCCATAGCAAGCCTCCTTTAGTTAACCATCACTTACTTTACCCCATTCTCCACCTACCAAAAAGGGACAGGTTTATTTTGGTCGGTTTTATCTGCGGAAACGCCACATCTCCCCACCACATTGGTACAAGGCAACCTATCCGGAATGGGTGAAATCATGATCATAGAGCTCATCTCGCTGCCTCACTCAGCAATAAGGTTTACCCTGGTGCTATTTTTCTCGATACGATAGACGCCGACCTTGCCTGTAACGCCATAATGCTTTTTAAGTAGACCCATCTCCGCAGAATTGGACTCGATTACGATGAGCTTGTCATAACCCGACAGAAGGTTATCCATATTGGGCTCATAGAACGCGCATATGGCATCGGAATGCGGGGCAAACAAATAATATCGAGCCACATACGTGAAGTAGTACGAAGTCATAAGCCCATCGCGATCGGAACCGAACAGCAAATAACGAGTACCGTCTTCTTTACCCGATGCCGGCCAGCGATCACCGACGACATCTCGGACCGTCGCCGGAAGCGAAGTGTCGTATGTCTTTGCATTGAATAGCATGCCGTTGTATTCACTCGTCAAAAGGCCAAGCGACAAGGCGATGCAGCCCATTACAACCTGTTGGTATCGCCGCTTATGTAACGGCGTTGCATGGCAGGGGGAACCATCGGACCGGAATTTCATCTGCCCCTCAAGCTCAACGGTAACTGCCATCGCCAGGCCACCGACAAACAATGCAATGATGCTGCAAGCATAACGATCGAATCCAGCAAGCCTCAAGGCCTCGTCCATTGGCATCGAGAAAATGTACATGGCGAGAATACCCACATAGTAAACAATTGTCATGAAATCAAGCGCAACCAGTGCGCGGCGCACATGTGTCAACTGATGCCCAAAGCGCCACCGAGCAGCCGCTAGCAATGCGACAACAGCCAAGTTGCCGAGCAGGAAACCGAGCGCAGGCCTGGTAGTTAAATCGATGGAGGTCGCAAAAAACGTCGAGATGACCTGCGCGATCTGGGCAGTATTCTTACCGCCGACCACCGCCGCGTGAGCAGCATCGCCCACATCGAACTTATTCTTGACGCCCGCGAGCGCCGTGGCCATGTGCCAACTCCACATCAGATAAGTGGAAAAACCCAAAACACCTGCGACGGCAGTTGCACCAAACCAGCGCAGGCGAGCGTTCCAGCTGCGATTCCTGAGAGCAACGTGTCCGCGCGCTAAATGGTAAGCGAGCACAAATGCAACGAATACGACGCCCGTCGACTTCACCACTATGAGCTCCGCCATCAACGGCACGAGCAACTTGAGCTCGCGGCGAACATCACCGTTATAACGATCCACGACTGCCCAGCACGCCATCGTAAGGACCGGGAGCACGAAATCAACCAAAAGGTTATTAATGCGAATCGTTACATTGAAAAACGTAAGGAGCGAGCAGCCAGCCCCTAACACCGCATATGGCAGAAACGAACGGCGATTGCGCACAATACCAAGAACAGCATAAAAACATGAGAAGATAAAGGCTGCCTGAACAACGAGCATTGTTCCCTCGGCATGGCCTAAAAACGTGCATGCGCAGTACAGCAGTGAAGTTGTGCCGAGCGGATAGTTGAAAAACTCAACGAGACCACTTGACGCCGTGGGGAAAGCCCCCGTCTCCAGCATGACCTTGAGCGCTATAGCCCAATGCGTAAAGTTATCGTAATGCTCGAGACGCGCCGACAGCAGGGGCCACAGAAAGATCAACATACCTAGGAGAAAACACACGTCAGGGAGACCAAAGGGCAATCTAGCAAGACCACGACCATGGAGACAGGGCATTGCCGCTGCACCGGCGATGGCGCCCACCACAACCACCCCCCAGGTGGCAGGGGCAAGCGCGCCAACGATTCCACCGGCATACGTGACGACCCCCATGACACACAAGGCACACACGGGAGCGAAATGCACATCCGTCTCGGTCAAACGATGGATCCAATAGCACAGACCGAAGAGCGCTAGCAGGAACAGCGCCGCACGGCCGAAGGCAGCAATAATCAGCATGCAGCGTCTCCTTCGACATGAGCAGAATCGTGACTGGTCCGCTCCGCATCCCGTGAATCGCCGCATCGATCGCTATCACGCCTGGAGCGGCGGCGGGATCTCCATACGCGGTAACGCGAAAGAAGCGCCCTTATCCTCATGCGGACAATACGCACGATATCGTCATAGGTGGTGTTCCAGCTATCAAGCTCCTCGGCGATGCCCGTTTCGCGATCGTACAGCAGCCAATCATAGATGCGACGCTCCTCGAGCGAGCGGTGCTCGATTCGAAGCGCCGCGTACCACGACTCATCATCGCCACATTTGGATTGAAAGAGGCGCACAAGCCTACCAGAAACGCATGTGCAATAGCGACCATCTCCCAAGCGCACCGCAAAGCTGCGCAGCTCCTCGGGAAAGGGATCATCGATGCGCACGAGTACACCACCGTCTGACATGTTGATGGCACGCCCCGCGAAAACACCCACAGGGCCTTCGTCATCCGTCTCGTCCGAACTGCAATCGGGGAAAACGCCACCTTCGGCCACGGCTTCGCCGGTGCCCTCGGTTAGCTTCGACCACTCATCCTCAACCGGCAGCGCCGTCAGCACCGCAGGTTCGTCTACGGAGATGCGAGTACTCTTGCGCGGCATGGACCGACCACCCGAAAAGGCAATAGCATACAAAAGGGCAATCAAGTTGTAGCACAACCAATAGATGATCACGGAACTGTACACGAGCGCCATGCCATACTTTCCCCATGTAAATCTGATAATAGCTGCAACCGAGAGCACCACGAGCAACAGGTGTGGGAGCATGTTCCACAGGCTACCGCTGCGATTGGTCGTCTTGTCTTTACGCGTAACTTTGAACTTGGTCTCGCGGATACCGAGCGTCTCAAGAAATACGGGAATAATAAGTGATGGCGCCAGCGTGGTGTCGATGATTTGACTCCATTTCTGACTGCGAACATTGCTCGAAAGCAATTTCATAGACCTGCTATAAAAGAAATAGCTCGGCAGCCAAAAAATTAGTAACTGCCAGAGTGTGCAGTTAACCACTTGGAAGTCAAACAAGGCAAACATAATGGGCGCAAGAATGAAGATGATGCGGTTGAAGAATGACCACCAGTACAGAAAACTGCACAGATAGGTAATGCGCGCGGAAAAAGAAATCTTGTGAGAAAAGATGACACCCGTGTTTTGGATGCTCTGAATCACACCGCGCGCCCAGCGGATGCGTTGGCGCACCATCGAGCGCACATCCGTCGTCGAGAGGCCGTGAGCTTCGACCTTATCAGTGGCGTAGGTAATATAACCCGCCATCTGCAGACGACAGCTCGTCTCGAAATCTTCGGTGATCGTATGATACGGAAACCCGCCAATCTCCTCCATACCGGCGCGCGATATCACGGCATTGCTACCGGTGTATGCGCAGGCGTTGGAAGAGTTGCGCATCTGGTTTACCTCGCGTGAGAAGAAATCTTGCTCATTAGGAATCTTATCCTCGGCATACAGATTGAACTGAAAAAGATCGAGATTATAGAAGCTTTGCGGCGTCTGAATCAGACCGACTTTAAGGTCCTCATTGAGTTCGTCCTCGGAACGATAACGCCATGCGCCGGTCGCGCCATCCTGAATATAGCGAGGCAGCAAGAAATAGGGCACGGTATCTACGAGAAAGCTGCTACGCGGAATCATGTCGGCATCGAACGTCGCGATCAGCGGTGAAGTCGTGTGCCTTAACGCGTTGTTGAGGTTGCCCGATTTGGCATACTTGTTATCCTCGCAGGGGATATAACCAATCCCAAGTTCAGCCGCAAGGGAAGCGACCTCTTTGCGGCAGCCATCGTCAGCAAAATAGACGTGCACCCGAGAACGATCGGGATAGTCCATGTAGGTACAGGCGTTCGCCGTCTTGAACAACACGTCAGTCGGCTCGTTGTGCGTAGCGATTACCACGTCAACGTCGGGATAGTCTTCGGGCAAGATTTTCGGCATAACGAGATGTCCGCTGTCGGCCTTAACCTTGCGGTAGTAAAGTTCGAAGGTCGTAAACGCGGTTACTGTCTCAGCGATGAGCAGCAAGACCGCAAAAACCATCTGGGGAATCCCCTGATCAAACGGCAGGGTGAACAGAAGACGCCATAGCAGATAGATGACCATAAGGACTGCAGTGACGATAAAGGTCGTCACATCGCGCTTCCGTGCCCCCTGTTTTTCCACCACGCTTTTCTTGGCTTTCTTAAGCTCATGAACGTTCACGGAATCATCCCCCTATTCAAAGACCCATGACTGCTGGATACGGTAGTTAGCAAAGAACAATGCCGTATCAACAAACGGTTTGATGATGAAGACCGGTATGGGCAGTGCAACGGAAATCAAGAGGACGAGAGCTGCGCTCGCCAACATACAAGCTGCGCACAGGGCAATATAGCGGCAAAGGCTCCGAGAACAGCTGGAATTATCCGCTTTGAAGACGATATTTCGATTCAGCATATAGTTGACAAATGCCGAGACGACCCGCGCAACGACGGTTGCCCACACGATGGCTGCGCTGGTCGCGACACCATGCGACCATAGGAGTACGAGCGCAGAGAACAGTGCCCAATCCAACAACGATGTGCAGAGCGAAGAGAGCGTGTAGCGCGCAAACGCAGAGAATAAGACACCGAGCACGCGAAGCGAATCAACAACGGGACGGAAATGTGATGCCTCGTTGTCACCCTCGTAGACCGTGGTAATGGGAACCTCGAAGATGCCACCCGCACGCCGCGCCAGCACAAGCATCTCTGTCTCGAACTCATATCCGTCTCGCACCACAGCGAGCATACGGCGCATAAGCGACGCCGGAAGGCCACGTAAGCCCGTCTGCGTATCACTCACATCGACACCGCAGAGCACGCGCATGGCCCCAAGCATAAAATTGTTACCGAGCTTACTGCGCGCAGGAACGCCATTACCGTCAAATCGGCGACAGCCAAGCACCAACGAGTCCTGGTGCAGACCGAGTTCGCGCGCAACGGCGCGGATATCGGCAGGCAAATGCTGACCATCGGCATCTGCCGTGACGGCCCCCGCAACAGTCGGGACCTGTTCCAAGAGATAAGAAAAGGCAGTCTTGAGAGCCGCACCTTTGCCGCGGTTGAGCCCGTGGACAAGAACCGTAGCACCAAGCGCGCGGGCGCGGTCAAACACCACAGAACAGGACGCGCTGCTCCCGTCATCCACCACAACGATCGGTCCCGGCCATCCGAGCACGAGCTCCTCAAGTAGTGCGGCCAGCCGACCACTCGGCTCATACGCGGGAATCACCAAAGCTATCCTATTGTCGATATCTGCCATGATCAAATGGATTCTCCAACATAATGAATCGATTTGCGGACGTCGATTATAACGAAATTGCCTAGCGGTTAAAACAAAAGCCCGAGTGTCACTGAGACACCCGGGCTCGTGGAAAGGGGTTGATCCTTATTCGGACTTAGGCGGAAACTGCAGTGGAAGCAGTGTTGGTCTCGTCCTCGTCGGTCCAAGCGTGCTTGGGCATAGGACGGAAAATCTGGAAGAGCATCGCGACCAGCAGCACGATAGCCACAACCGTCCAGAAGCCAAACTGCCCAAGGACAAGCAGGTTATAGAACTGGTTGATGAACAGGCCGATCACCCAAGCGAAGGCGCACTCGTAGCCGAGGGCAATCGCGGTCCACTTGCCGGAATCCATCTGGTTGCGGATGGTACCCATAGCGGCAAAGCACGGAGCGCACAGCAGGTTGAACGCGCCGAAGGCAACGCAGGCGCCCATGGTGGGGAACATGCCGGCAAACGCGGTCCACAGGCTCGGGTCGGTCTCGCCCGCGTCGGCGACGGACAGCAGCGAGCCGGCGGTGGCAACGACGTTCTCCTTGGCGACGAGGCCAGAGACAGTCAGCGCGGTTGCCTGCCAGGTGCTAAAGCCGAGCGGGGCGAAGATCCAAGCGACCAGGTTGCCGAGCATGGCAAGCACGGAGTAGTCCATGAACTCCTCGGGGATGCCGTCCATCGCAGGCAGGAAGCCAAAGGAACCGTTGTAGCTACCAAAGTTGGACAGGAACCAAACCACGACAGTGGACGCGAAGATGACCGTGCCGGCCTTCTTGATAAAGGCCCAGCAGCGCTCCCACACGTGCAGCGCCCAAGAGCGGATCGCCGGGAAGTGGTAGGCAGGAAGCTCCATAACGAACGGCGTCGGGCGGCCGGCGAAGAGCTTGGTCTTCTTGAGCATGAGGCCCGAGGCGATGACGGCAAAGACGCCCAGGAAGTAGAAGAGCGGGCTGATCCACGCGGCGGTGGTGGAAGAATCGCCGATGATGGAGCCCATGAGCAGGGCGATGATCGGCAGCTTGGCGCCACAGGGAATGAACGTGGTGGTCATGACCGTCATGCGGCGGTCCTTCTCGTTCTCGATGGTCTTGGTGGCCATGACGCCGGGGACGCCGCAGCCCGAAGACACGAGCATAGGAATGAAGGACTTACCGGACAGGCCAAAGCGGCGGAACACGCGGTCCATGATGAAGGCGACGCGGGCCATGTAGCCGCAGTCCTCCAGGAAGGACAGCATGACGAACAGCAGGAACATCTGCGGCACAAAGCCGAAGATGGCGCCCAGGCCGCCGACGATGCCGTCGCAGACCAGCGAATCGACCAGGCCACCGTCCTCGGTGCCGCCCGCCACGAGGGCATCGTGCACCACGGTGGTGATGCCGGGGACATAGGGGCCGTACTGCGCCGGGTCGACCGAGTCTGCGTCGTCGCCCGCAGCCTCGACGGCCGCGTCGTAGGCGTCGCGGCCCTGACCGAGCACGTACCAACCGTCGGTACCGAAGAGCTGGTCGTTGGTGAAGTCGGTCACCGTGCCGCCCAAGGTAGAAACGGCGATGTAGTACACGCAGAACATGATGACCACAAAGATCGGCAGACCCAGGATACGGTTGGTAACCACGCGGTCGATCTTCTCGGAGGTGCTCATCTTGGCCGGAGCCTTAGTGAGGCACTCATCGATGATGTGCGCGATGACGCCATAGCGCTCACCGGTGATGATGGACTCGGCATCGTCGTCGCAGTCCTGCTCGCACTGGGCGACCAGCTCCTCCACGCGAGCGGCCTTCTCCTTGGTGAGGTTGATGAGCTTGCAGGCGTCTGCATCGCGCTCAAACAGCTTGACGGCGTAGTAGCGACGCTTGTTGGCGGGAACGCTCGCAGGCAGGTTATTCTCGATGTGATCCAGAACGTCCTCGATGGAGGAATCGAACTTGTGCTCCGGCACCTGGCCCTTAGAAGCAGCGGACTTCTTGACCTGATCGAACAGCTCCGTGATGCCCTTGTTCTTAAGAGCGGAGATCATCATGACCGGGCAACCGAGCTTCTTGGAGAGCTTGTCCGTATCGATCTTATCGCCGTTCTTCTCGACCAGGTCGGCCATGTTGAGGGCAACGACCACAGGCAGGCCGGTCTCGATAACCTGAAGCGCCAGGTACAGGTTACGCTCAAGGTTGGTGGCATCGACGACTTGGACGACAACATCGGGCTCGCCGCTCATGAGGTAATCGCGCGAGCATTGCTCCTCGGGGCTGTAGGGGGAAAGCGAGTAGATGCCAGGGAGGTCCGTGATGGTAACGTTCTTGTCGCTTAGGAGCTTGGCTTCCTTTTTCTCAACCGTGACGCCGGGCCAGTTGCCAACGTAGCCGTTGGCGCCGGTGATCAGGTTGAAAAGCGTGGTCTTGCCGCAGTTGGGGTTGCCCGCCAGCGCGACATGGATCTGAGAATCCGCCATTCAATCCTTCTTCCTTGTGTGCCCGCGCTGCTTTCTCCGCGCAGGCTGGATAATGTGCTTCAAAGACGCTGCATTAAGTTAGAAAAACCTAACTTTATCTGCAGAAATATGCGCCGCGAGTCCTTACTGGACCTCGACGACGGCGGCCTCCTCCTTGCGGATGGAAAGCTCGTAGCCGCGCACGTTGATCTCGACCGGATCACCGAGCGGTGCAACCTTTACGACCTTGAACGAAGTGCCCTTGATGAGCCCCAGGTCCATAAGGTGGCGGCGAAGCGCACCCTCACCGTGAAGCTTGACGATGGTGGAGCTCTCGCCCACCTTAACGTCACCCAACGTCTTCATTTACTTGTCCCCCTTTCAGTGCGTACAGAAATACCGTCGACTAACCGACGGTCATGATGTGCATGGCAACCTTGGAATCGATACCAAAGCGTGCGCCCAGCACAGTGACGATGATATTGGCGCCACTCGAGCTCACCACGTGGATTTCGCTGCCCTCGACAAAGCCGAGGTCCTTGAGGTGGTGCTTCATATCCTCATTGCCCTTTACACGAGACACGCGCACGGTTTCGCCCGCTTTTACCATCGAAAGCGGCATGGCCGGCATCTGCGGTCCGCAAGACATGAGTGGCTCCTAACGTCAGTTCGTCCTCAACATCGACACGGTAAAAGTTAACCACGCCTATGTTCGCTATAGTAAACTAACACGTGGTTAACTTTTTGGAAAGGGTCCCCATTCAGATTTCGAAAAAGTTTCCTATACGAAACAAAAGGGCGCGGCAAAGAGCTGTCCTTTGCCGCGCCCTGTCACGCTTAGAGCGAGAGGTTTCTGATCGACGTGACGCAGGAAGCCTCATCCACGCCCGAAACGCGGAACACGACATCCTCGCCGCACTCGCCGTAGAGAGCCATGAGTCCCATGACATCGCGGCCATCCGTGTGGCGATCGCCGATGTTGACTGACACGTCGCTACGATGCTTGGCAATGATGTCATAGAGCAGCGCAACCGGGCGGGCATGTAATCCCAACGGATCTTTAATCGTCTTTGTAAACTCGACCATGTCCCCTCCCACGACATCGCACATTCGGCCGGCAAACCCAGCCACGTGGTAGTTATTGTAGCGTTAGATGCTTGTTGAGGGTGGGACGGAAACCGCATCCCATTTCGAGCGTCAATGATGGGACACAGTTTCCGCCAGAAGGCTCAACCGGAAAGCGCGTCCCGTTATTTGGCTGGATTCTGGGTCGCGCTTTCCCAGAGGACCTCCTTTGGGAAAGCGCGACCCGTTCTGGACGCAGATTCCGGGACGCACTTTCCGCGATGTCCGGTCACCCTATGCCCTCACAACCTCGGCGCATAAAAAACGAGGGAAGGCACGCGTCCTTCCCTCGTTACAGGCAATATGTAGCCGCTTCCCTACATCAGACGCAGGCTGACGTCCTTGAGCTGGGCGCCACTAACGGCACTCGGGGCGCCCGACATGAGGTCGGAGCCGCTGGCCGTCTTGGGGAACGCCATGACGTCGCGGATGGAGTCGGAGCCGGTGAGCAGCATGCACACGCGGTCCAGGCCCAGAGCGAAACCGCCCATCGGGGGCGCACCAAACTTGAGAGCCTCCATGAGGAAGCCAAACTGAGACTCGGCGCGCTCCTCGGTAAAGCCCAGGAGCTTGAGCATGGACATCTGCATCTCGGCGTTGTGGATACGCATACCGCCGCCGCCGGCCTCAAAGCCGTCCATGACAAAGTCGTAGGTGCAAGAACCGGCTGCCAACGGGTCGGCCTCGATCTTGGCGATGTCGGTCTCGGTCGGCAGGGTGAAGGGCTGGTGCTCGGCGGCATAGGCCTTACGGTCCTCATCCCAGTGGAACAGCGGGAAGTTGACGACCCACAGGAAGTCGTGGCCCTCGCGCTTGATCTCGAGCGCGTTGGCCATGTGGGAACGCATGCCGCCCAGGATCTCGTCAGAGAGCAGGCGCGGGCCGGCGGCAAACATCACAAGGTCGCCGGGCTCGACGTCCATGCGCTCGCGCAGAGCCGCCATCTCCTCGTCCGAGAAGAACTTGACGATGGGGCTGTTGATGGAGCCATCCTCGCGGAAGGCGATCCAGGCCAGACCCTTGGCGCCAAACGTGGAGGCCACGCCAGCAAGCTTATCGATCTTGGCACGTGCCCAGGCACCGGCGCCCTTGGCGTTGATGGCCTTGACGACAGAGCCCTCCTCGTTTGCGGCAGTCGCAAAGACCTTGAACTTGGAGTTGGCGAAGATGTCGGTCAGGTCGACCAGGTGCATGCCATAGCGGGTATCGGGCTTGTCGGAGCCATAGGTGTCCATGGCATCCCAGTAGTTCATACGACGCAGCGGCGTGGGCATCTCGACACCCATGCGGCCGAAGGCATCGGCAAGAACCTCTTCGAGCGCGCTCATGACATCGTTCTGGTCCACGAAGGACATCTCGATATCGACCTGGGTGAACTCGGGCTGACGGTCGGCACGCAGGTCCTCGTCGCGGAAGCACTTGGCAACCTGGTAGTAGCGCTCAACGCCACCGACCATAAGCAGCTGCTTCAGGAGCTGCGGGGACTGCGGCAGGGCGTAGAAGTTACCCGGCTGAATACGGCTGGGAACGATGAAGTCACGGGCGCCCTCGGGCGTGGACTTAAACAGGGAGGGCGTCTCAACCTCCATGAACTCACGGTTGTGCAGCGCCTCGCGAATGGCAAAGGTGAAGTCGGAGCGCAGCTTGAGGTTGGCCATCATCTCGGGACGGCGGAGGTCCAGATAGCGATAGCGCAGGCGGGTGTCCTCGCTGGTCTCGATGCCGTCCTCGATCTGGAACGGCGGGGTGACGGACGTGTTGAGTACCTCGGCGTGGTCGGTCAGGACCTCAATCTCGCCGGTCGCGAGCTTAGTGTTGGTGGTCTCCTCGCCACGGGAGCGCACGACGCCGTGGATCTTGATGGGCCACTCGGGACGCATGGTCTCGGCGATCTTAAAGGCGTCGCCGTCGGAGTGCTCGGGGTCGAAGGTGAGCTGAGTGATGCCCTCGCGGTCACGAAGGTCGCAGAAAATAAGGCCGCCGTGGTCACGACGACGGCTCACCCAACCGGTGAGGGTGACCTCTTCGCCCACGTTCTCGCGGCGAAGCTCGCCGCAGGTACGGGTGTGCATGGAATGCTCGTCGATGGGACGGGTCTGGCTCATACCAGTGATCCTCCTTTATGGATCTGTGCCGCCCCGTGTCGTTCCGGGCGGCGTCGTACAGATTTGCCCAGCCTGCGTAAACCGCGCAGCCAGACATGGCGTTCTATCTTATCGCACCTGTGTCGATGTGCCGCGGAAAAGTGGCTCCTGCCCAAAGACTTGACGGAGACGAAACAATTGACGCACCGCGGCCGTCGCCAAGGCGCGCCGCGTGCGACAATGTGCCCCAATATAACTGCACTCGGAAAGGCCCGCCATGACTGCACGCCTCATCGTTATGGATATCGACTCCACCCTCATCAACCAGGAGGTCATCGACCTGTTGGGCGAGGAGGCCGGCGTAGGCGAGCAAGTGGCGAAGATCACCGAGCGCGCCATGCGCGGCGAGCTCGACTTTAAGCAGGCGCTCGAGGAACGCGTGGGGCTGCTTGCCGGCTTGGACGAGAGCGTGTTCGAGCGCACCTTTGAGCGCGTGACGTTTACCCCCGGCGCGCTGGAGCTTGTGCGCTCGGCGCACAGCAAGGGCTGGAAGGTCGGCGTCGTGAGTGGCGGCTTTCACGAGGTCGCCGATAAGATCGTGACCGCCGCGGGCATCGACTTTTGTCTCGCGAACCGCTTGGAGGTCGTGGACGGCAAGCTCACCGGTAAGCTGGCGGCAGACATCGTGACCAAGGAGTCCAAGCTCATCCGGCTGCTGGACTGGGCAGTTGAGTGCGGTGTCGACATGGCCCATACCGTCGCGATCGGCGACGGCGCCAACGATATCCCCATGATTCAGGCCGCGGGCACGGGCATCGCATTTTGCGCCAAGCCCAAGACGCGCGAAGCCGCCCCGTTTGCCATCGACGAGCGCAACCTGATGCTCGCCATGGACATCATCCTGCGTGACTAGTCAGTTTGCCTCACAACTTCATCTAATCTGACATGTCAGATTTCCGAACAATTATGCTCTAATGTTCGGAAACAACCCTTCGCGTGCTAAACTTTTCTGCGTCGAAGGGAACTTATATGGACAAACGAGATCTTGAGCAATTGCTAAGTGACGTGGCAGACGGAAGCATTATGCCGGCCGATGCCCTCACGCGCATCCAGACGGCGCCGACCGCCGATCTGGGTTTTGCGCAGCTCGATCTTTCGCGCGGGGTGCGCCAGGGGGCCGGCGAGGTTGTCTACGGCGCCGGTAAAACCGCCGAGCAGATTGCCGCCATTATCGAAGCGCTGCACGATGCCGGCCAGGAGCGCATCCTGGTCACGCGCCTGGATGCCGAAAAGGCAGCCCGCACCTCGGAGCTCCTCGGCAACGGCATCGACCTGGGATATGTCCCGGACGTGCAGCTCGCCCTCGTGGGCGGCAAGCCCTCCCCTACCGGCAACGGACGCATCGTCGTCGCCTGCGCCGGCACGAGCGACCTGCCCGTCGCCGAGGAAGCCGCGTTGACGGCCGAGTTCTATGGCAACGAGGTCGACCGCCTCTACGACGTAGGTGTCGCCGGCCTGCACCGCCTGCTCGCGCATGCCGAGGAACTTGCCCAGGCGCAGGTGGTCATCGCCATCGCCGGCATGGAGGGCGCGCTGGCGAGCGTTATCGGCGGTCTGGTGAGCTGTCCGGTCATCGCCGTTCCCACCAGCGTTGGCTACGGCGCAAGTTTTGGTGGCGTAGCCGCGCTGCTCGCCATGCTCAACTCCTGTGCCAGCGGCGTTTCGGTCGTCAATATCGACAACGGCTTTGGCGCCGCCTACCAGGCAAGTCTTATCAATCATCTGAACGCCGGCACACCCCGCGCCCGCTAAGGAGCATTCCATGTCCAATCATCAGCACACGCTTATCATCGACGGCACCTCGGGCATCAGCGGCGACATGACCGTCGCGGCCCTGCTCGATCTGGGCGCCAGCGAGGAGCACCTGCGCGAACAGCTCGCCACACTGCCGGTTGACGGGTTTGAGGTTGCCGTTACACGCGTAAACAAGCATGGCATCGACGCCTGCGACTTTGACGTTCAGCTGGCAGAGGAGCTCGAGAACCACGATCACGATATGGCCTGGCTCTACGGCAACGAAGCAGCTGCCGAGCACGAGCACGAGCACCACCATCATGACCATGGTGAGCACGAACACGAGCACTGCCATGAGCACGACCATGAGGGCCACGCCCATGAGCACGAAGATCATCACCACACCCACCACCATCACCACCGTTCTTTGGCGGATGTCACCGCCATCATCGATGGCTCGCAGTTAAGCGATGGCGCCAAGCGCCGCGCGCTCGCCATCTTTACCGCGCTCGCCGCCGCCGAGGCCAAGGCCCACGGCAAAACGCCCGAGACCGTCATGTTCCACGAGGTAGGCGCCATCGACTCCATCGTCGACATCTGCTCGGTCGCCATCTGTCTCGATGACCTGGGTATCGAGGACATTGTCGTCGAGTCGCTCTCCGAGGGTCACGGCACCATCCACTGTGCCCACGGCCTTATGCCCATCCCGGTGCCCGCCGTCATCAACCTATGCCAAGCAGGCAATATCGCCCTCACGCCCGCACCGGTCGCCGGCGAGCTCGTGACGCCCACGGGCGCCGCCATCGTCGCCGCACTGCGCACGTCCGAGCACCTACCGGCCCGCTACCGCATCGAGGCCGTCGGCTACGGCGCCGGTAAGCGCCCCTACGAGGGTTGCTCCGGCACGCTCCGTTGTCTGCTCGTTCACGTGGATGCATAGCCATGGATGCCCGCAAAGAAAAAAGCCGCGCTGCCATCGTTGCGGCGTTCTCCGAGCTGCTACGCGAAGTGGACTACGGCAAGATTACCGTCGGCGACATCATCGCTCGTGCCCATGTTGGTCGGGCCACGTTCTACGGCCTCTTCAAGAGCAAAGACGACCTACTGTCCGAGCTCGTGAACGACATCTGCACCCACGCCCTCGACGACGATGGTACGCCGCTCGACGACCCACTCGTGCAAGTCGAGCATATCCTCAACAACCTCTGGGAACGCCGTCAGGGCGTTCGAGCCCTCGTAGCCGGCGCCGGCTCACGCGTCTTCGCCGACTGTCTCCGCAAGACCATCATGTCGCGCGCAGCCGAAACCGTCCCCGCCAACCCCACAGGCCCCGCCGGCACCATGGACCGAAGCTTCTTACTACACCACATAGCCTCAAGCTTCGTAGGAATGGTCCAATGGTGGGCCTGGCATAACTTCCAAGCAGACAAAGCCGACGTAGCCAAAGACTACCTCTCGGCCATAAAGCCCCTCTTCAGCTAAGTAAGAAGCTCATCCCAAAGCATAGCCCCAACCCAGAGCGCCACGCATCCCAAAGTGCCACTCACGCTTCAATGCCCCCCCAACAGCAACAAGCCCCTCCCATCCAAATCCAAATTCAGATTTATATGTTGGGTTGCTTGCTCGAGCGCAGCAAAGACCCCGCAGCTGGCCGCATGGGGTAACTTCCCAGCGCATTCCGCAGGACGAAAGAACCCCCGCCGCACGAAGTGCGCAGCGGGGGTTCTTTCATGTCCGAGGACGCGCTGGGAAGTTACCCCATGCGGCCAGCGGACAACTATGTAGCCTCAGACTAGAACATGCCCAAGAAACCGTGCACAAACAGCGCGGCCAGAGCGGCACCGACAAACGGTGCGATGCCAGGAACGAGCAGGCCGTACTTCCAGTTGTTGTCGGCCTTGTTCTTGATCGGCAGCACCTGATAGGCCATGCGAGGACCAAGGTCACGAGCCTGGTTCATGGCGAAGCCGGTGATGCCGCCCATGCCCATGCCAACGGCCCAAACGATCAGACCGACGCAGATAGCGAGCATCAAAACGTTCTCGCCGGCACGGCTAGCGGTAGCCAGGATGGCGCTGATGAACACAAAGGTGCAGATAGCCTCGCAGAAGAAGTTGCGGGCATAGTTGGTGCCCTCGGTGGTGGGGTTGGTCGAGAAGATGTTGCGCTGGGCAATAGGGTCGACGACGCCGTCGGAAGCCTTGAACTCATCGGCATACATCAACCACGCGATCACGGCGCCCACAAAGCCGCCGAGCATATCGGCAATCATGAAGGGGATGCAGCTGCTCCACGGCACCAGGCCCACGATGCACTGGGCAAGCACCATGGCGGGGTTCATGCACACGGCGCCGCCAAAGATAAACAAGGCGACCGAGATGCCAAAAGACCAGGTGGTGATGGCAAACATGTGGCCGGAGCCCTGATACTTGGTGCCCTTAAGCACGGTATCGCAGTGCACGCCCACGCCAAAGATGATCATGAGGGCCGTTGCGCCGAATTCGCAGAGGAGTTTGGTAAGCATAAAACCTTATCTTTCTTGTCGGTTATAAACGATTCGTTTAGGCCGCGTACTAGTGCTGTGCGACGACAACGCCCAGGCCATCGGGAATGACGGCCACCTTGGCATCGGCACCCTTCATCTCAAAGGCGAGCTTGAGCGCCTCATCGAGGGTGTTAACCGGCGTCATGTGCATATCCTTGAGCATCTGGTGATCACACAGGTCGGTGACCATAATCACAGGGTGATGCGCCAGGATGCGGGCGAAAATCTGGCTCGTCCACTGGTCGGGCAGGGTCTCGTCCTTAGGACGGTCGATGCAGGCGCGCTCAAACTCTGCCGGATCGTTGTCGGCGATGTTGTGATAGAAGCCCTCGCCACCGTGACCGTCGGCACAACCGGCGACATCGATGATCACGCCGCCCTCGGGAAGTGTGGCCTCGGCAGCGCACATGCCCTTCACGGCCTGGTAGATGTTCTGATCGAGCGGGTAGCCGCCGTTGGTGGTGATGGCAATCTCGCACTCGACGGGCTCAACGCCGGCAAGGCTCTTCACAAACTCGCAGCCAGCCTCGTGTGCCTTGTGGATGTCGCCGGCAAAGGAACCAATGACCTCATGCTTGCCGTTGAGCACCACGTTCAGCACAAAGGCAAGGTGAGCCATCTCGGCAGCGGCAAACATATCCTCGCTCACGTGGTTATGGCACAGGTTGCCGGCGCGCGAATGAGAATCGTTCACGAACTGACCGTTGTGGTTGTACATGATGGTCTTGTAGCTGGCGATGCCAGGCAGGACGGACTTGCGGCTACCAGAGAAACCGGCAAAGAAGTGCGGCTCAATAAAGCCCTCGGCAAGCAGCAGATCGCAATCGGCAGCAATCTTGTTGATGATGCACTCGCCGCCAGAAGGCAGGGTGCCGATCTTTTTCATCATGCTGTCGTCAGTCGCGACGTGCATAACGATTTCCTCGTTGGCAACGATCTCCTCGCCGTACTTGTTGACGAGTTCCTCATGCGTCGACGGACGATGCATACCCGTAGCAACCAAAATGCGCACGCGAGCCTCGGGCGCAGCGAAATGGATGTGATGCAGCAGAATAGGCATCGTCACACGCGAGGGAACGGGACGCGTATGATCGGAGCTAATAATGACAATATCCTTCTTGCCAGCACAAAGCTCCTCGAGCGACGGCGAGCCATAAGGGTTGGCAAGCGACTCCTCTACCAGTTCTTCCTGCGATTTCGTGGTCTTAAACTCGTTTTGATGACCTTCCATCACACCCGCGAAGTTCTTATCCTCGAGCTCCAGATGCAACGTCTTGTGGTCAAACGGCAGTTCACATTCAAACAATGACGAGCGCCCTCTTCCTTTTCAACTGACACACTAGATAAACCGTTGGAAGGATACGCCGCTCACCGAAAAACACCACCGTCCACCGACTCATTAACACAACGTTCATATTTGACCCACAACAAAACGGCCGCGATCCCAAACGGGACCGCGGCCGCTACAGTCGTAAGGCGAGAAGCGCACAATTCTTCTCCTCGGCTTTAATCCCCGAAGACCGAGGACGAAGGGACCCGATGGGTTTCCCTCTGAATGCATTCCGCAGCACGAAGCCCCCTTATCCGCAGCTCCGAAGGAGCAGGATAAGGGGGCTTCAAGTGCGAGGACGCATTCAGAGGGAAACCCATCGGGCCCCGGTGAGAGCCACAGGGCTATCGATTACCCCGTGTTCTGCAGTCCTGCCGAGACGCCGGTCACAGTCGAAAGAATCAGGCTCATGTACTCGGCCTTCTTCTCCTCGGCCATCTCGTCCTGGTTCATACGCACCTCGCGAAGGGCGCGGACCTGGGCGATGGACAGGGCGTCGACATAGGGGTTACGCACGCGAACGGCGCAGCCAAGCACGCGACGACGCTGCAGCGGCCATTCGTCACCGACGATGGCAAGGACCCACTTACGGGTGAGCTGCATCTCGGTAAAGACCTTCTCGGACAGATCCTCGCGGTCGCCCAGGTGCAGATACATCTTGGCGATGCGCTGGTCGGTCTTGGCGATCGACATCTCGATGTTGTCGATAAAGGTGCGGAAGAACGGCCACTCCTGGTAGGCAGCCTTGAGCTGGTCAAGATCGCCAAGCTGCTCGCAGGCGGTGCCCAGACCGTACCAAGCGGCCAGGTTAATGCGCGCCTGGCTCCAGCTGAAGATCCACGGGATGGTACGCAGGTCATCGAGCGACTTGGCGCCCAGACCGCGCTTGGCGGGACGCGAGCCGATCGGCAGCAGACCGACCTCGGTCAGCGGCGTCACGGTCGAGAACCACGGTGTAAAGTCCTCGGTGTTCAGCAGGTCCAGATAGCGTTCGTGGCTTGCGGTGTTGAGCTTCTCGGCCATATCCCAGAACTTCTGCGTGGTCTCGGTGTTGGTCTTCTCGACACTCGGGGCCGACTGCAAAAGCGTTGCGGCGGCAACGGACTCAACATGGCGCTGAGCCAGCGTGCGGTTGCCGTAACGGGCAAAGATGACTTCGCCCTGCTCGGTGAGCTTAAAGAAGCAGTTGACCGAACCCTTGGGCTGCGCCAGCACGGCCTTGTTGGCCGGGCCGCCGCCACGGCCCACGGCACCGCCGCGACCGTGCATGAGCACCAGGTCGATATCGTTCTTCTCTGCCCACTTGGCGATGCGCTCCTGCGCGGAGTGCAGCGCGAGCATAGCCGTGGTAGGACCGGCATCCTTGGAAGAGTCGGAATAGCCCAGCATGACCTCCATGCGGCGGTTGGTCTGGGCAAGGCGCTTTTGCACCACGGGCAGCGTAAGCATCTGATCGAGCACGTCGACGCAGCCCTCGAGGTCCTCGAGCTGCTCGAACAGCGGGATCACGTCGAGCTCGGGGACATCCTCCTCGTGCGCAAAGGACAGGTGGGCAAGCTCAAAGACATCGGCCACATGCTGGGCGCTCTTAGTGAACGAGATGATGTAGCGGTGCGCCATCTTCTTGCCGTAGCGCTTTTGGATGGAGCCGATAGCACGGAAGGTATCGATGACCTCGCGCGTCATGGGCTGCAGGTCGCCATGGATACCGTTCTCGTGGATATCCTTGAGAGCGCAGGCGTGCACCACGGAGTGCTGACGGAACTCCATCTCGACCATATGGAAGCCGAAGGACTCGACCTGCCAGATGATGGTCTGAACCGGGCCGTAGGCAGCACGGACGGCACCGCAGGCGGCCAGCGAGCGCTGGACGACGCGCAGTTCCTCCAGGAACTCATCGGCGCTGTGGTACATGGTGTCGGTGATACGGCGCACGGTGGCGTTCAGACGGTCGGCCATGACGAGCATGACGGCGCGATGCGGCTCGTGCTCGGAAATCAGCTCGGCGCGGGCCGTGTACCGAGGGCTCATCTCGACCTGATGGTTCCACAGGTTGATGAGCTCGGCAGACGGCTTGCTGTAGGTGGCCTCGAGCGTGAGGTTGCGGCCGATGCGGCGGCACTTGTCCTCGAGCTTGAGCACCATGTGGGTGAAGTACTTGGCGGCGACCTCACGGCTCACCTTGGCGGTGACGTTGGGGTTACCGTCGCGGTCGGAACCGATCCAACTGCCGGGATGGAAGAACGCCGGGCACAGCGGCGGCACGGTACCGGCCTTGTCGCCCAGCACCCAGTCGTCAAAACGACGATAGATAACGGGGATGACGTCGAACAGCGTGTTATCGAAGATGTCGATGATGGTATCGGCTTCCTCGACCGGCGTGGGCTTCTTGAGCGCGATGGGGCTCGTACGCACCAGGGCGTCGATCTCCTGCAGCATATGGCGCTCGTTCTCCACCAGGTCGGAGCCGCCCAGACGCGGACGCTCCTCCAGCAGGTTGGAGATACGGCGAATCTTGCCCTCGACGGCCTTACGACGGGCCTCAGTGGGATGCGCGGTAAAGACGGGATGGAACTCAAGCTTGCCGAGCAGCTCGTTGGCGCCCTCGACGCCCAGTTCATTCACCAGCTGGTGATAGGCGACGGTGAGCTCGTTGGCGGGATCGACCTCGGTATCGGTCGACGCACCGGCCTCGCGCTCGCGCAGCTGCGCCACACGGTAGTTCTCCTCCGACAGGTTTGCCAGGTGGAAGAAGCTCGTAAAGGCACGGACAATGACCTGTTGCTTATCGAGCGGCAGGCTGTCGATCAGATCGACGACCTCACGAAATGCCACGGCAGTGGGCTCGTCGGCGGTGGGCACGCCCTGCTCGTCGACGGCCTCGTCGGCAGCGCGGGTACCGGGGTTGCCGGCATTGGCCACAATCTCAGCCGACAGGATCTTGTCGAACAGGTCCGCGATCTCAGGATCATACTCGCTAAGCACACGACGCTCCAGGCGCAGGAACAACGCCAGATTATCGCGCAGCTCCTCGGGGATCTCGATCTCGGCGAGACGCTCCCTGGACTCGGCATTCGAGCCGATTCGGTTAACGAGGCGGTTGACCACGGCAGCGACGCGCGCCGCGGCTTCGGGTACAGACTGGTTGCTTAGGTTCTCAGCCACGTTTCCTCCCATTCCTCCTTCTATGCACGTAACATGCGGTATTCATTATAGGCGCTTGAGAAATACTTTCGACACTGATTGCGCTTTACCACACAAAAGTATTTTCTGCATTGCAAGGGTTTTTGCTCTAAATGGTCGTATTTCTCGGTGGGCGGCATATGCAAACGGGGGCATTCCGCATAAAAGCGAAACACCCCCGTAACAATCGCTCTCCATGAGCAGGGCACGTTAGCAGGCCCTCAGCTCAAAAATCATGCGCTACAGGCGCTCGCGAACCGCCTCGACGACGTTGGCCAAATCGACCAGCACCTCGTCATGGCTCTCCATGTTACGCACCTTGACCTTGCCGGCGGCAAGCTCGTCGCCACCCAGGACCAGGATGAGCTTGGCGCCTACCTTATCGGCCTGCTTAAACTGGGCCTTGAGCGAACGGCCCTGATAGTCGGCCTCGGTCACGATACCTGCGGCGCGAAGCTCCTGCGTAATGGCGAAGACGTTCTGGCGCAACTCCTTGCCGGCGTTGGCAACGTAGACGCACGGGACCTCCTCGGCACCCAGGTCGCTGCCAAAGGCCTGCAGGGCCAGCAGGGCGCGCTCAAAACCGACAGCGAAGCCGACGCCTGCCGTGGGCTTGCCGCCCTCGAGCTCGACCAGGCCGTCGTAGCGGCCGCCGCCGCCGATGGAGCCGACGCCGGCGCCAGGGGCCTCGACCTCAAAGACAGTACGGGTGTAGTAGTCCAGGCCGCGCACCAAGGTGGGATCCTCGACATACTCGATACCGGCGGCATCCAGATAGCGCTTGACCTGCTCGTAGTGCTCGCGGCACTCGTCGCACAGATTGTCACCCATCAGCGGGGCCTCGGCCATGATCTCGCGGCAATGGTCGTTCTTGCAGTCGAAGGCGCGCAGCGGGTTGAGCTCGGCGCGCTCGCGGCACTCGTCGCACATCTCGTCTGCGTGATCGAGGATGAACTGCTTGACCTGCTCGCGGTAAGCCGGACGGCACTGGGCGTCACCCATCGAGTTGATGAGCAGACGAAGCTTGGAAAGATCGAAGCCCAGGCGCTTGTAGAACTCCATGAGCATGATGATGCACTCGGCGTCTGCCGCCGGATCGGGAGCGCCGAGCCACTCGATGCCCACCTGGTGGAACTGGCGCAGGCGGCCCTTCTGGGGACGCTCGCCGCGGAACATGGCCTCGGCGTAGTACGCCTTAAACGGCGTGGAGCCCTGAGGCACCAGATTGTTCTCGACGACAGCGCGCACCACGCCGGCCGTGCCCTCGGGGCGAAGCGCCAGGCGCTGCTTGGGCTTGAGTTTGGTGTCGGTGCCCTCGGTAAAGACGCGCTCCAGGTTGGCACCGCTGAACACGCGGAACATTTCCTTGCGCACGACGTCGGTCGACTGGCCGATACCGTGGACAAACACGTCCACCTGCTCGATCGCGGGCGTCTCGATGGGTTTAAAACCAAACGGCTCGAACACGCCGGCCGCAATCTGCTGCATCTTTTGCCAGGCGCGCATCTCGGCGCCGATAAGGTCGCGGGTTCCCTCCGCCTTCTGTGCCTGCATGGGCAAACACCTTTCTTTTGTATCGCGTCATAGGTAGTGGTCATTATACGGCACAAACACAAACCGCGGCGGCGCGTCTGACCGAACGAGGGTATGGGGACTCGTTCGGCCAGACGCGCCGCCGCTGTTTGTGATCCCTATTCCTCCGTCCCCTTCGGATCGCGCGATCCCTTGGGGACGGAGGAATAGGGATCATTTCGTAGGCCCGTGGCCGCCTTGGAAACCGAATGACGGTACGAGCATCCATTCGGCTTCCAAGGCTGCCACGGACAGAGCGGGGCAAACAGAAAAGAGCGACGGACGTCTACTCCCCCGCCACGCTCGCGCGCAGCTTGGCGGCGATGGGCTCGGATGCCAGCAGGAACACGAGCATGACCACGGAGCACGCCAGGCACACGATCCAGGTGCTCGCAAAGGAGCCCGTGGCATCGAACAGCACGCCCGAGACAATGGCACCCACGGTGCCCAAGATTGCCTTGAAAGACAAGGGCATAGGCCTTACGGCCATGCCCGCAGGCTTGAAAGGCAAGGTTGGGTGCTACCGGTGGTCGGCGATATAGCCCAAAGCGACGGCGGTATAGGCCGCGGCACCGAGGGGAAGCTCGGCATCGTTAAAACGTGCCTTGGGATGGTGCTGGGCAAAGTGTTCGTCCGTGTCGGTTACGGCCGCGCCCACGGTAAAGTACGCACTCGGAATCTCGCTCGAGATAAGCGCGAAGTCTTCACTCGCCATGGCATGGAACAGCGGCAAGAAAGCCGCCTTGGGCAGCACTGCGCTCACGTAGCCAAGCGACGCCTGAGTCATATCGCTGTCGAGTACAAGCGGCGGAACATCCGAAAGCGTCTCGATGGTCGCCGGCGTACGATACGTTGCGGCCACGCCGTTGACGACCTCGACGATACGCTCCTTGAGATGAGCCATGAGCTCGACATCGAAGCCACGCAGCGTTCCCTCGAGCACACAAGTGTCGGGGATGACATTTGCGGCCTGACCGCCGGCGAACTTGCCAACGGTAAGCGCGACCTCCTTGGCCGCCGGCACTTCGCGAGCGATAAGCTCCTGAAGCGCCAGATGCACATGCACGCCGGCCGTGATGGGGTCGATGCAAATCTCGGGGCTCGAGCCATGGCCGCCCTTGCCCTGAAGCGTGATACGAAAACCGTACACGCCCGAAAGCGCCGGGCTCCCATAGAGCACCAGGCCGAGCGGCGATTGGCTGTTAACATGCATGGCAAAAGCCGCCTGAGGACGCGGGTTCTCGAGCAAGCCGTCGGCGATGGCAGCGCGTGCCCCCTCAAAGGTCTCCTCGCCCGGCTGGAACAGCAGTTTGACGGTAGCGTTGGCGTCGACAAGCTCGGCCTCGCGGGCCTTGAGCAAGCGCGCCGCACCAAGCAGCGCCGTCGCGTGCATATCGTGACCGCAAGCATGCATGCAGCCGTTCGTAGAGGCGAAAGGCTCGCCCGACTCTTCGGCAACGGGCAGGGCATCCATGTCGCCACGCAGCATAATGACCGTTCCGGCCTGTTCGTCCGTGCAGACGCCATTGCCTTGGGCCGCGGTGGCACCGGCACCGACAAGGCCCACAACACAGGAACCATCGACGAGCGTGGCAAACGGGATGTCCATCTCGGCCAGGCGCGCTTGGATATACGCAGAGGTCTGCGGGAGGTCGTTACCAAGTTCGGGCGTCCGATGCAGATCGTGACGCCATGCGGCAAGCTCATCGGCAAAAGTTTGAGCCTCTTTGACCAGACTGTCGCCAATGGCGGCTTGCGCCGCCGCGGTGGCCTTGGGCGCTGATTGCGGTTGAAGATCGGACAGTGCTGGTGCCATAGATGCCCTCCAGTAACGTTTTTGCAGCAAGCACTTTGATAGCGTAAAGTGCAAGGTACTACTTTAAGGGCGACGCATAAAAAATGCCGCCCCGGGAGGCGGCGCAACAAATTGTTTACAATTGCGGACGCGGCTTTCGACGCAAAAAATCGAAATGCGTCTCGCTCAAGATAATCGAAAGAAAGATGAGCGCGAAGCCGGCGAGCAGGCGCGAGGTGAGCGCCTCCCCCATCAGCAGCACCGAGAACAGCACACCCGAAGGCGACTCCATCGAAAGGAGCAGCGAGCCCGTCGAGGCCGGGACATGCGCCAGGCCGACGTTTTGGATGAGCAGAGCCACACATGTGCAGCCCACCGAGAGAAACGCCATCACACTGATAAAGCTCGGCGTCCAAACGGACAGCGGCGCTTGGGTCTCGAATAGCAGCGACGAGATCAGGCTCAGCACGCCGTTGCCCACAAACATCCAAAACGTGATGACGTTGATGTCCATCTTGCGGCCATACTTGGCGGTCACCGCCATCTGGATGGCAAAGAAGACCGCACCGCCCAGTGTGATGACATCGCCGACATTGAACTCGACGCTATCGAGCGCCACCAGACCAATGCCCGCCAGGCACAGCAACGCGGCGCCCAAGTTGTAACGGGTAAGCTTTTCGCCGCTTAGAACGTAGCTCGCAAACGGAACCAAGATGCAGTACGTGCCCGTCAAAAATGCACTCTTGCCTGCCGTGGTCTGTGCCAGGCCGATCGTCTGCAAACCGTAGGCACCCCACATGAGCGCGCCCATGCCAAGTCCAACAATCAGGTTTCGAGCGTTGAAATGGGCAACAATGCGCTCGTGGAAGATGGCAAGCATGACCAACGACGCCGGAAGAAAACGAATGTAGAGCAGCTCGAACACCGGAATGGTATCGAGCGCATCCTTCATGGTGGTGAAGGAATAGCCCCAGATGACCGCCACCGAAAGCAGCAAGACCTTCCAGAACAGCGGCGAGCGCGCACCGGCACCGCGGGAGGCACCGCCGGCACCTAGGTCTTCGCGGGCTACAGGGCTATCGGGCATATTCTCGATTTCGTTGGCAGCGTATTGGGCCATGGAACATCCTCACACTCAATCTGGGCGTGGTGTCCGCACGCGTATGGCTGCGTGCCGCCTCATGGTCAAATAAAAACGGGGCGCACCGGACCCCCGGTACGCCCCGCTACTGTAGCAACAACCAGCGTTGCATCGCAATCCAGCCCACTAAAGTACCGACTTGGATAACCTCGATGTTCCGACGGCGTTTACGTTGCTGTATTAAATCAATTTGGTTGATTCCAGCTTTTCGATGATCCAGTCGTTGGCTTTGATGACCGGGCGGCGGAAGACGACGCCCAGTGCCAGCGACGGAATCAGATAGCTCGCCAGAATACCCAGCTCAACCCAGTACTCCATATGATAGGCACCGGCCATGGCGGCGTGCATGGCGTTGATGCCGTGAGTAAACGGCAGGAACGGATAGATCGCCTGGAACACGGGACCGGTCATCTCGATGGGGAACGTGCCGCCCGAACCGCCGACCTGCATGACCAGCAGCACGACGGCGAGCGCCTTGCCGATATCGCCAAACGAAACCGTAAGCGTGTAGACGATATTGGAGAACACGAGACTCGCGACCCAGCCCGCCAGCACAAACTGCAGCGGGTCGTCGCACTGGATGCCAAAGAACAGGATGTCGCCCGCACACACGAGCGTTGCCTGCAGCAGGGCCAGACCGCCAAAGAACAGGTAGCGGCCCAGGTAGATCTCGTGCAGGCGCACGGGGATGAGCTCGTTGATAAGCTCATCGTCAACCGAGACCTTCATCATGGCCGCCAGCACAATCGAGCCCACCCAGAGCGACAGAATCGTGTAGAACGGTGCCATGGCCGAACCGTAGTTGCGGATCGGATAGACCGGCTTGCGATCGAGCGCGACGGGGCCGGAAAGCGACACGGCCAGACCCTCGGGATCATTGCCGATCATCGTCTTGATCGTAGCGAGGTCATCCGACATCAAGGCGCCGTCGAGCTCGTCCTTAAACGCACTGATCTTGTCCGACGCCTCGCCCAGCTGATCAGAAGCCTTGTTGACCAGCTTTGCAGCCTTGGAGAGGCCCTTTGCCAGCGAACCGGATGCGTCGGTCAGGCCAGCAACAGCACTATCCAGATCGTTCGAAATACCGTTCAGCGAATCCAAAACGCCCGAGATGGTCTTCTTGAGCTCCTTTGCCTTGGCCGAAAACGTAGAGTCGTAGTCAGTCTTGGCGCCCGAGATACCAGCCTTGGCATCCGCGATTGCCTGATCGACCTCGGCACGCGACTTATTAACCTCTGCCATGCTGTCAGAGAGAGACTTCGCGGTGGCCGTCAAGTCCTTGGCGTTGTTGCGATACTCCACAGCAATCCTGCTCAGCGATGTTGCCACAGACTTGAGGCTGTCCTGGAGTTTTTCGTCAGTCACCTGATCGGCAAAGCTGCGGAGCTGGTCGGCCGTGGCGTCGATATCGTCGGCACGCGTGTTGAGCGCCGCCGCGGCATCGTTGAGCTGGGACACTGTAAGGTCGACATGTTGATTCGCGGCATCAAATGCCTTCGCAAGCTCGGCGGACACGTTGTCAAACGAGCCCGCGCTTCCGTCAATCGCGGCATTGATGGCGTCGTTGGCGTCCTTCAGCGCTTCCTTGGAATCGCTAATACCGCTCTTGACATGCTCCATCAGCTGCTTCGTTGACTCATCGACCGTGCCCGTCTGCTTGAGCATGCCGCTCGCCGACGTCAGCGAATCGGACGTGGAGCTCAAAATGCCCGCCAGCGACGAAGCATTTGCCCGAACGTCTCGCAGGTCCTCAATCGAATCGCCGAGCGTCGAGGACAGGTTGGCGATAAAGTTACCCACCTGGTCGGTGCTCATGTAATCGAGCAGGCTGGACACCGTCTTAAGACCGATCGTCGTAATGGTCTCGGTAAAAGTTTTGTTAACCTGGCTCTGGACGGCGCTCGAACCCTTCTCGGTCACGATCTGCGCAATGGCGTTGGCCTTCTGATTCTCGTAGAACTCGATATCGGCATGCTTCACGTCGGTCGAGAAAAGCGTCATCATGTCAGCGCTAAACGTTTTGGGGATAACGACGGCAGCATAGTACGCGCCCGACTTAACGCCCTCGATAGCCTTTTCGCGATTGTTGAGCACAACCCAATCGAAGCTCTCGTTGCCGCGTAGGGTGGCGGTCACGTTTTCGCCCACGTTAACCTCGACGGGGATCAAATCGCTCTCGTAACCCTCATCGGTGTTGACCACGGCGATCTTAAGATTGCCGGTGTTGCCGTACGGATCCCAGCTGCCGGCGATGTTAAACCACGCGTACAGACACGGTACGATAATGAGGCCCATCACGACAACCAAGCCGATCACGGAGCGAGACACGTTTTGGACATCGCGCTTAAACAGATGCAGGATGTTCTTCATTTATGCCTCACCTCCTTTGGAGTGCTTGCCAAGCGCGGTGGTATCTCCATCATTTGTGGCTGTGCTGTCGCTGCCCTGAGATTTATGGTGCGAGCCGATATGCGGCAAGCGGCCCGTGGACTGATCGCCGCCCTTGGCACCACGCTCGCTGGCGTTGAGGCCAAACATGTGGCGGGCGGCAGGAATGGCGGCCGTGTGTTCGCGCATCTCGCGACGCAGGTCCTCATCCGAAAGCGCCGAGATGCGCATCTGGGTATTGAGGCTCGCTCGGATATATTCGATATTGATAAGCCAGCCGCAGATGGCAATAACCGAGATGATCCAAATGACAAGCAGGATGATCTTGCCGTTATTGTCGATATCGAGAACCGTCGACAGGACAAAGAGCAGGACCTGAACGCCCACCACGGCGGCAAAACCGCCCTTGATGTAGTACGGGTAGCGATGTTCAAAGGCGACCGCATGATCGAGCAGTTCGCGACGGTACGAATCGGAATCGAGCATGACGCGCATGGCCGTGCGCAGCGAGTAGCGCTGGCGCGGCAGGTCGTTGGACTCGCAAATCATCATACCGGTCGTGGAGAGCTGTTTATCAAAGAGCAGGTTAAGGTTGAGCAGCAGCGGACGCAGCTGCAGGCCGATAAAGAGCGCCACGATCAAGAACACGCCCAGAATGCACAGGTTAAACAGGTAGTTGAACGAATACATGCCGCCGACCGTCTCGCGCAGCAGATTGATGCCGTAGGTAAAGGGCAGCAGCGGGTGCAGCCACTGGAAGAAGCCGGGCATCATCTCGATGGGGTACATGCCCGACGAACCCGGGATCTGCACGATGACGAGAATGACGCCGATAGCCTTGCCGATATGCTTAAACGTGGTGGACAGCGCATAGATGATATTGACGTAGGTGAACGAAATGGCGATGCCGCCCAGCACGAACAGCAGCGGGCTGACGCACTGCACGCCAATCACCAGATCGCCTACCGTAACGATGATGGCCTGCAACGCGCCCAGGATCACCATGAGCAACCAGCGGCCAAAGTAGCCTTGGCGCGCCGTAAAGCTGCCAACACCTTCACGGTCGACCTCGAGCTTGTAAATGGCGATGAGCACATAGCCGCCCACCCAAAGCGCCAGATTGGTGTAGAAGGGAGCGATGCCCGAGCCAAAGCTCTTGACCGGATAGATTGACTTGGACGTCAACTCAACCGGAGACGCCATGAAATCTGCCACGTCATTGACATCGACGCCCATCAGATCGGCCAGCTCGCCCATGGACTCGGAGGTCTGCAGCGCCGCGATGTCATTGGCGGCGGTTGCAAGCTTGTCCTGGACCTTGGCAAGCGAGGAATCGGTCTGGGACAGCGTGGTCTTGGCCTGGCCGAGCGTAGCGCTAAGCTGCGCCAACGTGCCGCGCGCATTTGCAAGTGTAGGTGTCATACCCGAGACGATACCGGTCAGGTCGCCCGAAACGGCAGCAAAAGAGTCGAGCGCGCTCGAGGCCTTCGGCAGCGCGTTTTGGCCCAAGTCCGTCTGGGCTTGGCCAAGGTTGGTCGCACCGGTATGAATTGCGTTATTGATAGCGTCACTGGCACCCGAAACAGCCGCTGCGTCATTCGCCATGGCGCTCGACTGCGCGGACAGACCGTCCTTGATGCTCTGAAGCTTTTCATTCTGCTCTCGAAGCAAATCGATGGTCGATACAATGCGCGCGTCAATTTCCTCGGAACCTGTCGACGTGTCATTGGCGAGAATCTCCAAGTGCCCGATAACGGCCTTATTGTGGTCGATCGTCGCTTGAAGAGACTCGAGCGAGTTGTCGATACGGGTGGTCGTAGATGTGACCGCGCCCGTCAGCTTGCCGATGGCAGCGTTCGCAGAGGCCGACGTCTTGGTGAGCGCAAGGCTGCCTTCCGAGAGCGCCTTGGAGAGCGAGGCGATAGAGTTGCCCGCCGTGGTGCGAGCTTCGCTCAGCAGGTCGTTGCCCTGGGAGATCGCCTGCGTCAGCGACGGTGCCTGGCCTTGCAAGCCGGCAAGTGCCGCATCAGCCGAGGCGATAGCGCCACTCGTCTTATCGATGGCGGCATTCATATCGCCAATCGAATCGCGCACCTCGCCCAAGGTGTCGGACGCCTCGGACACCGAACTTGCCAGCGAGTCCTGAGTCTGGGTTGCCTTGTCCTTTAAATCGACACCGGCATCCTTGGCGATACCGGCAACAGTCTTGCCTACCGTAGAGACAAATTCCGAGTTGATCTGCTCCTCGATGGTGTTTGCACCGGTATCGGTAACCTTGGGCGCAATGGCGCTCTTCTTCTCATTGACGTAGTACGTGAGCTTGGGCTGATGGTAGTTGCCGTCGAGCATCGAAACCAGGTTATCCGAGAAGTTCTTGGGAATCACGATAGCGGCATAGTACTCGCCGCTCTCGACGCCCTCCTTGGCATCGGCCGCCGAGTCGACGAAGGTCCAGCCCAGCTGATCGTTTTCCTTGAGCTGATCGACAACCTGGTCGCCCGCATTGAGCTCGCCCACCAGGTCGTTTTGGGTTCCTTGGTCGTTGTTGGCGATGGCAATCTTGATACCCTGAGTGTTTCCGTACGGATCCCAGTTTGCCACGATGTTGTACCAGGCATACAGCGAGGGAATAACGCACACGCCCAGGGTAACCACCAAGGCGACGGGATTCACGAGCAATCGCTTGATGTCACGCTTAAAGATCGCAAAGGACACCTTTGCGTTGGATAGTTTGCTGCCGAGACTCACGCTTGGACCATCCATCCTGTCGTTGAATCGAATCGTACTATCGACAACCATTGTAGTAGGCGCTTTAACGTCTCAAAGCACAATGGTGTTGAGTTTTGCGGGTAGCAATATACTACGAAGATGAGTTAGCGTACAGTTGTACAGTATCTTTAATTTCAGCAGGTCACAAAACCACAACCCGCACAAATAAATGATCCCTTGGGGACGGAGGGGTCATTCAAAAGGAAACGAGAGTGGAAAATCTCCCACTTCAAGCCCGCATTCGAGCCAAAAGTGGGAGATTATCCACTCTCGTTCTAATCTAGTTACGGTGCCGTATCCCCGAACTACATCAAGTTGCAAACAGCTGCTGCGAAGGCAACGGGATCCTCGGGCAAAATGCCCTCGACCAGCAGGGCCTGGTCATAGAGCAGACCGGAGTACTGCTTGATCTTGTCGGCGTCGCCTGCCTTCTGGGCAGCGACGAGCTTGGCAAAGACCGGGTGCTTGGCGTTGAGCTCGAGCACGCGCTGGCTCTTGGGCATACCGTCGGGCGCGCCCTCGGGACCCTTCTGGAGTACCTTCTCCATCTCGAGCGAAAGCGGGCCCTCGGTGGTGATGCAAGCGGGGGCATCGGTCAGGCGCGCGGAGACGGCAACTTTCTCGACCTTGTCACCGAGCGCCTCCTTCATAGCGCTAAAGAGGTCCTCGTTTTCCTTGGTGGCGTCCTCGGCCTCCTTCTTCTCGTCCTCGGTCGCCAGATCAAGATCGCCAGTCGCAACGTTCTTGAGCTCTAGATGACGATCCTCGACCTCGGGCTCGGCACCGTCGGCCACAGCCTTTTCGGCAGCCTCGCGAGCTGCGTCGTCCTCGTAGATCTTAGGCATATCGGCGGCAACGTACTCACGCATGGCCTGGAAGGTGAACTCATCCACGTCCTGCGTCAGAAGCAGCACGTCATAGCCGCGGTCGAGCACGCCCTTTACCACGGGCATCTTGGCCAAGCGCTCACGCGAGTCGCCGGCGGCGTAGCAGATGGCCTTCTGATCCTCGGGCATGCCCTTGGCATACTCGGCCAGGGTAATCATCTTCTGTTCCTTGGCAGACCAGAACAGCAACAGGTCGGCGAGCTCATCGGCCTTCATGCCATAGCTCGAGTAGATGCCGTACTTAAGACCGCGGCCAAAGTTCTCAAAGAACTTCTCGTAGGCCTCGCGGTCGTTGTCGCGCATATCCTCAAGGTCGGCGGTAATCTTCTTTTCCACACGCTTGGCGATGGCCTTGAGCTGACGGTTCTGCTGCAGCGTCTCGCGCGAAATGTTGAGCGACACGTCGGCGGAATCCACGACGCCGCGGACAAAGTTGTAGTAGTCGGGCAGCAGGTCGTCGCACTTCTCCATGATCAGGACGTTGGAGCTGTAAAGCGACAGGCCCTTCTCGTAGTCCTTGCTGTACAGATCGAACGGCGCGCGTCCCGGCACAAACAGCAGGGCGTCATACTCGAGCGTGCCCTCGGCGTGGAAGCTGATGGTGCGCGCAGGATCGTCAAAGTCGTGGAACGTGGACTTGTAGAACTCGTCATAGTCCTTCTGCTCGACATCGGAGCTGTGCTTCTTCCAAATCGGCGTCATGGAGTTGACGGTCTCGAGCTCCTGGTAGTCCTCGTACTCGGGCTTGTAATCGTCGCCGGCGTCCTCGGGCTTGGGTTTCTGGCGGCTCTTGGACACCATCATCTGAATCGGGTAACGCACATAGTTGCTGTACTGCTGAATCAGGCTCTTGAGACCCCACTCGGTCAGGAAGCGATCGTAGGTCTCGGCCTCGCCGTCGGCATCGAGCTTCTCGTTCTCGCGCAGCGTCAGGATGACATCGGTACCGTGCTCGGCGCGCTCGCCGTCCTCGATGGTGTAGCCCTCAAGACCGTCGGATTCCCACACATGGGCGACATCCTCGCCATAGGCGCGGCTGACGACCTTCACATGGCTGGCGACCATAAAAGCCGAGTAGAAGCCCACGCCAAACTGACCGATGATGTCGACATCGGAGCCCTGCTGCTCGGCGTTCTCGGTCTTAAACTCCTCGGAGCCGGAATGGGCGATGGTGCCCAGATTGCGCTCCAGCTCCTCGGCGGTCATGCCAATGCCGTTATCCGAGATGGTAATGGTGCGGGCGTCTTTATCAAAGGAGACGCGAATGGCCAGATCGCCCTGGTCGATCTTGACGCTTGGGTCCTGCAGACTCTTAAAGTTGAGCTTGTCGACGGCGTCACTCGCGTTAGAGATAAGCTCGCGCAGGAAGATTTCCTTATTGGTGTAGATGGAGTTGATCATGAGGTCGAGCAGTTTTTTGCTCTCGGTCTTAAATTGACGCATGTGCAGTCCTTTCGCGCTACCCCCGTCCGCAAAAACGGCCCGGTCGCCCGAGCCGCATCGCAGACCTGCTATGTTCAGACTTAGATTTTATAACCCATTAACGCGCATATATACATACGGAATCGAAAAACTGTATGTCCGAGCGCTCCAATGCGTCAATTGCCAAGGAGTGTCCCCAACTGCCGGCAGAAAAGGAACGTCCCTATCTGCCATCTACGCGCTTGGCCATCCAGACATGGGGTTGGCCCTCGTCTTCGTAATCTACCGGGGCAATTTGCGTGTAGCCCGCCTTTGCATAGAGCGGCAGCACGTATTCCTGCGCATGCAGCTTAATAAGCTTAGCGCCGGCATCGCGTGCACACGCAGCACTGGCCTCGACGATCGCACTCGCCAGTCCGCGACGACGCATAGCCGGCAGCACGGCGACGCGCCCCATAATGTAGGTCTTCCCCGCCGCAACGCCTTCGTCCATGTCGCATGCCGGCAACACTGGGGCCTCTGCGTCAGCCACGCGCTCAAGCTCTTCGGGAAACACGCGCGAGCAACCGGCAAGCTCGCCGTCTACATAGAGCGTCACATGAATGCAGTTCGGATCCTCGTCGATAGCGTCGAACTCATTCTCGTAGCCCTGCTCGTCCATAAAAACGACGCGGCGCACCAACGCCGCGTCATCAAAGCATCCTGTCTTAAGTTGGATATCCATGGCTGCCCTTTCATTCAATGCGAACGTTAGGGACCGATTTTAGCGAAAATGAGCTCCGCGCACGCTAAACTTCGCACGAGCCTTCGCCAGGCAGTCGTAATGACCCACGTTATGGGCATCGCTCGCGATGAAGCTGTACAGGTTCTGATCGAACAGGCGCTGTGCCGGCTTTTTCTCGCGACCAAAGCGACCGCCAGCAATAAAGTCCGCCGAAGCCTGCAGCTTGCAGCCCATATCGACCAGGCGCTCCGCCACGCTTACATCCTTTTGAACCGCACGATAGCGCTCAGGATGAGCGATGATCACCTGGTAGCCACGGCACTGCAAATCGTAAATCGTGTTCTCGTACTCTCTAAACGCATACGCATCGGCATGCGTCGAAAGCTCGAGCAGAAACTCGTTGGTTCCATCGAAATGCAAGTGCTCCGCGGCATCGATACCAAGCTCAACGAGCTTTCGGTGGTTGACCTCGAAGCCCATCTGGAGCGGAAAACCGTCAGCGTTATCACGCAGCAGCTCAAAGGCATCCCACATCTTGTCGTAATCAAAATAGGGATCACGGCAGTGAGGAGTGCAAACGATTCTGGTTACACCGGCCCGCTTGGCAGCCTCGAGCATCGCCAAGCTCTCATCGAGATCGGCGGCGCCGTCGTCTACACCCGGCAAGATATGGCAATGAATGTCACGCATAGGTCAGCCTTAATCAACTAAACGTTTGCTCGGTTGGTGAAGATGCCCTTTTTGGAAGTCCCCTGATCGTCGGAGCCCTTCTTCACCTTCTTACCGTCCTTGGTGTAGTAGGAGTAGTAGTACTCGCTGGTCTCGGTCTCGCAGTAGTTCATAACGGTACCGATGAGCTTGACCTTCTCGGACTTCTTAAGCTGACCGATGGCGTTGAGCGCCTCCTCGCGCTTGGTGAAATCCTCACGCACGACAAAAAGCGCACCGTCGGTCAGACTTGCGATCTCGGCAGCATCGATGAAGGTGCCGACCGGAGGAGCATCGAAGATGACGTACTGGAACTTGGCGGACAGTGCCTTTACCAGCTTGGCAAAGCGGTGAGAGACGATGATGTCGGCAGGATTGGGAATATGCGGCTCGGCATCGAGGAAGTAGAAGTTCTTCTGACCCGTCTCGACAATTGCCTGGTCAATGGAGATCTGCTCGGAAAGGACCGCATAGAGTCCGCCGCGCGAACGAACGCCGAGCATATCGGAAAGGGACCTGCGGCGCATATCGGCCTCGACCAGGAGCACGGACTTGCCGCTCGTGGCGATAGCCTGGGCAAGGTTGATGGAAACCGTAGACTTGCCCTCGTTGGGAATCGAGGACGTGACGGTAATGGTGCGAATGGGGTCGTCCACGCTCGCAAAGCGGATGTTGGCCAGAAGGGTCTTGGCGGCATTCTGTACAACGAGCTTATCGGTGTTCTTTGCCTTAGCCATGCCTATTTACCACCTTTCATAGCCGGAATTCGGCCAACAACGGGAATGCCCAGGAGCTCTTCCGCCTCTTCGGCACCGCGGATGCGGGTATTGAGCATGTCTGCCAAAACGACATAGGCGACTGCGATAAAGATACCGGCGAGGAACGCGACGGCAATATACAGCGTGCGCTTGGGGCCGCTGGGGGCTTCGGGGGTCTTAGCCTCGTCGATAACGTTGATGCTCTGGGCAGCGCCGACGTTCTGAGCGACCGTACTCACCGAGCTAGCTATGGCCTTTGCGACCTCAGCCGTCTCCTTGGCATCGGTGCCGGTAACCGAAAGCGTAATGACACGCGTGGTGGTCTCGGAGGAAACAGACACCTTGTAGTCATCCAGATCGGTGAGGCCCAGTTCCTTGGCGGCGCCGCTCTTAACGCTATCGCTATCCAGCAGCGTGGCGATATCGTTGGAAAGCATCTGGCTCGCCGAGAGATCGTTGTAGCTCATCTGGCCGCTATCGTCGGTCTTGGCGAGAATGTACATGCTCGTCGTCGCGGTATAGGTGTTGTCCATCGCGGCGAAGGACACGATGCCCATGGCGATCGCGCAGACCACCGGAAGGGTGATGACCAGCTTGAGGTGCTTCTTCAGCAGCTGGAACAGTTCGAGAAGGGTCATGCAGCTTGCCTTTCATTTCCCCAGTTCGGATTGACAAAACTGTCCGTATGTTATCGCATCTTTTTACCGAGACCAAACTCTATACATAAGAAACAGGCTCTCCTGTAAAAATGTCGGAAGCAATCGTAAAATTGCACAACAACGCCGCACCCGAAAGTCAAATGCGGCGTCTACATCAATACCTATGTTGTATCGCTATGCGAATGGCTCGTCCTGCTGTATGGGAAACGTCACCGTAATGGTGGTTCCCACGCCCAACTCGCTCGACAGATCGAGCGTGGCGTGATGATACAGGGCCGCATGCTTGACAATGGCAAGCCCCAGACCGGTTCCGCCGCGTGCCTTGGACCTACTCTTGTCCACGCGATAGAACCGTTCAAATACCTTGCCCTGTTCTTCAGGCGCGATACCGATTCCCGTGTCGGCGACCGCGAGGAACGGATGGCCTTCGCCGTTGGTGCCGCACTGCAGCGTAACCGTACCGCCGGGTCGATTGTAGCGGATGGCGTTGCTTGCCAGATTATAGATGAGCTCGTCGATCAAGCGCGACACGCCTTCGATGACCACAGGCTTGGTCTCATGACTTATCGTCACATTCGCCTGACGGGCGACCTGTTCAAGACGCTGCTCAACCGCGTAGATGGCACGCGAGAGCTCAATAGGCTCCGTGGACCCAATGGGCACCGCCTCGCCCTCAGTTGCACGCTCGGCCTCGTCCAAGTTAGACAGCGTAAGGATGTCGTTGACAAGCGCCGCCAAACGGCCCGCCTCACGATAGATGCGACCGCCAAAGTTGCGCAGGTCGTCCTCGCCCTCGACCATGCCGTTTGCGATGAGCTCGGCATAGCCCGAAATCGCCGTAAGCGGCGTCTTGAGCTCATGGGTGATATTCGCCGTAAACTCGCGGCGCATACGATCGTTGTCCGCCAGCACCGCCATTTGGCGCTTGAGTTCCTGGCGCTGCGACTCGATACGCTCAAGCATGGGGACCATCTCGGCATAGGCGTGCTCATAGCTACGGCGTGGGTGGTCCAAATCCACCTCTTGCAACGGCGCGATGATGGCACGGGACTCGCGGCGCGCCATAAAAAACGAGAGTACCGCACCCGCTGCCGCGATAAGCAGCATCGGCGCCACCATCGACAGCAAAATCGCCGCAACGCCAGGCTGGGCCTGCGCCAAGCGGACAACCTGGCCGTTATCAAGGGCGACGGCGCGATACAGCATAATCTCGTCGAGCGTAGAGCTTGCGCGCTCCGCGGAACCCAAACCACTCTCAAAGGCCTCGATGACCTCGGGGCGATCGCCATGGTTGGGCAGTGTGGAAGGCGACGCCTCGTTGTCGTAGGCAACCGATCCATCCTTGTTAATCAGCGTGATGCGCAAGTCCTCGCGATCGAGGCTACGCAAGAACGGGATGGGCTCCTGCTGCTCGTCGAGGGCGGCAGCAATGAGCTCGGTTTCCTGCGCCAGGTTGGCACTCGTGGCATCCGCCAAGGTGTTTTGCACAAAGAACGCGCCCAGCACCGTAAACGCCACGATAACCGCCATGGCACAGACAAAGATCGTCACAAAAACGCGGTGGGACAGCGTATGTTTTCCCTGGGGGGCGAAGACCACGGGTTACTCCTCCGATGCGGTGGCCGCGGTGTCGTCACCTTCGGCACCATCACCGGCAGAAGGCTCGGCCAAGCGGTAGCCCACGCCGCGCACGGTCTCGATGGCGCCGGCATGCTCGCCCAGTTTTTGGCGAAGCGTCTGCACGTGCACGTCAACGGTGCGCGAACCGCCGTCGAAGTCCCAGCCCCACACGCTCTGCAGCAACGACTCGCGGGTAAAGACCACGCCGGGCTTGCGCATGAGGTATTCGAGCAGGTCGAACTCGCGCAGGGTGAGCTTAAGCGGCTCGCCGGCAACGGTCACCTCGCGATGGCTGGGCGAGAGCACGATGTCGCCCACGCTGAGCACATCGCTCGCCTGCTTGACCATGCCGCCGCGACGCAGCAGTGCGCGGCAGCGGCTGGCGAGCTCCATGAGCGAGAAGGGTTTAGTCAGGTAATCGTCGGCACCGCCATCGAGCGCCATCACCTTGTCGAGCTCGGTGTCCTTGGCGGTAAGCATCATGATGGGCACCGTCGCCGTCAGGCGGTCGGCGCGCAGGCGGCGCATAATCGCCAAACCATCGGTATCGGGCAGCATGATATCGAGCAGGACAGCATCGGGTACCCGTCGCGCCACGGCGGCCTTAAACTCGCCGTCGCACGAAAAGCCCTCGGCCTCGATTCCCTGCTTGCGCAGCGCATAGACCGTCAGATCCCTGATGTTGTCATCGTCCTCGACGTAATAGATCATGTTGAACCCCTTTGCGGCCGGCATGACCGCATCTTAACCCTAAAGGTGCCTGTACTAGATGGTATCAGCCAAAACGGCCCGTCAAATAATCCGCCGTGCGCGGATCGATCGGGTTTTTGAAGAGCTGGGCAGTGGGCGCATGCTCCACCAGCTCGCCCAGCAAAAAGAACGCGACCGAGTCGGAGATGCGCGCCGCCTGCTGCATGTTGTGCGTAACGACCACGAGCGTGCAGGTCTCCCTGAGCTCGCAGGCCAGCTGCTCCACCACGAGCGTCGATACGGGGTCGAGCGCCGAGGTCGGTTCGTCCATCAGCAGAATGTCGGGCTTCACGGCCAGCGCACGGGCGATGCACAGACGCTGCTGCTGGCCGCCCGAAAGACCCAGACCCGATTCCTTGAGCTTGTCCTTGACCTCGTCCCACAGGGCGGCGCGTCGCAGGGAGTCTTCGACCAGCTCGTCGAGCACGACGCGGTCGCGCACTCCCATGCCGCGAGGACCGTAGGCGACGTTGTCGTAGATGCTCATGGGAAACGGGTTGGGGCGCTGAAACACCATGCCCACGCGCTGGCGCAAACGGCAGATGTCGTAATCGCCCAGGATATCTTGACCATCGAGCGCAATCTTGCCCTCGATGCGGCAATCCTTGATGCCGTCGTTCATGCGGTTAAAGCAGCGCAGCAACGTGGACTTTCCGCAGCCCGAAGGCCCGATAAACGAGGTGATCTGCTTGTCGCGGATCTTGATATTCACGTCCTTGAGCGCATGATGGTCGCCATAGAACAGGTCGAGGCCCTCGACATCGATGCGCGTCGGCGAGGCGGCAAAATCCTGCGCCGTGGGACGAGTCGCGTCCCCGACTTCGCGCTCGTGCGCAGCCTCGGCTTGCGCCTCCATTAGCTCCTCGAGCTCCGTGGGCTCCATAGCCGCAGCAGCCGTCATACCGCATACCTCCACATCGATATCAATTCAGCAGTATCGATAGTAGAAATCGCGGCTCATATGCACGTGAACGCATTGTCAGGTGTTTGTAAAGGCGCCTACGCTACGCGGCGGGCAGCTCGATGGTAAAGACGGTATGCTCGGGCGTCGATTCGCACGCGATGGTACCGCCATGCGCGCATACAATCTCCTTGGCGATGGCGAGGCCCAGCCCAGCACCGCCGCGATTGGTCGCACGCGCTGCATCCAGGCGATAGAACTTCTCAAAGATCACCTTGAGCTTAGCCGCCGGAATCGGATCACCCTGATTGATAAAGCGAATTCGCACGCCACCGTCATCTTGGCGCCCAGCCTCAATCATGATCGTCGAGCCTTCATAGCTATAGGCAACGGCGTTTTTCATGATGTTGTTGAATACGCGAGCCATCTTATCGCCGTCCACGAGCACCGTCAGGTCCTCGCAGATATCAACCTGGGCTTCCTTGTGCTGTTCGTTGAGAATGGGATAGAACTCGTCGGCCACCTGCGCCAGTAATAGCCCCAGATCGACGTAGGCGCGGGTAAGCACGATATCGTGGAAATCGAAACGCGTGATGTCAAAGAACTCCTCGATGAGAGCATCGAGCCGATGGGCCTTGTCGAGCGCCACGCCCGTAAAGCGTGCACGCTGCTCAAGCGGCAAATCGGGAGCCTCCTGCAGGAGCGAAAGATAGCCCACCACGCTGGCAAGCGGCGTGCGCAGATCGTGCGCCAGATACGTAACCAGGTCATCTTTGCGATGCGATTCGTCGCGCAAGGCCTGTTGAACCTTACGCTCGCAATCGCGCGCTCGGTTGAGCGCACCCTCGACCTCAAGAAAGTCACCGTCGATGGTATCCCACGTGTCAGGGTTGTCGATCAGACGGTCCTGAATACGGGCGGCGATTACGCGGTCGGCATGCTGCTCGCCCTGTTCATAGCCCTGGTAATACAGGGCGCGTCCGCAAAAGAACAGGACGCACACGGCAAGCGCCAGCACAAAGCCAAGCATGTTGAATACAAAAGCGGCGTCAAAGAACACGGGCTCGCCAATACCGCCAAGCGCCATGGCCCCGATCGCCAGCGTAATTGTCCACGCGGCACCACCGATTACCACGCAGCGGCGAACGATTTCAAATCGATCGATCAGCAAGAAGCCAATAAGCAGAACTGTCAGGATGCCAACGATATTGTCAATGCCAATGAGCAGCAGACTCAGCAAAAAGAGCAGCACCGTCGCAAGCGCGCGGTTGTCGACGACCGCCCTTATGTATTCAAAGAGTCGATCGGGCACCTCGAATACCCGCCTATCGTCTTTTGTCATATCCACTTCCCCACCATCAAAGGCGTTATTCGATTATGTAGCCGACGCCCCAGACGTTTTTGATAAAGCGCGGCTTTTGAGCATCGTCGCCGATCTTTTCGCGCAGATGGCGGATGTGCACCATCACCGTATTGTTGGAGCCGGGCATAAAGTCCTCGTTCCACACCGCGCGGAACAGGTCCCCCACGGCCACCACGCTGCCACGATGCTCGACCAGATACAGCAAGATGGAATACTCGATGGGCGTGAGGCGCACCGGCGCGCCGTCCACCGTCACACAACGAGCGTCGCGGTTGACCTCGAGGCCGTCGAGCTGGATGGTCGGCGACTCGACCGCCTGTGCGCGGCTGCCGTAGCTGGTGTAACGACGGAGTTGAGCATGAACGCGTGCCATGAGCTCCAGCGGACGGAACGGCTTGACCACGTAATCGTCTGCGCCCAGCGAGAGACCGTCGATCTTATCCTGCTGGGCATCGCGCGCCGTCAGCATAATAACGGGATAGGTATGGCCAGCGCGGATGGTGCGCAGCAGCTCAAAGCCGTCGATATCGGGCAGCATGACGTCCAGCAGCGCCAGATCGAACTCCTGCTCCAAGATTGCCTTGGCAGCATCGGCCCCGCTATAGGCAATCTGGACATCAAAGCCCTCTTTTGTAAGGTAGATACCAACCAAGTCGGCGATGGCCTTTTCGTCATCAACTACCAAAATGCGCTCGTTCATGCGTGCTCCTCTCGCGCTCCATTATGCCCGAGGCGACGCACGCCACACACAACAAGCGTGGGTGATTAAGTCGGCCTTAAGCACCCTTGTGCCCGTTCGGGCGCGGATGTGGGCCACACACGCACGCGATGATCGCCGACGCCGGCAAACGATATACTCTAGTTCCAGAAGAGACCATCCCGTCGAAAGCGAAATCCGTGAAGTCCCTCACCTCTTTTGCAAAGCGCTCAGCCCAGCTTGCCGCCGGCTTTGTCTGCGCTATCGCCCTTGCCGCTGGCGTGCCCACCGTCGCCGGCGCCCAAGTGCTCACGACCGACAATGTTTGCGGCAAAACCGCCGATGTGCGCGGTATCACGGCCGAAAACCTGCCCGATATCGATGCGACCAATGCCCTCGTCATGGGCAAAGACGGCACCGTCTACTATGCCCGCGACGCCGATGAGCAGGTCAAAATTGCCTCGATCACCAAGGTCATGACCGCAATCCTAACCGTCGAGAATTGCAAGATGGACGAGAAGGTCACGGTGAGCAACGCCGCAGCCACCGTGGGCAATTCGACCGCCGGCTTGCTCGAAGGCGACAAGCTTACCGTGGAGCAGGCGCTGCGCGGCCTGATGATTCCCTCGGGCAACGACGCCGCCATCGTGCTCGCCGAATATGTGGGCAAGAAGATCGACCCTAAGACCAAAGACGCCGAGGCCACCTTTGTGAAGGCCATGAACGAGCGCGCTAAGAAGCTCGGCTGTACCGGTACGCTTTTTGAAAACCCGCATGGTCTGGACTTTGATGAGTGGGCTGGCGATATGCACTCAACCGCACATGACGTGGCGCTGATGATGCAGGAGGCCATGAAAAACGACACGATCCGCGAGGTCGTAGCGAGCGAGGATTCCTGGATCGAGGTCACGGGCGCCGACGGCACCGACCATTCGCATTCCATGGACACGCATAACTATTTGCTGGGCCAAGATGGCAACATCGGCGGCAAGACCGGCACCACCGACGACGCGGGCTATTGCTTTACGAGCGCCTACAACCGCGACGGCGACGAGATCTACACCGTCGTTTTGAACTCCACCACCACCGACCAGCGCTTTACCGATACCGCAACCCTTGCCAATTGGTACTACGGCCACAAGGTCACGGTCGCGATCGCCAACACGCAGGAAAAGACCGCCAACGGCAACCCGCTTATGGCACGCATTAGCCAGACGGATTGGACGGACAAGACGATCGACGCCACGCTCGCCGACCCCGCCGCACAGGCAACGGTGTTCTCACTCGCCGGCGAGGTGACCGAAAAGGTTAGCTACGACGATCTCTCGGGCACGGTGCATGTGGGCGACAAGGTGGGCAGCGTTACGCTCAAGCAGGACGGCACCAAGATCGCCGTCATGGACCTGGTTGCCGACGAAGAAGGCTCGGGGCCGAATCCCATTGAATGGCTGCTCGTGAAGCTCGATTGCTTGGGCCGCCGCATCGACAACCGCCCACTTGCAGCAGAGAGCGAGACCGTAGCCAAGGCTCCTGAGATGTAGGGCGCAAGAATAATAAGTCCACTGAAAGGAGGCGTCCGAAAGGATGCCTCCTTTTTGAGGGTTCGAATCCCCAGCCGCCATTCTTGATAATAAAAAAGGGCCCCAAATGGGACCCTTCTTCAAATTCGTACTGGCGGAGAGCTGGGGATGTCCGGGCATGCTGCGCATGCCCTCCGGCTTCAAAGCCTGGCGGCTTTTCGCCCACGGGCTACAAACGCTTTCGCGTTTGCTTAACGCCCGTGCCCTCTCGGGTTCGAATCCCCAGCTAACGTGGTTCAACTAAAAAAGGGCCCCTTTCGGAACCCTTCTTTAAAGTCTTACTGGCGGAGAGCTGGGGATTCGAACCCCAGATGCCCTTTTGGGGCATACTCGCTTAGCAGGCGAGCACCTTCGGCCTCTCGGTCAGCTCTCCGTAACAGCCGTTCTATAGTAACCAAACAGCCGAAGTTGGGCAAGGGGAATTTTGAGGCGTTTCCTCTTTTACCTCTCTTTTACCAGTAAACGTCTCAGTCAATCATCTCAACCTGTAACATCTGCAGGCCGTAATCCCCTCCAGATGTTACAGATTGAGACAAAGATACAAGGACGGCCCCAGCGACAGCGCGGACAGCCCATTCTTTATTAGTCCTCTCGAACGGTCTCCAACAGATAATCGCGCATGTACGGAATTGCAAACGAAACACAGCCATAGCCCGCGGGCTCAATCAACCCCGCATCGATCAGACGCTTGCGATATGACCCAACTTTGTTCGCCGACAAACCCATCTTCTTGGCGATATCGCCGTTGGCGATATCGACGCCCTCGCATTGAGCCATCGCCGCGAGATACTGAAACTGCCGTTCCGACACCCTACGCAGCGCTGGGGCAATCACCATAGCATTAAAGCTATCAAGAGCCGCCTGGATACCCTTACGAGCCGCCTCTTCGCTCACGCTCTCCGCCCCACTGCGCGCAGCAACCTGCCAAGCGTAATATCCGACCAGCTGGACCATAAAGGGATAGCCTGCCGAAGCTTTTGTTAATAGCTCAGCGGCACCTTTGTCGAGCTCCTTGCCCGCTCGTCTCATCGTATCCTCAAACGATCCGCCAACTTCAAAATCGGAAAGCCGAGTAAGTTCAACATGTTTGGCTCGCTGAAGGAACGTCAACGTATCATCCACCACCACGCCATCTACCGATGTCGGCAGCCCGGCGAAAGCGAAAGCGACATTCGCTCCTTGGCGGATCAAGAGCTGCATCTCATTGCCTAGCTCGCGCATTTCCTCAGTTGAGGCATCCTGGATCTCGTCGAGCGTAATGAGCAGACCACCGCGCTTCGCAGCATCGTACATCGCCTCGCCCAGATGAGAGGCCGACTTCGACATCTCCATGGAGCCAAGGCTGACCCCTAAAATCGATGGGGAAATCGAGATTGATTCAAGACGAACGTTTCGCTGCAGAGCCTCGAGGATTCTATTGCAAAAACCAGCATTGGAGGCAACGTCAACGACCTCGAATCCTTTTTTGCGTGCAAGGTCACCCAATGCATTAAGGAGCACCGTTTTACCTGTGCCTCGGACGCCCGAGATGCGCATGAGTCGATCGGGGGCACCAGGACCATTCTCAAGAGCCTCGGCAAAGTCATCCAAAACAGTGTCCCGTCCGATAAGCTCAGGCGGATTCATGCCCGCCGTTGGCTTAAAGGGGTTAACAGCTTTCGTCATTCTGCCCTCCTCTGCTAGTTTTAACAACTTTAACAAAGTTTAGCAACTTTAGCAGAGTTTAACAGTTTTAGCAGGCTCGGCGGCTTTATGCCTTACCGATCCTGCCGGGTCCTCCCGCCCGCGCCGATACAAATAGCGCGGTGCGGCCCCTCTATATCACCCCTACCCCAGCGAGCGGTTGAGGGAGCCGAGCTCGTCGTTGCCCATGGTGCGCCACATTTGGAAGATGCAACCGCGTGCCAGGAAAAAGAAGCCGTTGTCGACCAGTTGAACAGCGGCATCTGCCAGCTGATTCGTCACGGCGGACACTGGCGGCAGCTCGAGTCCAGCCTTGCGGATAATCTCGACCGCTTCCTCGAACGTCGGAGGTTCGCTGACGCCCATCTCGTTCATAAGGCCCTGCATTTCTTCCAGCGCGCTGCTGCCCGATTCCTCACCGCGCGGCACCAGACGGTAACAAGCCAGCGCCAGGTCGAGCTGATCGCAGTTCCAATAGGCAAACGCCAAGCGATAGAACAGGTAGCCGATTGCAGAACGATCGCTGGCAATACGTAGGCCGTGGCGCGCCACCTCGATAATCTCGTCAAAGCGCTCCAGACGCGCAAGAACGTTGATGAGCGCAAAGTGCGATTGCATGGACGAGCGCGCCAGATCGTAAAGATAGCGCACCTCGGGCAGCGCTCGTTCAAAGTCCTCTTGCTCGGCGTAAAAGCTGCAGATCTCGTGCTGGGCAAAGTACAGCGCATCGGGCGCACGAAGGATTCGCACAGAGCGGTCTTCTTCCAACACCGGTAGCACCATGCGCACCAGCTGGTTATCGCAAAACTGCGTTTGAACCGGACCTGTCGCCAAAAGCTCGGCGACGGCGCACTTAGCCTCCAACTCCTCGACAAGACGGGAAAAGCCTTCAAAAGCACCTGTACGGTCGACTTTTGCCTGCTCGCGCAATTCAACAACACGGGCCACGTATGGGTCGTCATCCTCTTCCATGACTTCCAACTCGTCAGCCTTATCGGCAAGCAGCAGATCGCGCAGCGCCGGCGGCAGCGCGCGATGGTCCTCACGCGGACGAGCATGAACCTCAGCAGGCTCAATCGTCTCCGGAGCGGTTGACTCATACGCCTCAAGCAAACGCTTGCACGGCATATCGTCCATGTCCATGCTCTCAAGATCCTTGGCGACAGGCACGCAATCGGCCAGATAGGCCGTGCGCCCAAAGAAATACGTTGCGACAACGCGCTCCCCCTGCTCACTGTCGGGAGCAGCAATCTGCACATAGCAGCGCGTGATGCAGGTGCCCGCGGCAAAACACGCTGCCGCAAGCGTGAGTGCCACGCGCGCATCGTGTTCCGCGGCCCAGACCGCGCGCGTGTCCTCGTCCAGCTCGCGCCAGGCGTCATCTTGAGCGTCGTATTCACGTTGCGGCATGGCATCCACGACAGACTGCCCAAACCGAACGAGCATAATCCCCTCGGCAACGTTTGCCCGATAGGTATAGTCGAGCCGTGTGACAACGTTAAGTGCCTCGACGATACGCGCGAAGCGGGTACGCACATCCCACTCACCGCCCGGCTGGCAAGCCACCGTACCCGGTTTGCCCCACGGGTTATCGCTCGAGGCCGTATCAAGCAGTCGGGGAACATCGTTGGTCGTCTTGGCGATATGCCACGAATCAAAGAGCGCGCAGCCCTCAAGGCTCGGCGAGGATGCCGCAGGGACCAATCCAGCCCCGATGCGCTCAAGGATGCCGGAGAGGCGGTTGAGACGGCACTCGATGGCGAGCAGCGTGTCAATCTCGTCCTGGTCTAGCAGACTACGATCAAAATTGAGATAGAAGAGTCTCGAGCGATCGATGCGCGCCAGGCTCATTTCGGTTTTGGCCGCGATGGTGCGCAGGTGAGGCAGATCAACTTCGCCCATCAAAGCGGCGGCATAGCGCTCAATGCCACTTGGATTATCTGTATGGTCAATGCGGTAGAGCAATGTTTCGATTGCATCGGGCAGCGGTGTGGAATCAAAACCCAGCAGCACCTCAACCGGCTCAGGGAGTTTTACAAGTTTGATCTTGTCGACGGCATTTTTCATGCCCTCGTCGAGGCCGTCACCGTCTGCCGTGCCTGAGACAGCGTTTTCAGAATCGGCGAATATCACGTAACGCAAGAACATCGAGGCCATGAACTCGCCGTAGCGAAGGCTGCGCGTCGAATTCCACGTCTCGCGATCGGATTGTTCGCGCATGGGGCCTTCGGGAGAGCCGATGACTCGCGCCCGGGAGTGCATCGTCCCATCGGTACCCCTGACCGCAATCTCACCGACGCTGGAATCGGACTCGTCAAGAATCAGCTGCATGTCGGGATCGTCGGGCAGCGGAGCCTCGCTGACGGGGCGGTCCACCTTGTACACCTCACCCGAAACGCTTACGTAGCCCAAAAGCGACACATGACTTTTGCCAACGAATTCGACGACATAACAAGATTCATGCTGATCCTCGCCAAAGAGTTTCCAGACCACGCCATATGAGCGTCCCGCAGGCTGCTCGGGCATCGCCGGAAAGCGCTTCTTGGGATCGAGAAACCTGAGCTTGTATGTCGGACGCTCTGCCACGAAATATCACCCTGATCGGTCGTTGAGAGAAGGAGCGGTCGCGGATAGGCCGCGATACCTACTCGAAATCTTACACGAGTCGATAAGAAATCGTCCGCTTCACGCCCGCGCCTCGACCGAGGTTCGAATCCATGCAGTGCTTACGTAAAAGAAAAGCCCCCGTTGCCGGGAGCTTTAATCTCAAATGGTGCGGCGTATAGGATTCCGCGCATCCGCTGCGCGGATCCGCACCGGCTTCGCCCGCCTACCGGCGCGCTCGCCCGCGGGCTAAAAACGCTCCGCGTTTTCTTCACGCCCGCGCCTCGACCGAGGTTCGAATCCATGCATTGCTTACATAAAAGAAAAGCCCCCGTTGCCGGGAGCTTTAATCTCAAATGGTGCGGCGTATAGGATTCGAACCTATGACGTTCTGATTCGTAGTCAGACCCTCTATCCAGCTGAGGTAACGCCGCGACTTATTGATTATTATACACATGGACTGAATAAAGGTCAAGCGTTTTTCAAAAAAAGTTATTGAATTTGATTTTTACCCTTGATTGGCAACTTTATCCGAACACTTCCCACATTCATCCGTACATGTAC
>CATXWM010000003.1 GCA_958403205.1 uncultured Collinsella sp. | reverse complement strand
CGTGCTCGTCGAAGATGTTGATCTGCGGCAGGTCGTGGGCCTGGCCCATGGCGTAATCGTTGGGGTCGTGGGCCGGGGTGACCTTGACAAAGCCGGAGCCAAAGTTGGCGTCGACGTGCCAATCCTCAAAGATGGGGATCTCGCGGTCGACGATGGGGAGCTTGACGGTCTTACCCACAAAGGCGGCCTTCTCGGGGTCCTTCGGGGAGACAGCCACGCCCGTATCGCCGAGCATGGTCTCGGGGCGCGTGGTGGCGACGACGATGTAGTCCTGGCCGTTGACCGGCTCGGTCAGCGGGTAACGCAGGTGCCACAGGTGGCCCTTCTCGTCCTTGTACTCGGCCTCGTCGTCCGAGATGGCGGTGGTGCAGTTGGGGCACCAGTTGACGATGCGCTTGCCGCGGTAGATCAGGCCGTCGTGGTACCAGTCGCAGAACACCTTGCGCACGGCCTGGGCGTAGTCCTCGTCCATGGTGAAGCGCTCGTTATCAAAGTCGACGGAGCAGCCCATGCGCTTGATCTGCTCGACAATGATGCCGCCGTACTCGTGGGTCCAATCCCAGCAGGCGTCGACAAACTTATCGCGACCGATCTCCAGGCGGCTGATGCCCTCGCTCTTGAGCTTCTTGTCGACCTTGGTCTGCGTGGCGATACCGGCGTGATCGGTGCCGAGCACCCAGCGCGTGGACTTGCCGCGCATGCGGGCCATACGGATGACGGCATCCTGGATGGAGTCGTCGGTGGCGTGACCCATGTGGAGCTTGCCGGTCACGTTGGGAGGCGGAATGGTGACGGTGCAGTCGCCCACGCCGTCGCGGCGCTTGTAGTAGCCGCCGTCGAGCCACTTCTGCAGGATCGCCGGCTCGTTGGTCGACGGATCGTAGTTCTTGGGCATTTCTTCCATATATCTCTCCCTTGCCCGTCGGGGAGGAATGTAGGCCCGATTTTCGCTCGGTCAGGTCCTGGGCTCGCTCGAAGACCACATTACGTGGTCTTCGGCTCGTGCGGAATCTACGAAAATCGGGCCTACATTCCTCCCCTTAGGTATCGATTACTTCAGTCTGATATGACTTCGCCGAGGCTTAAACAAACACACAGAATAGCACAGGTAGTTGGGGTTATTGCGCATATATAAAATAGCCTCCGACCGCGGGCGGTCGGAGGCTATTTGCAAACACGTTTTAGGCAGGTTTAGCCGTAGATGCGCTGGGGCTGTTCTTCGCCCTTTACGGAGGCTTCGGTCACGATGACCTTGGTGACGCCCTCCTCGCTGGGGAGATCGAACATCGTCTGCTGCAGCACGTCCTCGCAGATGGAACGCAGGCCGCGGGCGCCGGTCTTGCGGGCAAGCGCCATGCGGGCGATCTCGTGCAGGGCGGCGTCCTCAAACTCAAGCTCAACGTCCTCGAGCTGGAACATCTTGCGGTACTGACGCACCACGGCGTTCTTGGGCTCGGTCAGGATCGACACCAGGTCATCCTCGTCGAGCGCCTGCGTCTGAGTGACGACGGGCGTACGTCCCACAAACTCGGGGATCATTCCAAAGGCGTTGAGGTCCTGCGGGAGCACCTGGCGCAGCAGGTCGTTCTCGTCGACCGAGGTGGGGCCGGCGATCTCGGAGTTAAAGCCCACGCCCTTATTGCCCACGCGGTCGGCGATGATCTTGTCCAGACCCACAAAGGCACCGCCGCAGATAAACAGGATGTTGGTCGTGTCGATCTGCAGCAGCTCCTGCTGGGGGTGCTTGCGGCCGCCGGTGGGCGGAACGCTTGCCACCGTGCCCTCAAGAATCTTAAGCAGCGCCTGCTGAACGCCCTCGCCCGAAACGTCGCGGGTAATGGAGAGGTTCTCTGCCTTGCGGGCGATCTTGTCGATCTCGTCCACGTAGATAATGCCGACCTGCGCGCGCTCAATATCGCCATCGGCGGCATTGATGAGCTTGAGCAGGATGTTCTCCACGTCCTCGCCCACGTAGCCGGCCTCGGTGAGCGCGGTAGCATCGGCGATGGCAAACGGCACCTCGAGGATGCGCGCGAGCGTCTGGGCGAGCAGGGTCTTACCGGTACCGGTGGGACCGAGCAGCAAAATGTTGGACTTGGCGAGCTCCACCTCGTCCATATCATCGTCGAGCTGCGAGTCCAAGCCGTCGTCAAAGGCCGAAAGTGCAGCGCCTCCCTCGATCACGCGGCGGTAATGGTTGTACACGGCAACCGACATGGCGCGCTTGGCGTCTTCCTGGCCCATGACATAGGCCGAAAGCTCGTCATAGATCTCATGCGGCGTCGGCACATGCGTAATGACCTGACGGGCGTCGTCCTCCAGCTCAAAACCCTCGGCCTCAGGATCTACAGCGGGCTGACCGGCAGCCTGGCCGTGGTCGTTGAGGAAGCCCGGCAGCTTGCCGTTACGGGCGGCGTCCATAAAGTCCGAAGCCAGCGACTCCTCCAAGATCTCGGAGCAGGCGGCGACGCACTCGTCGCAGATAAAGATGTTGGTCGGACCCTTAACAAGGCGACGAACCTGTCCCTGCTCTTTTCCGCAGAAGGAGCAGCGGATGGGGTTGCCGTTCTCGTCGAAGTTGTCCTGCATGTTACCGGCCATCCTAGGCGTCCTTCGCGGCGAGGTCGCGCGAGGTGACGATGCGGTCGATCAGGCCGTAGTCGAGGGCCTCGGCAGCAGTCAGGTAGTTGTCGCGCTCGGTATCGGCCTGGACTTTCTCGATGGGCTGGCCCGAGGCGTCGGACAGGATCTGGTTGAGCTCGCGGCGGGTCTTCTTGATCTCCTCGGCCACGATCTCGATCTCGGTCTGCTGGCCCTGGGCACCGCCGCTGGGCTGGTGAATCATAACCTTGGAGTGCGGCAGGCAGAAACGCTTGCCCTTGGCGCCGGCCGAAAGCAGCACGGCGGCCATAGACGCGGCCATACCAACGCAGATGGTGGAGACCTGCGGCTTGATAAAGTTCATGGTGTCAAGAATCGCCAAGCCGGAGTAGACCTCGCCACCGGGCGAATTGACGTAGAGCGAGATATCCTTCTCGGCATCCTGGCTCTCAAGATGCAGCAGCTGGGCAACGACCAGGTTGGCGCTGACGGAGTTGATCTCCTCGCCCAAGAAGATGATGCGGTCGTTGAGCAGGCGCGAATAGATATCGTAGCTGCGCTCGCCGCGCGGCGTCTGCTCGATAACGTATGGCACGAGGGCGGAATCGAACTTAGCGATCATACGCATCTCCATTTCTCTCTTGCGGACCAAATTGGTTCTAGATAAACGTACGGTGCCCGCATGCTATGCATTGGCTGGCACCGTACGAAGCAACCGGATAACCGGTGTATAACTTTACCCCATCACGGGCACACGCATGCGCTCGCGGGCAAGGTGGCGAGAATTACTCGGCGTCCTTGGCGGTCTCGTCGACCTCGGTCACCTTGGCGTTCTCGACCAGATGGTCGACAGCCTTGGAGCGACGGATGGACTCGCGGACGGCAGGCATGCGGCCATCGGCGATGAACTCGGCCTTGGAAGCCTCGACGTCCTTGACGCCGGCCTTCTCGAACTCGGCGTTGATGTCGTCCTCGGTAACCTCGATCTTGAGCTCACGAGCGAGGGCGTCGAGAGCCAGGGACTCACGGGCAACGTCGTTGGCCTGCTTGTGCAGGTCGCCGATGAACTGCTCCATGGTCAGGCCGGAAGCGGGCAGCCAGGTGTCCAGCGTCATGCCGCGGGCAGCGAGGTTGGACAGGAAGTTCTGGCCAAGCTCCTCAAAGACGGACTGCTCGTAGTCGGCGTCCATCTCCTCGAGCTGCAGGCGCTCGGCGAGAGCGGAGACGCAACGGTTCTCCTTCTCGGCCGGGAGGCGGGAAGCCTTGTCCTGCTCGATCTCGATCTTGATGGCGTCGCGCATAGCGTCGATGCTGTCGAAACCAAAGTCGGACTTGACGAGCTCGTCGGTGAGCTCGGGGGTGTTGCGGACCTTGATGCCCTTGACGGTGACCTCGACGGTGTGGGTCTCGGCCTCCTCGCCCTCCTCGGCCTCGTCGGTCCAGGTGACGGTCTTGACGTCGTCGACGTTAGCGCCGATCAGGGCCTCGTTGAACTCCTTGGGGTTGCTGTCGCTACCGGCGATGAGCATGCGGCCCTCGGCGGCAAAGTTGTCGGCGTTCTCGACGGCCTTGAGGTCGACGGTCACATAGTCGTCAGCCTCGACGGCGCGACCCTCGACGTCCTCGAAGGTGGCACGGTAGTTGAGGAGCATCTCGACCTGGTTGTTGATCTCGGACTCGGTGACCTCCGCAGGGGGCATCTCGATCTCGACGGCGTCGAAGGAGGAGAGCTCAGCGGCGGGACGCAGGGAGAACTCGACGGTGTAGGTGTAGTCATCGTGATCCTTGGCGAGGTCGAGCTCCTTGTAGTCACCGCTCTTGGTGGGGACGATGTCCAGCTCGTTGAGGACGGCGGGCTCGTTGGCGGCGATCAGGTCGTTGGTGGCCTGAGCGAGGGTAGCCTCGGCGCCAAGAGCGGAGTCGATGACCGGACGGGGGGCCTTACCGGCACGGAAGCCCGGGAAGCGGTACTTCTTGGCGGTGTCCTTGTAGGCCTTCTTGATCGCGGCGTCGACGTCGGCGGCCGGGATGGTGACCGTAGCGGTGAGCTTGGCGTCCTTGACGTCAGAAGCGGTGATGTTCAACACGTTCCTCCTCATACTGCCCAGCTTATCTGAGGTGCTGGTACCTTTATGCAACAAGCGTCGCGAGGGCATAAGCCGACGCGGGTGCGTTGGTGCGGGCGAAAGGACTCGAACCTTCACGGGAATCCCACCAGAACCTAAATCTGGCGCGTCTACCAATTCCGCCACGCCCGCATGAGCGCACAGACTAGGAATGATAGCAGATACGAGCGGCAAGCGCACGCACACGTTTTTAGCTCACGACCTCACCATGAGTGCAAAAGGCGGGGCGAGTTGCCCCGCCCCGCCAATTACGACTTGTTCGCTGACCCGCTACTCCCCCAGAAGGGCCTTCTCGGGCGTGATGGGCAGCGAGCGCACCTGGTGGCCGGTGGCGTGTGCCACGGCCGAGGCCACGGCGGCGAGCGGCGTGTTGATGACGACCTCGCCGATCGACTTGGCGCCAAACGGGCCCGTTGGCTCGTAGCTCGGCTCAAAGGCAACGCGAATGCTGCCGATATCCAGGCGCGTGGGAAGCTTGTAGCTCATAAAGTTGCCGGTGCGTAGGCGGCCGCGGTCGTCGTGCTCGACAATCTCGTAGAGCGCGTGACCGATACCCTGGGCAATGCCGCCCTCGGCCTGGACGCGCGCAAGCGCCTCGTTGATCACAGTGCCGCAGTCCACAGCCGCCGCATAGTCCACCACGGTCACCTTGCCAGTGGCCTTGTCGACCTCGACCTCGGCAATGCCGGCCATAAACGGCGGAGGCGAAACGGGCAGGCAGGCAGAGGCGTGCGAGGTGAGCGCGTCGCCGCCCGCGATGCTCTTGACGCACAGGTTGGCAAAGTCGCGCAGCGTGAGGTAGCGGTTCTGCTCGCGCGCGGCACGCTCGTCGGACAGGCGCACGTACTGGCCATCGAAGACCACGTCGGCGGCGTCCACATCCCACATCTGGGCTGCCTTGGCGCAAATCTTCTCACGCAGCTCGGTCGCAGCGTTCTTGGCGGCAAGGCCCGTCACGTACGTACCCGAGCTCGCGTACGAGCCGGCGTCGAACGGCGACACATCGGTGTCCACGCCGCGCACCACAATGAGCGAGCTCTCCACGCCCAGCTCCTCGGCGGCTATCTGCGCCAGGATCGTGTCGACGCCCATGCCGTTATCGGTGGCGCCGGTGCCGATGGTAATGAAGCCGTCCTCTTCCAAGCGCATATCGATGCCGGCGATGTCCACGTTGGAGATGCCCGAGCCCTGCATGGTGAGCGCGCAGCCCAGGGCACGCACGCGGTCGCCCAGGTCGACGGCTAGCGGCTTGTCGCGCCAGCCGATCATGTCCATCGCGCGCAGCAGGCAGCGGTCGAGTGCGCAGGCGTTGAGCTTCTCGTTGTAGTACTGCGGCATGACCTCGCCCTCGCGCACCATGTTCTTAAGGCGCAGGTCGGCAGGGTCCATGTGCAGCATGTCGGCGAGCTCGTTGACGGCGCTCTCCACGGCAAACTGGCCCTGGGTGGCGCCGTAGCCGCGATACGCGCCGCCACGGTTGGTATTGGTGTAGACGGCGTCCCAGCTAAAGCGGCTCGCCTTCACGTGGTTGTAGATGGGCAGGCTCTTGTGGCCCGAAAGGCCGATCGTCGTGGTGGCATGCTCGCCGTACGCACCGGCGTTGGACAGCGTATGCAGGTCGATGGCCGTGATGGTGCCGTCGTTCATGGCGCCCAGCTTAACGGTCATCTGCATCTGGTGGCGCGAATTGCCCGCGGTGATAGTCTCCTCGCGGGTGTAGCAGCAGTAGCTCGGACGGCCGGTCTGCTGGGTGACGAACGCCACGAAGATCTCGCAGCAGCCCGTTTGCTTGGAGCCAAAGCCGCCGCCGATGCGCGGCTTAATGACCTGCACCTGCGACTGCGGAATGTCGAGCGACTGCGCGACCATACGGCGCACGTGGAAGGGTACCTGCGTAGAAGTGGTCACCGAGATACGTCCAAATGCGTCGGTCGTCGCGAAGGCGCGGAAGGTCTCCATGGGCGCGGTCTGCGTGGCCTGGCTGGTGTAGGTGCGCTCAAAGACGATGTCGCTCTGGGCGAATGCCTCGTCCAGATCGCCAAAATCGCTGGTACCGCTGCACACCAGGTTGCGAGCAACGTCGCCGCCCTGCGGGAACATAAAGGTCACGTCGCCCTCGGGGTGGACCACGATGTCGTTATCGAGCGCCTTGGTAAAGTCGAGCAACGGCTCGAGTACCTCGTAGTCGACCTTGATGAGCTTGAGCGCCTTGTCGGCGGCCTCCTCGGTCTCGGCGGCGACGATCGCCACCTCCTCGTTTTGGTAACGGACGAGGTTCTCGAGAATCAGGCGGTCGTAGGGACTCGGCTGCGGATAGCTCTGGCCGGCGATGGTAAAGCGGCGTTTGGGCACGTCCTCGTAGGTGTAGACGCCCACCACGCCCGGCACCTTCAGGGCGCGAGACGTGTCGATGGAGCGGATCTTGGCGCGGGCATAGGGGCTGCGCTTGAGCTTGACGATCAGGGCGCCGGCGGGCACCATGTCGCCCGTGTAGACGGGACGACCCTCGAGCAGGGCCTTCGAGTCCTTCTTGGGCTGCTTATGGGTGATCTGCTTGTACGCGACACCGTCGCAGCTGGTGTCGTTGACCGGCAGCTCGGGCATCTCAAAGCCCACCTGCACGCCAGACTCGTTGAGGAAGCGCACGATGGCGCGCAGCTGGCTCTCATAGCCGCTGCAGCGGCAGAGGTTGCCGGCGAGCTGGCGCGAGAGCTCCTCGCGCGTGGCGACAAGGCTCGGGTCCTCCTTGGCGGCGCGGGCAAGCGCCAGCACGTTCATGATGAGGCCGGGGGCGCAAAAACCGCACTGCTCGGCGCCTTCGGCAGCCATTGCGCGGGCGAGCGCCTCGGACTCGGCCTTGAGACCCTCGAGCGTGGTGACAGAGCGGCCCTCAACACGGGCGGCGGGAACCGAGCAGCTCAGCACCGGGTCGCCGTCGAGCCACACCGTGCACAGACCGCAGTTGGTGGTCTCGCAGGCGCAGCGCACCGACGCGCAGCCCTGCTCGCGCAGCAGCGCAAAGAGCATGGTATCGGGGGCAATCTGAACCTTGACCTTGCGGCCGTTGAGCGTAAAGGAAAGATCGATGAGTTTGGCAGCCATTAGCGCACCTCACTAGAATCGACGCCGGGCACGCGGCGGCAGGAATACTCGTCCGTGGCGAACTTAGGCACTTGCACGGTCTCGAGCTCGCGGGCAAGCGCGGCCGAAAGCTCGATGCCGGCGGCGCGACGCACAGCCTGGATGGCGAGCGGGGCCGAGATGCGGCGGCGGTAGTCGGCCGAGCCCCACAGGTTGGTGCCATAGCTCAGCGCGCGTACGGACGCGGCCAGGGCGCGTAGCTCGTCCTCGGAAGGCTGCTCGGCGGTAAGGCCGCATGCCTCACCCTGCAGCAGGGTCGCGCGCAGCGGGCGGGCGCCCACGGTGACATGCCAGGTGTTATCCCACCAGGCAGCGGTGACGTTGAGCGAGGGGAAGTCCGTCGCGGCCTTGCGCACGGCCTCGTAGCTTGCGCGATAGTCGTGCTTAACGACCACGACGTGCTCGATCACGTCGCGCACATAGCCCATGTCCACGAACTCGGCGAGCGGCACGCGACCGGCGCCCGTCAGCTCAACATAGGAATCGAGCGCCAGGAAAGCCGAGAGCACGTCCGAGAAGCCAAAGCGGCCGTAGATGCTGCCGCCCACCGTGGCGGTATTGCGCAGCTGCACGCCCACGATATCGTGGACGGCGAACTCAAAGACATGGTTGACAAGCGCGTTGAGCCCGGCATGACGCTCGAGCTGGCGCAGGGTGCACATGGCACCGATGCGAAACTCGGTCTCGGTCTCCTCGATCTGATCGAGTCCGCAGGCCGAAAGGTCAATCGCCGTCGCCACGCGACGCGAACCCAGACGCATCCAGATGCCGCCGCCCACAATCTTGTTGTTGCGGTTCTTCTGTAAGAGCTCATAGGCTTCGGCCGCGTTTCCAACACGGACGTAGGTACCGAACTTGAGCACGTTCTCCCCCATCTCTTCACTTGTCCAGTACTTTTAAGTGTACCAAACGAGGGGCCGCACACCGTTTTAGGACAAAATCCACCCACCCATACATAACTTGCGGTGATATACGGACTGATTAGCCGTTCTGGAACGCAAAACAGTCCGTATATCACCGCAAGTTATGAGGAGTCCTCCGGGATAGAAAAGGCTCCCAGCCAGATAGCTGGGAGCCTCATCACATGCTATGTCGAGCGAAGATTTAGCAGACGCCCTGGGCGAGCATGGCATCGGCGACCTTCAGGAAGCCGGCGATGTTGGCGCCCATAACGAAGTTGCCCTCCTCGCCGTACTCCTTGGCGGTGTCGTCCACGTTGTGGAACATGCCGCGCATGAGCTGCTCGAGCTTGCCGTCGACCTCCTCGAAGGTCCAGGACAGGTGCTCGGCGTTCTGGCTCATCTCCAGGCCGGACACGAGCACGCCGCCGGCGTTGGCAGCCTTACCGGGCATAAAGGCGACGCCGTTCTTCTGGAAGTAGGTCGTGGCCTCGATGGTCGTGGGCATGTTCGCGCCCTCGCCGACCACCTTGCAGCCGTTGGCGACGAGTGCCTGGGCGTCCTCGAGCAGCAGCGTGTTCTCGCGAGCGCAGGGCAGCGCGATATCGCAGGGAAGCTGCCACACGCCGCGGCCGTCGCCCTCGTGCCACACGGCGTTAGGCTTCTCGTCAACGTACATAGCGAGCGTAACACCCTTGTCGTGGCCAGAGCGCTTCTTGTTGTAGATGTGCTCGAGCACGGTGTAGTCGATGCCGTCGGGATCCTCGACCCAGCCGTGGGTATCGGAGCAGGCGAGCACCTTGCCGCCGAGCTGAGTGACCTTCTGGACCGCGTAGATAGCGACGTTGCCGGAGCCGTGAACGACGACGTTCTTGCCCTCGAAGGAGTCGCCGCGGCTCTTAAGGTACTCGTCCACAAAGTAGGCCAGACCGTAACCGGTGGCCTCGGTACGGGCGAGCGAGCCGCCAAAGGAGAGGCCCTTGCCGGTAAGAACGCCGGTCCACTCGTTGGTCAGGCGCTTGTACTGACCGAACAGGTAGGCAACCTCGCGGCCGCCAACGCCCAGGTCGCCGGCGGGAACGTCGGTGTTGGGGCCAATATGGCGATAGAGCTCGGTCATGAAGGACTGGCAGAAGTGCATGATCTCGTTGTTGGACTTGCCCTTGGGGTCAAAGTCGGAGCCGCCCTTGCCGCCGCCCATGGGAAGGGTGGTCAGGCTGTTCTTGAGGATCTGCTCCAGGCCCAGGAACTTGAGCATGCCCAGGGTGACCGTCGGGTTAAAGCGCAGGCCGCCCTTGTAGGGTCCAATGGCAGAGTTGAACTCGACGCGGTAACCGCGGTTGACCTGGACCTTGCCCTGGTCGTCGACCCAGGGGACACGGAACATAACAATGCGCTCGGGCTCGACGAGGCGCTCAAGCAGGGCGGCCTCCTCGTACTCGGGATGGGCGTCGAGCGCCGGCTGGATGGTACCGAGGATCTCGGTCGCGGCCTGGATGAACTCAGGCTGCTCGGGATAGCGGGCCTTGAGCTCGTCGAGAACTTTCTGCGTGTAGCTCATGCTTCCTCCAATTGATGGAAAAGAAAAGTGTCGTTCGAGGCGCCCCATGCGCCGCGAGCTTTATCGAGTATGGATAATATCGCACTGTTGCAGCAAAGTTTCGCATAAGCCGACGAGCAGATGTTTCGTTTTGATTACGATGCAGGTAGAAGCGTTTTTGAGTGCCCAACGCGCAAATCGCGTGTTTCGAAGCTGTTTCGTCCACATGTTCCAAACCGCCACATTGGGCACCTTTGTGGTGGTGTTGGTGGTTAGAGGACGAGCTGATGGTAGTCGGCAGGGGTTATGCGGCCCTCGGTGGCGGCGCGGAAGGCGGCGAGGGCATCGCCCGAGAACGACATGGCCCAGCACAGGCCGCAGCCGGCGGTAATGGAACCGGGCAGCGGCATGATGCGCCCGGGCACGCCGGCATCCAGGCACAGCTGCTCGCATTCCATCACATCGAAGGTGCTATCGAACGACACGATGATCTTGCGTTCGTGGTCGAGGGCATCACCGGACGGGCCTTCGCGGTGTGCATCGCGATACGCCGCGGCGGCCGCTTCCTCTTCCGCAGTATGTCCACAGCCACCGCAACCGCAGGTACAGGGTTCGGACCCGTCGCAAGTGCAAGGTTCTCCCGTGTCGGGACAAATATCGTGAGACATGGCAACTCCAATCGTCTAGGCGAGTAACTCGGCCGCCGCAAACTCCTCGGGCGTATTGACGTTCTCGAAGCAGAGCGTCGAGCCCGCGGCCTTAACGATCTGCGGCTCATCCATATAACCGGCCTGAACGCGATTGATCAGGCAGCGAATGCGCTGTCGGTCGCAGGAGAGCAGCTCTTGGGCAACCGGCGCACACGCGTCACGACGCCAGACGGCGCAAAGCGGCTCAATTCCCCGCTCCTCGCGCGGCACGCACACGTCGAGCGCCTCGGCCTCAACACAGCCAGCAAGGGCACCGATTAGCTCCGAAGAGACAAACGGCATATCACAGGCGACGATCGCCACGAGAGGCAGCCGAGCCGCAGCCAACGAACTCGCGATGCCGCGCATGGCGCCCGCCGGCCCCTCAAGGTCCGACACTATTCGCGGCACCAGACCGCCAAACGTGTGCTCCTCAAGATAGGCAAGCTCGCTGGGACGCGAAGTCGTCACGACCAGCTCGCCGGCAACTGATGCCAGCCGACCCAGCACGCGTTCGATGAGCGGCTCGCCGCAAAACGCCATGCGAGCCTTATCGCAGCCCATGCGCGACGACAACCCGCCCGCCTGGACGACACAAGAAAGATCGGCACGTCTTACGGTAGTCATACGGCAAAACACCTCCATCGGCATGCTCGAAACCCAGCGCACGGGGGCAAAAACCGTAGACGACATGACAGACGACACGGCGGACCCGTACAAAAACAAAACAGCGCCTTTGCGGCACGCAGCAAGACCGCGAGCACAAAAGCGCTGGTAGCGCATGGCGGGAACGTATGTGAATCGAACACATCCAAGACGTTTTGCACGCCTCGCAACGGTTTTGAGGACCGCGGAGCCCACCGGAGCCCATCCGTTCCCAAGTGCTCCGGTATTTTACCAAACCGAAACGGCTCCATCCCAAAAAGACGAGCAAGAAGTTGCGGTGGAATAGTTCCTGGAAGAGGCATCTAAACCGGAAAACAGGAACTATTTCACCGCAACTGAGGGGGCGGGGCAGTATGACCGATCTAGCGCAGGGAGCGCAGGCCGCCGGCATCCTTGTCGAGGACTGTGAAGCGTACGGCATCCAGATGCTCAAGGATGCTGATGGCGCGTTTGCGCGACACGCCCAGGGCCTCGCGCAGCACGCTCGTGGTGGCAGCGCCGCCGGCTGCCTCAATGGCGGCGGCGACGAGTTCGCGCGCATGGGCCTCGGCGGTAGTGGACAGGGCAACGTCGCGTTCGACCTTAACGATCGAGCGGTTGAGCGAAAGCTCGCGCAGGGCACGCGTCATGGTGTCGCGGCCGAGCTGCAGTTGTTCGCCCACCTCGGGCAACGTCGGCGCATCGAGGCCGGCCCCATCGAGCAGCGCCACGATGCGCTCACACGCCTCATGCACCACGCGTGCCGCCGCGGCGGCCGAATGCGGATCGAATACCTCGGCGCCCTCGGCGGCGCACACGCCACGCGAGCAGCCCTCGGCAATCAGAGCCGAGGCAACGCCTTCATCAGCGGCAGGCCACGCAGCATGGGCAACGGCGCCAGGCGTAAAGCCCGTCTCCTTGGGAGCCGCCGCGTGCATGGCTGACAGGGTCGCCGCCAGCGCATCCATAGCGGCGTCGAGCGCGGAAGAATCTGCATACAGCGAGCCATCCGAGCCAGCAAGCGCGCAAGCAGCGCCCTGCGCCACCAGCCCGCGCAGCGCGGTATCGACCTCGCCGATACCAAGATCAAAACCCCTAGCAACATCAACGGCCGCAACCGGCAACGTCTGCAGCGCCAGCCACGCCTCAACACCAGCGGCGGTATCGCCGGCCTCAAGCGCCACATACAGCGCACGCTCTCCTTCGGCAAGCTCGCGCGAACGACGGCAACGCGAAAGCAGCACACGCCCGCCGCCAATGAGCATAACGGGCGAATACGACAGCACCACAGCATGGTCTCCGGCTCGCAGCGGCAGCGGCTCCTCCAAGCGCACCTGCACGGTACGGGTCTCGCCCACCGCCATGGGGGCCTCGCCCTCCATAAGCATGATGCGGCCGACAACCTCGGCCGTACCCGCCATCACATGCACGCGCGCGCCCGACTCGAGCACACGCGGTTTAGCGCCCTCGCGGCCCAGGTAGGTAAACGTCATCATAAAGCGCAGCGTCTGGCCAAAACGGCCCTCCACGCCGAGCATCTCGCCGCGATCGAGCGCGGCGACAGCATCGCCCACCAAGTTGAGCGCCACACGCTGACCGGGCAACGCCTGCTGCGTGTCGCCATGCACCTGGATCCCGCGTACGCGGCAGACCGTGCGCGACGGCAGCGCGACGAGCTCATCGCCCACCGCAACCGGCGCATCGTGCAGCGTTCCCGTCACGACGGTGCCGGCGCCCTTGATCGTAAAGCAGCGGTCAATCGGCAGGCGCGGCGCGGCATCGCTCCGCTCGGCACGCTCGCGACAGGTATCCCAGCAGACACCCACCTGCTCGTCGAGCACCGCAAGCAGCCCGTCAATCCCCTCGCCCGTCTTAGACGACACGGGCACAATTGGCGCGCCCGCAAACACAGTACCCGACAAAAAGTCATCGACATCGAGCTCGGCCAGATCAACCATCTCGCTATCGGCCAGGTCGCACATCGTCAGCGCGACCACCATGTGCGTAACGCCCAGCAGCTCCAGCACATGCACGTGCTCGCGGGTCTGCGGCATCACGCCCTCGACGGCCGAAACCACCAGCACGGCAACGTCGATACCCGTCGCACCCTGCACCATGGCGCGCAGGTAATGGGCATGCCCCGGCACGTCGACCAGGCCGACGATCTTGCCACTCGGCAGCGCCAGCTCGCCAAAGCCCAGCTCCACGGTCATACCGCGACGGCGCTCAACCTCAAGACGGTCGGGATTCTTGCCGGTCAACGCCTCGATCAGTGCCGACTTACCGTGGTCGACGTGGCCCGCCGTGCCAACGATAACGGGACACTCCACCAGCGCCTGAACCTCACTCATCGAGCAATCGCCTTCTCAACGCATGCGGCAAGCGTCGATGCCGCCGTCTCGATATCGCGGTCGCCCACAAGCGTACGGACGTCAAACAAAATGCGATCGTGCGAAGTTCGCGTGACGACCGGCGTGTCGAAGTCCTGGACAAGCGAGCGCTTGAGCGCGTCGACGGACAGGCGCCCGTCGACCGGGCAGACGGCCACGCACATCGTGGGCAGCTCGACGGTAGGCAGCGAACCACCACCGGGAGTCGACGACTCCTCGACGATCTCCACCTGAACGGCGCACGGGCAGCCAGCCTTATCGAGCCCGGCGGCCATACGATCGCGGAGCTTGCGGGCACGACGCTCCAGATGAGCCTGCGGAAGCGTGAGCATGTTGAGCACCGGCACCTCACGATGGGCCACATCGGCGCCGTCCATATAAATGCGCAGTGTAGCCTCGAGCGCCGCCAGCGCGAGTTTGCCCGGGCGCAGGGCACGCATAAGCGGATGCGACCCGCAGGCCTGGACCAGATCGCGACGGCCCATGATAATGCCCGCCTGCGCGGCACCCAGCAGCTTATCGCCCGAGCACGACACGATATCGAGCCCCGCCGAAACCGAAGCCGGCGTGGTTTCTTCGCCGCCGCGCACCAAGATATCGTCGGGCAACAGCGCGCCCGAGCCCTGGTCCTCGTAGAACAGCAGGCCATGCTTGTGGGCCAGGGCGGCAAGCTCCCGAGAGCCCACCTCTTCGTGAAAACCCTCGATGCGATAGTTGGAAGGATGGACCTTAAGGATCATCGCCGTATCGGGCGTGATGGCTTGCTCATAATCAGCCAGGTGCGTGCGGTTGGTGGCGCCGACCTCAACGAGTTTGGCGCCCGAAGCCGCCATGACATCGGGGATGCGGAAGCTGCCCCCGATCTCGACAAGCTCGCCGCGGCTGACGATGACCTCTTTGCCTGCGGCATGGGTCGCCAGCACCAGCAGCACAGCGGCGGCATTGTTGTTGACCACGAGCGCGTCCTCGGCACCGGTGAGTGAGCGGATCAGCTGCGCGGCGTGCTCCTTGCGCGACCCGCGCGAACAGGTGTCGACGCTGTACTCGAGCGTGCTATACCCGCGCGCGACCTCGGCAACGGCTTTGGCAGCTGATTCCGCGAGCGGAGCGCGACCCAAGTTGGTATGGATAACCACACCCGTGGCGTTGACGGCGGGACGCAGGCTCGGCAGCGCAGAGCGGTGCGCACGCCACTCGATGGCCGAGGCCAGCTCGCGCTTGGAACGCGGGGCGGCACCGGCGCGAATGGCGGCGCGCTCCTCGTCGAGCTCGGCCGTGACGGCGGCATGCACCACCGCGTCGCAGGTCTCCCCCGCCGCCTTCACCACCGGCCACTCGGCAAGCAGCTCGTTGACGGAAGGAATGGCGCGCAGGCGGGCGCGCACCTCATCGGACATGTTCTGGCTATCGCTCATGTGCGACCTTTCAAAACCAAAGGTGAATCAATCGTTCGAACGTCAAACTATCAGCCAATTCGATCGGCTGAGTCAATCAATCGCTATTATCCTCGCGTGCCGCGATCTTTTCCACGCGAACGGCGTTTTCCTGGGTGAGCGCGGCGCCCGTCAACGGGTCCCAACGCAACGGTGTATGGTCGAGCGGGCCCACGCCCAAGGCTTGAGCGCCGCCGGCATCGGCACCAAACGAACGCCCGCCGGGAGCGGCCGAGGTGAAGATACACGCCGGATGCAGATACGGCGTCGTCTCCACGCGCACGCGGTCGCGGCCCATATCGCTCACCAGCTCGACGACCTCGCCATTGGCGATACCCATGCGTGTGGCAACACCGGCATTCATCTGCACGGCGTCCAAGTCGGAACCCGCCTCGGCGGCACCTGCTGCCGCGAGCCTGCGCGAGGTATGCGACTCAAAGGGTCGATTGCCGCTAATGAGGCGAAACATCCCCGGGCTGGGCTCCACCATGGGCGCGATCCAGTCGGGCACACGACCCATGCCGGCTCGCTCCCATATGTCGCTTGCCAGCGCAATCTTGCCGCCGGCAAGCGGAATCACCGGCTCACCCGTGCGCGTCGGCAGCGCCATGCCCGTATCGGCCCAGCCGCGCTCCATGAGCTCGTCCAGATCGATCCCAAAAGGCGCCACCTGGGCAGCCGCCAGATCGTCAGACGTAAACTGGAAGTACTCGCCCACGCCACACGCCTGCGCCAGACCGGCAAAAATCTCCCGGCCGGGACGCGTGTCATCATGCTGCACGGGCAGCACGGCGTTGCGGTAGAACACGCGCGCATCGTTGGCGCCCGTCACCGTTCCCACGCCGCGGTCAGCCTCCAGATACGTCACGTCGGGCAGCACAAAGTCAGAAGCACGCGCCGTCTCGGACCAGCGAATATCAATCGTCACGAGCAAGTCGAGCTGCTGCAAAATACTCAACCAAGCCTGTGCATTGCCATAGCCCGCACCGGGGTTACTGGCATAGACGATCAGCCCACGCAAATCGCCGGCCAGAATCGACTGACCGATGGTCGTACACAGGCCGCGCACCGGATCGACCAGTGGATAGCGTTCGGACCCCAACTTAGGCTCACGCGGCATCGACGGCGTCGCAAAGCATGCGGGATCGAGGTCGCCCAGCGCAAGCGGCGTGGGTGGATTGAGCGCGCCGCCCGCATGTCCGATACAGCCCAGCAGCACATCGACCAAGCAGATAGCGCGCGCGGTCTGGGTGCTATTGGCATACGCGATACCGATGCCACCATGAAAGCCCGCATCCACCACAGCGGCAGGCGCGGCGGCAGCGAGATCACGCGCCGTGGCGACAATCTCTGTAGCCGGCACGTCGCACATCGACTCGGCCCATTCGGGCGTCCAAGCAGCGGCCGCCTGCGCCAGCTCGTCAAAACCCGTGGTATAGCGGGTCACGAACTCGTGGTCATACAGGCCCTCGGAAATCAAGACATGGGCAATGCCCAACAGCAAGGCCAGGTCGCAGCCCGGGCGCACGCGGAGCCAGCGATCGGCAATAGCAGCCGAACCGCTGCGCCGGGGGTCAACCACGATGATCTTCGCCCCGCGCCGGCGCGCATCGTTGAGCGCGTCAACGGCCCCCATCGTCGACGAATCGACAATGGAACGCCCCAGGTACATGATGCAGTCGGTATGCGACAGGTCGGAGGCGGGACTATAACCCAGGCTGTGCTCCCAACCGGTAAGTCGGCTTACCTCGCAGGCACCGTCGGCACCGTACACGCTGGGCGAGCCCAGCGCATGCATAAAGCGATACGCCCAGTAGCGGTCGAACGAGGGCACGCCGAGCGTCATGCCCAGTGCACGAGGCCCGCACTCGTCAACAATCCCCAAAAGACGCTCGGCAATCTGCGCGAACGCCTCGTCCCAGGTAATCGCATCAAACCCCGAGCCATCCCGGCGGCGTCGCATGGGGTGCACAATGCGGTCACGCTCGTCAAACGGCATTGCCAGGCGATGCCGTCCGCGGGCGCACAGGGCACGCGCCGCGCACGGATGCCCCGGCACCGGCAACTCGGCCACCACACGCCCATCCTCAACATGGGCCGCAAAGGCGCAATCGGCATAGCATCCCCCGCATGTCGTCACCACGGAGCGACCGTCATGCATAGTTCTCGATGCCATCTCGATTATTCCTTCCAGCTCAGGGGTTCAGGCCCCACCGCACCACAGCTCTGCCGCCAGCTGCCGCGACGCAAAGCCCGCAGCATCTACCGCAGCAAGACACGAAGAGCCTCCCAAAAGGCAAACGCCCCTCGGGAGGCCCGTACGTCATTCCGGCTTATTACGCCTCGGACTTCTTGGCGTAGACAAACCAGTAGCCGAGCGCGATCAGAACCGCACCGCCCACGATGTTGCCCAGCGTGGCGGCGGATAGGTTAAACGCAATACCCGCGACGTTGAGCGCATCGGCCCCGGCAACCTTGGCACCATAGCCGCACGCGTGCATCACGGCACCCATGGGCAAAAAGTACATGTTGGCAACGCAGTGCTCAAAACCGCAGGCCACAAAGGCGGCGATGGGCAGCAAAATGCCCACAACCTTATCGACTACGGTCTTGCCCGCAGTACCAATCCACACGGCCAGGCACACAAAGATATTGCACAGGATGCCACGGAAGAAGATCGTCACCCAGTCGATCGTCACCTTGCCGGCGGCGACGCTCACCATGGAGTTGGCGACCGCCTCGCCGTTGAGTTTATAGATGCCGGCCATGTACACCAAAAAGACGATGAACAGAGCACCGACAAAATTGCCGACCCACACGACGACCCAGGCCTTAAGCATCTGGACAAGGGTGATCTTTTTGCTCTTGAGCGCGCAGACCATAAGCGAATTGCCAGTAAACAGCTCGGCGCCGCACACCAGCACCAGCACCAGGCCCAGGCAAAAGCACAGGCCGCCCACGACGCGCTGGGCACCCCAGCCCAGCGTGCTGTCGCTCAAAAACACCGTAAAGAACAGGCCGCCGAAGGCGATAAACGCGCCGGCGAACATTGCCAACAGAAAGGCCTTAGCGACCGGCAGGTTAGCCTTGGTCACGCCGGCGGCCTCGGTCTTGGCCTCGATCGCGGCGGGCGCCAGGCAATCGGGAGAGGGGTACTCCACCTTGGAATCTGCCATGTCAATCACTTCTTTCCTAATCAGCAGGAACAAGCGCTCCTATTGCTCTTGCCCCAAGCGGACAAAGTGGGAAAAGTCGTTGGCGGCCACGGCGTCGTACACGGCGTCGACGGCCTCAAAGACTTCCGGGGACATGGGGTTGTAGAACTCCGTGTCGCCCGGCTGAATCCCGACGAAGACGATATCATCACACGATTGCTCAATCTCTTCGATCAGAATCGACAAAGGAAGCGAATGCGTGGTGAACATCGATTTGCGCGCGACGTCGGTCTTATCGAGCAAGCGGATGGCGCCGACGGGCAGCGCCATGTCGGCGGCATCGACCAAAACCAAACGCGGCGGACGCTCGCGCTTGACCTCGATGATGTCATCCTCGGGCGTCTGACCGCCGTCGATGGTGTACCAACCGGCGATAGGCGTGTCCTCCATCTTTTTGGAGAGCACGGGGCCGGCGGCATCGTCGGCGCGCAGCACGCTTCCCGCCGTGAGCACGATACCCGCAAATGGGGCGCCGTTCACACGACCATCCACAACGCGACCCATTACTGCAACCTTCCCGTCAGATACACGCCCGACACATCGCGCACGCGCTCAAACAGATCGCGGAACTTCATCAGAAACGCGACCTGCTGGGCATGCAGGCCAAAGTCGTCGTCGAACACCGAGATGCCGGCCTTGGCCGAGCCGCGAAAACCGCGCTCGTCGAGCAGCGTGTCGCAGGCCTCGAGCAGCGACGGCACCGCCGCCTTGTCAAGCTGGCACTCGCCAAAGGAGCGGATGGCCTCGAACTTGGTCTTGGCCTCCCCCTCCGGCAGCGCGTCGACGAGCGAATAGAAGACATCCACCGGCACCGACAGGCGCGGCTCAAAGCAATCGAGCACGCCGGTGTGGTGGCCCACGGCGAGCGTGTAGTACAGCACGTCGCAGGCCTCCTGGGGAACGTCTTCCTCGGTCTCCACAAACTTACGCGTGAGCTCATAGAAGACCACCTGGTCGGGCGCATGGCCCAGGCAGGGGTCGGCGACGCCCTCGGCGGCCTCGTCGCTTGCGCGCGAGGCATCGCCAAAGGAGCCGCCGAGCATACCGGGGCCCGCAAAGTAACCAGAGCGGTCCGTGAGCTCCATCTAGTGACCTCCGGCCAGCACCAGATCCTGCAGCGCCGAGTAGACCTCAACGCGGCGCGGATCGTCCTGCTTGTCGATGAGCAGCGCCATGGCACCTCGGATATCACCCTTGGGCGCGTCCTCGAGCGTATCCATAAACTCGTTGGCCAGGTCGCGGCCGTAACGGTAGCCGCTCATGGCGCGAGCCTCGCGCTCGATGGCAACGCGCAGCTTGTACGGCACGCCGGGGTGCAGGATATCGGCCTGCTCGCCGGCAGCCTCCACCGTAGTCTCGGCATGGAGCTTTTGGTCCAGCAGGCCAAGTGCCATGGCAAAGCCGTAGACGGTCTGCGCGGGGCTGGGCGGGCAGCCGGGGATGTAGACATCGACCGGCAGAATCTTATCCGTGCCGCCCCAGACGCAGTAGTTGTCGTAGAAGATGCCGCCGGTGCAGCCGCACGCGCCATAGGACACCACGATCTTGGGATCGGGTGCGGCCTCAAACGCGCGCAGGGCCGGCATGCGCATGGCACGCGTCACGGCGCCGGTGTACAGCAGCACATCGGCGTGACGGGGCGAGGGCACGACCTTGATGCCAAAGCGCTCGACGTCAAAGACGGGCGTGATGGAACCGAAGATCTCGATCTCGCAGCCGTTGCAGCCGCCGCAGTCGACACGGTAGACGTACACCGAGCGCTTGATCTTCTTAAGAAGGGTCGCCTTGGCCTTCTCGATGCTCTCGTCGAGCTCGATCTTGGTCGGGCGGTACTGAAGCCGCTCGGGCAAAAGCGTGGGTTCGGCCATGGTTACTCCTCCTTCGTTTCAAAATCCATGATGATGCCCTCGACCGGCGCCGGACCGGCGGGAATCTCGGGCGCATCGGGGTTAAGCTCGCGGTCGATATACTCCGGGTTCACGCCTTGGCCGCCCAGATACTCCATGCCGGGGCCCTGGGGCTCGCCGGACGCAAGCGTCTCGTTGGCAGCCATGCCGTGCGCGTTGCCGGTCTTTACGGCCGAGGCGGCGCGCAGGGCGTCGAGCTCGCGCTTGCACTCCTGGCACATACCGACGGTACGGGCGGCCTGCTCCGCCTCCATGCCGCCGGCCTTTTGCAGCAGGCGCTTGGCGTAGTCGATCTCCTTATGCGGGGCAAACGGCTTGCCGCAGCGCGAGCAGTGCTCGAGCGTATAGACGCTCTTGCTGGTGAGGTCGTCCTTGCTCATGACGGCCAGCTCAAACTCCTCGGTGAGCTTGATGGCCTCCATGGGGCAGGCTTCCTCGCAACGGCCGCAGAAGATGCAGCGGCCGTAGTCGATCGACCAGGTGATGGTATCGGCCGCAAGGTCGGTGTCCATGCGAATGGCATCGGCCGGGCACGCCACGCCGCAGGCTCCGCAGGCGATGCAGAGCTCGGCATTGTGCTCGGGCTTGCCGCGCATGTCCTTGTTGGTGGGGAACGGCGCAAACGGGTACTTGACCGTCGCGTCGCCGGCCTTGGCGTTAACCTTCCAAAGCTTCAGCATATTAGAGCGCCTCCTCATCGAGCGGAGCGGCCATGGTGCCCTCGCCCGCGAGCGGCGACTTGTCGCGCCAGACGTTCTCGAACTGCTCCTTATCGAGCACGTGGTCGCGCTTGGCGGCGACATCGGTCACCGTCACGCGGTCGGTGCAGGAATAGCACGGGTCGAGCGAGCCAACGATCAGCGCCGCATCGCCCACGGTGTTGCCGCGGAACATGTAGCGCAGGACCGGCCAGTTACTGTACGTGGCGGCCTTGGCGCGCCAGCGGTAGCACTTCTGGTTATTGCCGAGCATGGCCCAGTGCACGTCCTCGCCGCGCGGCGCCTCGGTGGCACCGATGGCGTACTTGTGCGGGGTGTACTCCCAATCCGTGGTGAGGATGGGGCCCGACGGGCAGTTCTCGAGCATGGTCTCGATCATATCGATCGAATCGTAGACCTCCTGGATGCGAACGGCGGTACGGCCGAAGGCATCGCAGGTGTCAGCCGTGGCGGCGTGCATCTTTTGAACGTCCGGATCGGCGTAGCCGTCGAAGGGGTGGTCAAAACGCACGTCGCGGGCATAGCCCGAGCCACGCATGAGCGGGCCGACCGGCGAGAAGTCGCGTGCGATCTTGCGATCCAAGATGCCGATGCCACTCGTACGCTCAATAAAGTTGGGCGTGGAGAGCAAGACGTCGACGAGCTCCTGAACCTCGGAGCGCAGCTGGTGGATGGTCGTGAGCGTGGAGAGCTTCTGCTCGGCCAAAATGTCGCGACGCACGCCGCCGATCACGTTGAGGCCGTAGGTCTTGCGGTGACCGGAGAGCTTCTCGGCCAGGTCCATGGACTTCTCGCGGACGCGGAAGAACTGCTGGAAGCCGGAGTCGAAGCCGGTGTAGTGCGATGCGAGGCCAATATTGAGCAGGTGTGAGTGCAGACGCTCGACCTCGAGCATGATGGCGCGGATGTACTGGGCGCGCGGCGGGACATGAATGCCCTGGGCGCGCTCGACGGCCTCGGCATAGGCCACCGAGTGGGCGCAGCCGCAGATGCCGCAGATGCGGTCGGCGAGGAACGTCACGGCGTCATAGTTCAGGCGCGTCTCGGCGACCTTCTCCATGCCGCGGTGCACGTAGAACAGGCGGTAGTCGGCATCGACGATCGTCTCGCCCTCCACGAACAGGCGGAAGTGGCCGGGCTCGTCGGAGGTGATGTGCAGCGGTCCCATGGGGACGAGCGTAGTCTCCTTGCCCTTGGTGTCGGCCAGGAATTCGTAGTTTTCCATGTCGCTCGCGGGGGCGGGGCGGAAACGGTAATCCATCGAATCCTTGCGCAACGGGTACAGCCCGCTGGGCCAATCGTCGGGAAGCACCAGGCGACGGCGGTCGGGCAGACCCTCGGGAATCAGGCCGAACATATCGCGCAGCTCGCGCTCGCCCCACACGCAGGCGGGGACGAACGGCGTCACGGACGGGAACGTCATCTTGGCGGGGTCGACCTCGGCACGCACGGTAACCCAGCCGGGGTCCTCCCCCTCCATGGAGATGACGTAGTACACGGCGTAACGGCCGCACAGGGAGCGCTCGTCGTTGCCGACAATCACGGGAATCCAGCCGTAGCGCTCGTAGTACAGGTAGTGGACGGCCTCGGGCAGACGGTCCAGCTTGACGGTGATCGTCAGCTGGTCCTCGCACTGCCACTCAACCTTCTCGATAGCGCCCGGCACTGCGGCGCGCAGGGCCTCGACGTGGCTTTCGCAACGACGAGCGTAGTCCTTCTTTTCAGGTTCTGCCATGGTGCTAATTCACCTCGCTTGTCTTGGTCTGGGAACTGAACACCATGCGGTAGAGAGGAGCCTCGTGGAGCTCTTCGACGCTCTGGTTCAAAACGACGGACGTTGCATCCTCGACGCCGCTCGTGATGGCGACCGGGGTGGCGATACCGAACCACATGACCACGATCGCGAGGGCGATCTCGGGGATGATCATGAGGGCGGGCACCTCGTGGCGCTTCATGCCCTCGGGCGCCTTGCCGAAGATGGACTTGAGCGCGATGCCGGTAAGGGCAAAGTACACGCCGGTGAGGCCAATGGCCACGAGCACGACCACCCAGATGGGACCGGACTGGACGCCGGCCACGAAGGTGAGGAACTCGGAGATGAACAGGGCGAACGGCGGGAAGGCGGCGAGCGCGAGCAGGGCGATGATGGTGAGCGCTGCCGTGACGGGAGCGATCTCGACGACGCCCTTGATCTTGTTCAGGTCGCGGGTGTGGTAGATGTGCTGGATGTTACCGGCCATGCAGAAGGCGAGCGCCTTCGTGAAACCGTGGAAGATGCAGTGCAGCAGGCAGGCGGCGATACCGAGCGGACCACCGATACCCAGGCACAGCGCGACCACGCCGACGTTGTCGACGGAGGAGTACGCGAAGCGGCGCTTGATATCGTCCTGCTTAAAGATGCACAGGGCGGCCACCAGGATGGACAGCGTGCCCAGGATGAGCAGGAGCGTACGCGGATAGGTGTCGCCCACCGTGATGATGGACAGGGAGTAGAAGCGGATGATCACCAGCATGGCGCACTTGAGCAGCACGCCCGAGAGCAGCGCGGAGACCGGGCTCGGAGCCTGGGAGTGCGCGTCGGGCAGCCAAGTGTGCATGGGGAACAGGCCCGCCTTGGTGCCGAAGCCGATGACGATGAACGCGAACGCGAGGCGCACGAGCATCGGGTCGAACTGGTCGGCGTAGGGCATGATGGAGGTGAGGAAGGCTGCCTCATGCGCGTTGGGCATGATATCGGCGGCGTTCGCGTAGATAAGCAGCGTGCCGAACAGGCCGAAGGCCACGCCGGCGGTGCAGACCATCGCGTACTTCCAAGACGCCTCGAGCGCCTGCTTGTTCTTGTAGATGCCCACGAGGAACACGGTCGACAACGTGGTGGCCTCGACCGCCGCCCAGGTGAGGATGATGTTGTTGGACAGGCAGGCGAGCAGCATCGTGAAAACGAACAGGCTAAACAGCGCGTAGTACTGCTTGGTGCGCTCGGCCGGCATGGTCTTCTCCTCGATATCGATCTTGATATAGGAGATGGAGTACACGCCGGTGATGAACCCGATGATGCCTACCAGAAGGACGAAGATCGACGAGAGCGAATCGAGATGGAGCCACAGGCCCAAAGCGTCGATATTCTGCCCGCTCGAGAGCATGGTTCCCGCGGTGACGACCGAAAGGACGAGGGTCGCCGCGACGGAGATGGTGTTGAGCCCCGCAAAGACGCTGTAGGACGTCGTCTTGGGGAGCGCAGCCATAATCAGGGAGAACACGAGGGGACAAGCGAGCAGGGCGACCGTCAGCATTGAAACATCCATGGCCTACCCCTTCAATTCGGTCAGGTCGTGGGAGTCGAGCGACTTGGTGTCGTTCCAGATCCTCACGACGACGGCGGACATGATGATGACGGCGAAAATGGCGTCGGTGGCGATGCCGATCTCGATGATCTCGGGGGCCGTGGGCGCGAGCAGGGCGAGCGTCACGTGGCTACCGTTCTCCATAAGGCAGTACCCGAAGATTTGCTTGAGGATGTTGCGCTGGGAGATGATGCACGTGAGGCCGACGAAGAAGTGCGCGAAGCTGATGGCGAGGGCCGGAGTAGCCACCTCAGCGGTGGGCAGGCTCAGGCGCGTGACCACCGCGAAGCAGATGGCCACCTCCAGACCGGTGAGGATGATGGTCCAGGCCGGCTTGATGGAGGAGGTCAGCGTGCTATCGGCAGGCGAACCCATCTTTTTGTAGGCACGGTTGAGAATGAACGGAACGAGGATCACCTTGGTGACGAAGGCCGACGCGGCCCACATGAGAAGCTCGGTGGCACCGGTGGTGAGGCCCAGGGTGAGCAGCACGCCCACCAGGACAACCGACTGGATCGCGTACCACTTAATGGCGGACGGGATGGTCTTCGAGACGACCACCATGGTGGAGGTCACGATCAGAAGACCGCCCAGGATATTGACTAACGAATAACCCATGTCCTACCTCCTAACCCATCCAACTAGAGGACAGAGGACCGGCGACGACGACCATGATCATGAGGACGACGAACACGAACGCCATGGCGCGCGGAAGGGGCTGGCCGGCGGCCACGGTCTCGCTCGGCTCACCGGGCAGGACCTTACCCATCCAACGCAGGAACCATGCGAAGGTGGCGACGGTCTCGACGACCATGACGCACACGAGGACGAAGATGACCGTGTTGGAAGCACCAACCGCGAAGCCACCGGAAATAATCTGGAACTTGGAGAAGAACGTGCTCATGGGGGGCACGCCGGCGATAGCGGTCGCGGCGACCGCGAAGCCCACGCCCGTGACCGGGTACTTCTTCATGAGGCCCTGGATCTTGGGCAACATACGGGTTCCCAGCGTGAAGCTGAGGGAGCCGGCGATGAGGAAGAACAGGGTCTTGGTGAACGCGTGGTTGAAGATGTGCTCGACGGCGCCGTTGAACGCCATCTGGCTTCCGAACACGGAGAGGCCCAGGCCGAAGAACACGTAGGCGAGCTGCGCGATCGTCGAGAAGGCGAGCAGGCGCTTCATATCCTTCTGGGGCAGGTACATGAGGAAGCCGAAGAGCATGGTCACGACGGCGTCGATGATGGCGACCCAACCGACGATCTCGGGGATATCGCCGGCACTCGCAAGAGCGCGGGCGAACACGCACACGCCGACCTTCACCATGGACGCGCCATGGAGGTAGGCGGAAACGGGCGTGGGGGCCTCCATTGCGGAGGGCAGCCACATGTAGAGCGGGAACTGGGCGGACTTGGCCCAAGCGGCGAACAGGATGAGCAGCAGCACGACGGTCTTCATACCGGAATCGAGCTGGGAGATCGCGCTCAGCGCGAACGTGCCGGTTCCGGCGAACAGGAAGGCCGCGCCGATGTAGAGTCCCAGAGCGCCGATATGGGTGATGATGAGCGCCTTCATACCGGCCTTCTTGGCCGTGGGCGTCATGTAGTAGCTGATGAGGCCCCAGGAGCACACGCCGGTGATCTCGAAGAAAACGAGCTGGCCGACGATGGTGGAGCTGTAGGCGAGACCGGCCATGGCGCCGATGAACGTGGAGAAGTACACGTAGAAGCGGCGACGGGGCGCGTCGGGATGCTCCTTGTTCTTATCGCTCATGTACGGGAACGAATAGATGACGACGAGCAGGCCGATAGCGACGAACGCGGGTGCGAGCAGCGTGCTCATCCGGTCGAATATGAAGCCCATGACCAAGGTCTGGCCCATACTCGCCCAGGTTACATCGACCGCGTTCATGCCGTTTCCGGCAAACGTCGCGGCCAAGCCAACGGAAGCGACCGTGGCGATGCCGCCGGCAAAGGCGCAGATCCATTTAGCGTAGGGACGCGGCAGCATGACGATGAGCAGGGAGCCCAGCATGGGGACGGCGATCGCCACCATGGCAAAGAGGGACAAGCTCGATTCGATTGACATAGTTTCTCCCTTCTCCCTACACGCCTACGACGACGAAGACGAACGCGAGGACCGCGATGCCGACGACGGCCCAGGTCTGGTTACCGAGCACCTTGAAGCGCGAACGGGAAACGGAGTTCTCGAGCACGCCGCAGACAACGAAATCGACCAGGCACTTGACAAGGAAGACGACGGCGCCCACGAGAGCGGTGACGCCGATGGTCGCGGGCTCTCCCCAGGGGATGAAGATGGAGGTGAACCAAGCGACGACCACGACCTGCTTCATGCCCATGGCGAGCTTCATCATGGCCAGGGACGGGCCGGAGAGCTCGGCGAGCGGGCCCTCCTGGAGCTCCTGCTCGGCTTCGGCCTGATCGAACGGAAGCTTGCCGAGCTCCATATAGCAGGCGGCCGCGAAGGCGACGCCGGCGAGGATGACGGCGACGACGCTCGAGACGTTGCCCGTAACGATGTGCTGACCCATGGTCGCAATGTCCGTGGAGCCGCACACGATGGCGACGGTAAACAGCGCGATGAGCATGGACGGCTCGATGAGCACGCTCATGAGGAGCTCGCGGATACCGCCGAAGCCCGCGTAGGCGTTGGAGGAATCCACGCCGGACAGCGCGAAGAAGAAGCGGGACAGCGCGAGCGCGTACATGATGGTGATGGCGTCACCAAAGACGGGCATGGGGCTCTCGAGCGTGAACATGGGCAGGCCCATGGCGAGCATGAACGACACCGCGAGGAACAGCGGCGGCATGATGCGCAGCACGAAGCTCGAGTCGGAACTCACGGACTCGGGACGCGCCATGAGCTTCGCGAGGTCCCGGTAATCCTGAAGGATGGACGGACCGCGGCGATTGTGCATCTTCGCGCGAATCACACGGGCGAGGCCGGAGAAGAAGGGCGCGACCAGCATGACCACGAGGCCCTGCGCTATCGCAAGAACGATGTTCATAATATCCTCTCCCCTCTCTAGACCATGACCACGGCGAGCACGAGGAAGACCACGAGCGCCGCGACGATGTAGCAGATGTATACGGAGTAGTTGCCGCCCTCGATCTTGGAGGCGAGGCCGGCCAGCTTATCGGCACCCTCGCTCGGTGCATCGACCAGGAAGCGGTCGGGCAGGGGCTCAACGCCCTGGGCGACACCGGTGAGCTTCTGGAACACGTGCGCGATGGACCAGCAGATCTTGGTGCATACCTCGCGCAGGGTGTAGAGCGGGCCCATGAAGAGCTCTACGTCTGACGCGAAGCTCGTGGCGACGACGGGCATGTGCTCGTTGGGCTCGTAGCCGCACGCCCAAGGGTCGGTCTTCTTAGCGGGGGCCTTGGTGCCGAGGCAGGACCTCAACACGAACGCGAGGCCGGTGAGGACCACGAGCGCGATGGCGATCGCGGGGGTGGAGGTGGCGGCACCGGAAATCTCGTTCACCAGAGACACGCCCGAGGTGGCTGTGATGGCAGAGCCGGCAAGCACGCTCTGGGCGACGTCGCCCAGAACCGGGGCGATGACGGGAGAGCCGATTCCCAGCACCACGCAGATGGCCGCGAGGAGCATCTGCGAGAACAACATCGGAGCCGGGGACTCCTTGGCGTTCGCGGCCTCCTGGGAACGAGGGCTGCTCGCGAACGAGACGCCGTAGGCCTTCACGAAGCACGTGACGGCCAGGGCACCGGTGATGGCGAGGGCGGCCGCGGAGGCGACGGCGAACACCATGACGCCCGGGTCGGAGAGCGTCGAGATGTTGAACAGGGACTGGTAGGTGAACCACTCGGAAACGAAGCCGTTGAGCGGCGGGATAGCCGAAATGGCAAGGGCACCGATGAGGAAGCAGACGGCCGTGACCGGCATACGGCGGAACAGGCCGCCCATCTTCTCCATGTTGCGCGTACCCGTGGCATAGAGCAGGGAACCCGCGCCGAGGAACAGCTCGCCCTTGAACATGGCGTGGTTGAGCGTGTGGTAGAGGGCGGCCATGAGCGCGATCGTCGCGATGACGTCGTTGCCCAGGGCGTGCGCCGTCATGGACGCGCCGACACCGAGCAAGATGATGCCGATGTTCTCGACGGAGTGGTAGGCCAGCAGGCGCTTAATGTCGTGCTCGTGGAGGGCGTAGACGACGCCCAGGACCGACGAGATGGATCCGAAGACCAGGACCATGAGGCCCCACCAGAGCTGGACGCCCGAACCCGCGAGCAGGTCGAGACCGACCTTGAGGATTCCCAGGATGCCGATCTTGATCATGCCGCCGGACATGAGGGCGGACACGTTGGACGGCGCCTCGGGGTGCGCCTGGGGCAGCCAGGAGTGCAGCGGGATGATACCGGCCTTTGCGCCGAATCCGAAGAACGCGAGGACGAAGCACGCGGAGGAGACGGCGGGTCCAAAGTCATGCGTACGGAAATCACTGAAGCTGAAGGAACCGCCCACGCCGTTGGTCATGAGCAGGAAGCTCGCCATGATAAGGACAAAGCCCACGTGCGCGATGACGAAGTAGAGCCAACCGCCCCTAATGGAGTTCTTGTTCTCCTCGATAACGACAAGGAAGTAGCTCGTAAGGGACATGAGCTCAAAGGCGACCAGGAACCAGAACACGTTGTCGGCGGTGATGACGAGCATCATCGAGGCGACGAAGGTGTTCATGAAGAAACCGGCGCGCCCGACCTTGCCCGGGTACTCATCGAAGTAGGACAGACCGTAGATGAAGCCCGCAAAGGCGAGGATTGAGATGAGGACCACGATCAGGCCCGCAAGGCCGTTGAGCAAGAGCTCGAGACGGGCGAACGGGAAAAAGAAGACCGTGTTGAGGGACGAAACGTCGCCAAGCACGGCCTCGAGGCCCGCGATGAACGACAGCACGGCTGCGACGGCGCCGATCAGGCAGCCGGCGGTCTTGGCGGCGTTATCGGCCTTGATCAGCAGAACCGAGGCGAGCGCACCGATGCACGAGACGGCAAGCGATGCGATAAACAGCGTCATGCTATCCATTGTTTACGCTCCCTTCTGCTTTCTCGGACAGGCCCTGGGCCACAGCGGTAACGTCGACGACTGGACCGTTTTCGATCGAGCGCAGGCGCTTGGCCTCGTCGAGCTCGCGATCGGCCGCGCCGCCCATGACGGTCAGCGCCTTGGTGGGGCACGCCGCCACACAATGCGGGCCGTCCGGATCGAAGGCGCACAGGTCGCACTTGACAGCGCAGGTGTACTGGCCGGGAGCCCACGTAAGCAGGCTGCTCAGGGACTTAGGATACGAAGGCGTCGGGTCGCACATGCCTGCGACACCGGCGATAGACGTGCCATCGGGATGGATGGCTCCGAAGGGGCACGCGATGGCGCACAGCCTGCACCCGATGCACTCCTGCTCCTTGACGTGGATGCGGTCGCCATCGTGCTCGATGGCATTCACCGGGCAGACCTCGGCGCAGGGGGCACCCTCGCAATGGTGGCAGGCAAGGGCGGCCGAAATACCGCCGGTCTTCACGAGCGCCAGGCGCGGCGTATCCTGAAGACCCTGCATCCGGTGGGCGTCGGCACAGGCGGACTGGCATGTTCCGCAGCCGATGCACCTCTCCGGGTTGATGTCGATGAAGCGGTTCATCCCCACTTCCTTTCAAAATAACGGGCCGGGCTCCCGAACGTACGGGACGCCCGGCCCAAAAAGCCAACGAGAACGGGACTACACGATTTGGTTCACGTGCGTCTCGTCATCGAACTTGGCGGCGCCGGGCTCAACGTCCTGGGGAGCGGCGGCGTCTACCAGAGCCTGCTTGAGCTCGGTGTACTGACGCTCCACCTCGCCCTCGGCCCACACCTGGTCGGCGATGGCGTCGACCTGGCAGGCAGAGAACTTGTCCTCGGGCGTGTGCGAGACCGGGTCGACCTTGTGCATGGTCAGCTCGTTGCACTTGCCGATCCACCACTGGTAGGTCATATAGACCGTGCCCTTGTTGATACGGTCGGACACGTCCGCGCGGCTATAAACCTGGCCGCGGCGGCTGTGAACCGAGACGATGTCGCCGTTCTTGATGCCGCGGGCCTTCGCGTCCGCGGGATTCATGCGAACGAAGCCGGGCTCGTCGGCAAGCAGTGCCAGCGTCTTGCAGTTACCGGTCATCGAACGGCAGCTGTAGTGGCCGACCTCGCGGACGGTGCAAAGGATGAGCGGGTACTCATCGTCGGGAAGCTCGGAGGGCGCCTCCCAGTCGTGCGCCATCAGGTTGGCACGGCCGTCCTTGGTAGTGAACTTGCCACCCGCGAACATGTCGGGGGTGCCATGGTCGTTCACATCGGTGCTCTTGACAGGCCACTGTGCGTAGCCGCCCTCGGGAGCCATCTTCTCGTAGGTCGCGCCCACAAAGTTGGGGCACAGGCTAATGCACTCGTTCCAGATCTGCTCGGTGTTGTCGTAGTGCATGGGGTAGCCCATGCGCGTGGACAGGTCGGCAAAGATCTCCCAGTCGTGACGGCACTCGCCCTTGGGCGGAACAGCCGCGTCAAAGTGCTGGAAGCTACGGTCGGATGCGGTAAAGACACCCTCGTGCTCGCCCCAAGAGGTAGCGGGCAGGATGACGTCGGCGAGCATGGTCGTCTGCGTCATAAAGATGTCCTGGCAAATGAACAGATCCAGCTCGGAGAGCGTCTTGCGCATACCGGCCGAATCGGGCTCGGTCTGCACCGGGTCCTCGCCGTAGTTGTAGAAGCAGTGCACCTTGCCCTCGTCGACCAGGTGACCCAGGTCGGTGAGCTTGTAGCCCTCCTCGAGCGGGAGCTTTTCCTCGGGCACGCCCCAAGCCTTGGCAAACTTGGCACGCACTGCCGGGTCGGTGACCTTCTGGTAACCAGGGTACAGGTTAGGCAGCATGCCCATATCGCAGGAGCCCTGAACGTTGTTCTGACCACGCACGGGCGCGAGGCCGGAATTGGGTTTGCCGATCTGGCCGGCAACGCAGGCGATGGAGGCGATGGTGTGCACCGTCTTCAGGTTCTGCTTCTGCTGGCATACGCCCATGCCCCAGCCAATGATGGCAGAGGGCTTCGCCGTGGCGTACATCTCGGCAGCTTGGTGGATCAACGCGGGCTCGACACCCGTGATGTCCTGTACGGATTCGGGAGTGTAGTTCTTGATGGTCTCCCACCATTCGTCAAAGCCGTTCGTGTGCTCGGCGACGAATTCCTTGTCGTAGAGGCCATCGTTGACCAAGCAGTTGGCAAAGGCGTTGAGGAACGCAACGTTGCAACCGTTCTTGATCGGAAGGTAGAGATCGGCGATACGCGCGGTTTCGATATGGCGCGGGTCGGCGACGATGATCTTGCAACCCTTTTCTTTGGCTCGCACGATACGCCTTGCGACGATGGGGTGCGAATCGGCAGGGTTATAGCCGAAGAGGAAAATGCAGCCCGCATCCTCCATACCGGGGATGGAGCATGACATGCAACCTGAACCAACCGTGTCCATCAGACCGAGGACAGTAGGGCCGTGTCAAGTACGGGCGCAGTTGTCTACGCTGTGGGTGCCGATGCACGCACGCGTAAACTTCTGCATGACGTAGTTCGCCTCATTGCCGCCGCCTCGCGAGGAGCCGGTGGTCATGACAGCGTTAGGACCATATTCGTCAATTATGGCCTGCATCTTAGATGCGGTGAAATCCAGTGCCTCGTCCCAGCTTACGCGCTCAAGATCCGCGCCCTTGGTGCGGCGGATCATCGGGTGCAGTACGCGAGGAGTCAAGATCTTGGTGTCGTTGATGAAGTCGTAGCCGCTCATGCCCTTAAGGCACAGCTCGCCCTGATTGGTGATGCCGTTGAGCGGTTCGGTACCCACAACCTGGCCGTTTTGGACCAAGAGGTTAAACTGGCAACCGGCGCCGCAGTACGGGCAGATCACTTTATGCTTCTCCATGACACCCTCCTTCCTTTCTCTGCTACCGAATACTCGGTACTTATTTGACAATCATTGGGCCTGTCGCCCGACGCTTACGCCTCGTTTTCGATGGTGGCGCGGGCACGCTCGGCAGTCAGTTCTGCCAGACGCTCCTCGTCTACCAGGGTGAGACCCTTGGTCGGACACGCCTCGGCACACGCCGGACCACCAGGACGGTCCACGCACAGGTCGCACTTGAGCACGAAGCTCTTAGTCTGCGAACCCACGCGCACGTCGCCCATCAAGACGGGGACCTGCGTGGTCGCCACGCTCACGGCGCCAAAGGGGCATGCCATGACGCAGCTCTTGCAACCGATGCAGTTGTCCTCGTTGACGCCGATGCGATGGTTCTTTGGATCAAAGAACAAGGCGCCCGTAGGGCAGGCCTTGGCGCACGGAGCGTCCTCGCAGTGGTGACATGCCACCGGCGCGGAAATCTCGTAGGTGCGCGTTACGCGCAAGCGAGGTGCGGCGATGTTGCCGGGAATATCGTGCGCCTCGATGCACGCCGCCATACAGGTTTGGCACCCAATGCAGCGTGAAGAATCAGCCACGACTCGTTTATTGCCCATGTTGTTCACTCCCTCCTGAATCCCATGCCGGAGAGACCCTGTCGACGTTGCCCCGGACCGCCCGTGGTCCAGCATCGGCGTATCGAAGCGCATACGGCGAAACAGGCGCTTCGATAGAGTTCCTCCAACGATATACAGGTTAAATATACGCAGTTGCCTGGGGCAAACTTGAGCATAGGCCCTGCAATACGGGTGTATTGCAGGGGTTTTGGCAGGTTGGAATTATTCTCTAGAAGCTATAAAGGTGAGTGTATTACATGCGTACATCCACGAAAGATTTCACGCTCGCTTCTGAAGGATGTAGTACGTTTGTATTATTGTTCAGTCTCAATTACTCTAGTGCAATAAAGTAGTTGTTATAAAATTGGCTATTATTAGCCGATGCTGTATTTGACTATTCATATTGCACGCTCATTAAGGGAGGCCAGTGATGACATCGACTCAAAAACGAGCCATCCTGCAGGTGCGCATTCGCGAGGAAGACAAGCAGCATGCCGAGCATCTCTACGACGCCATGGGCACATCGCTTGCCGAGGCCGTTCGCCTTTTTGTCGCGCAGAGCATTTTGATGCGCAAGCTTCCCTTTCAACCGGTCGCCGTGCGCTCAAAGGACGGCACCGCCGCCTATGGATCGCTCAAAGCATATGGGGACCCCAATCGCCGCTCCGAGGAGCGCAATGCCTGGATTGAGTACCTTGCTACAGAAAGCGACGATTCGATTTTGGGTCCCGAGGAAGTAGATATCCATGAGTAGCACCATCATCGACGAGACCGTCATCCTGCGCTACCTGCTTGACGACGACGAAGTTCTGTCACCGCGCGCTGCCAAGGTCATCGCCACGCGCACCGCTCGCGTCTACCCCGAAATCATCACACGCGTCGTGGTCACGCTGCGCGACGTCTATAAGGTTCCCCGCGTTGAGATTGCTGCGGCCTTGAAAAGGCTGCTCGATGACGTCATGGTCGACGAGCCCACCGTTGTCGCCCTTGCCGTCAAACTCTTTGGCAAGACCCATATGGACTTTACCGACTGCCTCCTCGCAGCCCGAACCGCCATCTACAACGATGATGTCGTGAGCTTTGGCAAGCCCATCATCCAAGGCATGATCGATTACCGTCGCAAGCGCCAAACCGCCGCCGATGCTCGCGACCGCGCCGCCGAAGCCCACAGCCGAAGCACCGACTCCACCATCGACAAGCTCCGCCACCAATCCCGCCACTAGCCCCATCCCACCCTAAGTTGCGGTGAAATGGTTCCTGTTTTCAAGCTTCCACGGGCCTTTTAGGAACTATTCCACCGCAACTTCCAGGTTGGCCATCCGAAACCGGCAGCCTTGGACCGCGAATCCTACTGTTCGCCACGAAATGGGCCTATCTACTACGTTTAACCGATCGCCCTCGACCATACCGAAATCCGAAATATCAAAACCGCTGGTAGACGGCTTGCCGATTTTACAAAAATGCTGCCATTGTCGACCCCTGCGGGCCAAACGTAGTAGATGGGCCGCTTTCGTGGCTCAGCACCAGACCAGTCATTTTGGAACAGGGCTTTTTGACCACATTTGCCAGCCGATCGCTAGAGTAAGTCAAAAAGCCCCATCCCAAATTAGCTACCCCGGCCTTCAATGGGTTCGCAAAAGCCAAACGACAGTCCATATTTCAACGCTACTTAGGTGGGGCGCGGGGCGGCATCGATTCCGTCACCCTGTGCACTTACGAAAATGGCTCTGGTCCCAAAAGGAACCAGAGCCATTCATCTATCTTGTGGAGCGGGCGACGGGAAGTCCAAGGGTTTGCTTCGCAAACCCTTGTTTCGCTGCGGGCCATTGGCCCTTGCGTGCTGCGCTGGAAAATGCTCACGCATTTTCACAGCTTCGCACCCTGCCGAGTTCGATTCCCGTCGCCCGGCACGCTAATGAAAACGGCTCTGGCACCAAATGGAGCCAAAGCCGTTAAAACTATCTTATGGAGCGGGCGACGGGAATCGAACCCGCGTCATCAGCTTGGAAGGCTGGGGTTCTACCATTGAACTACGCCCGCAAGATATGGTCGGGACGACAGGATTTGAACCTGCGACATCCTGCTCCCAAAGCAGGCGCGCTACCAAACTGCGCCACGTCCCGAAGGTGTTGAGCAGCTAAGGTCTAAACCTTGCGTGTCCCAAAGCGAAGGAAATTATAGGGGAGACTCCCCGCCTGTGCAAGCGCAGAAACCCTAGCTCCTCGAATGTGCGACAAACTGGCTATGGGCCAGGCCGATCACAAACGCCACCACGGCAACCGGCGCCCACGCGGCACCGATGTCCGCCAGCGGCAGCGCATCGAACGGCAGCCACGTGCCCGCAAAGAACGCGTCGCGAACCGAGGTGATCACGCTCTGCACCGCGACAACGCCGCCGACCCAGACCCACACCTGCGGATGCGCGTCACAAAAGCCGTGCACCAAGCCCATCAGTACCAGCACGATGGCAACGGGATACAAGGCGTTGAGCATAGGTACTGAGAACATAAGGATCACGTCGAGGCCCACGTTGGAGAGCACGCACGAAAACGCCGCGAACACAAAGGCGAGAATCGCAAAGGGACGGCGCATGGCCTCCTCGGAGGCCTCCGCTCCCCCTTCGACCACATAAGTCTCGCAGAAGTAACGCGAGCAGCAGCTGATGAGGCCGATGCACACGTTCATGCAGGCGAGGAAGAAAATCGCAAATACCACAACCGTGCCGGCAAGGCCAAAGTGCATGGAGGCCGAGCGAGCAAGGATTGCAGCGCCGTTAGTGGCGTCGGGCATCACGGTGCCGAGCTGCATACCGGCAAGGGCCAAGCCGCAATAGATGATGGCCATGAGCACGCCGGCGATCACACCCGAACGCGAGATCTCGAAGGCCACGCGCCTATCGTCGGTAACGCCCAACTCGTGGATGGTCTCGGCGATGATGATGCCGAAGGCGAGCGACGCGAGCAGGTCCATGGTCTGATAGCCAGTCAAAAAGCCCTGCACGGCGGCGCCTGCATCGTAGGGAGCCTGAGGCGCGGCAGCCGGTCCCAGCGGCGAGATCACGGCAGCACCCACGACCAGCACGATAAGCGCAATGAGCGCAGGGCCCGTAATGCGACCGAGCACGCGCGTGATGACGCCGGGGCGCAGCGTGAGCGCAAACGCGACAACGAAGAACCCGATGGCAAACACCAGACGTGCCGTGCCAAGCGAAACACCCTCGGGTAGCAGCGGCACCAGCATTTCGAACGCCGTAGAGCTTGTGCGCGGAATAGCCAGGCACGGGCCGATGGCCAGATACACCGCCGCGACAAAGAACTCACCGAACTTGGGGTGCACGCGGCCGGCAAGCTCGCGCGCCGTTCCGGCGAGCGCCACGGCGATAAAGCCCATAACAGGCAGGCCGATGGCAGCAATCAAAAAGCCAGTCATGGCAAGCGGCGTGACCGTGCCGGCCTGCAGCGCCAGCAGCGGCGGAATAATGAGGTTGCCGGCGCCAAAGAGCATCGAGAACAGGGCGATGCCAACGGTAACGACATGATCGGAGCGTAGACCACGCGGGGCGGATGAGGCCATATGCACACCTTTCGGGTCGAAACAAAAACGGGACGGGCAAAATACCCGTCCCGCAAGTATAAACGGCCTAGCAGCTTTAGCAGGCTAAATCGCGCAAAGCGTCAATCGCGGTGTCGACTTCCTCGTCCGTGTTGAAATACCCAAACGAGAAGCGAACGACACCCTGACGCTCGGTCCCCAGCGCACGGTGCATGAGCGGAGCGCAGTGGGCGCCGGGGCGTGTCGCAATCCCCCACCCTTGCATGAGCGCGTCCGAGATCTCGGCAGAGTCGATATCGCCCACGTTGAGTGAGACGATCGCCGAGCGCACGGGCTGGTCAAACGCACCGTAGAGCTTAATCCCCGGAATCTCGCGCACGCCCGTGAGAAAGCGATCAGCCAGCGCTCGCTCATGCGCCGCGATCGCCTCGACTCCGCCTTGGGCCTCGATAAAGTCGAGGCCGGCAGAAAGGCCCGCGATGCCGTGGCCGTTGAGCGTGCCCGCCTCCAGGCGCGTGGGCCACTCGAGTGGCTGCAAAGGGTCGAAACTGTGCACGCCCGTGCCGCCCATGGCCCACGGAGCCACGTCAACGCCCTCCGCCACGGCCAGGCCGCCGGTCCCCTGCGGACCCATGAGCCCCTTGTGGCCGGTAAAGCACACAATGTCGAGCCCCATGGCCTGCATATCGATACGCGCCGTACCGGCAGACTGCGAGGCATCGACGATCACCAGTGCGCCAGCCGCATGAGCCATGGCGGCCACGCGCGCAATGTCGACCGCGTTGCCGGTCACATTGGAGGCATGCGTCACCACCACAGCACGCGTGCCCGGCGTGACCAACCGCTCGAGCTCGTCGTAGTCGAGCACGCCGTTCGCGTCACAGCCCGCATGCTCAACGGTCACGTCCTGCTCTACCGCCAGGCGGTTGAGCGGACGCAGCACGGAGTTGTGCTCGAGCACCGTTGTGACCACGCGGTCGCCGGGGCGCACCACGCCATTGATGATGGTGTTGAGCGCCGCCGTGGAGTTGAGCGTAAAGCACACATGGTCCGCCCTCGGGCAACCAAAAAGGCGCGCGAGCTTGGCACGGCAAGTGTGAATCGTACGCGCCGCGTCGAGCGCACCCGACGTGGCGCCGCGCCCGGCATTGCCGAGCGAACACATCGCCTGCGTCACGGCATCGATGACCGTCTGCGGCTTGCGCATGGTCGTCGCCGCGTTATCCAGGTAGATCATCGCACGACCTCCCACATATCAATCACGGTATAGCCCTCGGTGGGAACGCCCGCCGCGGCGAGTTCGCCGCGCAGCAGCTCCTCATCGGCAGGCAACGCCTTCCACGCCAGACCGCAGCCGGCAGCGACCTCCCCGGGCACGGGAATCGTTCGCCCGGGAAGGCCGCGCTCGATGCATAAGGTCTCGCACCCCATGGCGGCCGCCGTGGTAGGAAACGTGATAACAAGCGCCGGGCGCTTCTCCCTCATGGCACCTCCAACCAATACGCTACGGGCGCACGACGCGCACCGCCTGCTCCATCTTCTCCACGATCACGTACATGTTGGTGACCTCGCCCACCGCGAGCTGGTCCTTAATGCCAAAGTGATCGAGGCAGGTGCCGCAGGTAAGGATCTCGACGCCCTGCTCGGCCAGACCCTTCAGGTCATCGAGCACCGGCGAGCCCTCGACGGTGAGCTTGGCGCCGCCGTTGTAAAACAGCATGGTCGCGGGCAGCTCCTCCTGCTGCGTCACAGCAAAAATAAACGCCTTCATGAGCTTGTGGCCCAGCTCGTCGTCTCCGCGGCCCATACAGTCGGTGTAGACGGAAATGACGAGCTTGCCCTTGCCGGCGCTGGCGTCGCAGAAAGCAGCGCCGTCCTGCTCGGGGTCCGCAACGGCCACGGCACCAGCCGTCGAGACGGTCACGTGCCACTCGGCGTCAGAAACCTTCTCGACCGAGGCCGTGCAGCCCTTCTCCTGCGCCATCTTGGAGATGTTCTTGACTGCGGTCTCGTTATCGACCGAGATCACGACGGCGCCCTCGCCATCGAGCTGCTTCAGGGCTTTGAGCGTCTTGACGACGGGCAGCGGGCAGGCATCGCCCATGGCATTGACTTCAATTTTGGTAGACATAGCAAATTCCTTTCGAATAAATCGTTTTAGAACGGTACATAGCTCAATAAACGTGTCGTTAACGGACAACGCGAACGGCAGGACCGCCCGGCACCGGCTCGCACACGCGGCCGACAACGGCGGCGATACGTCCTTCGGTATGCAGACGGTGCGCGAGCTCATCCACGTCGGCAGCAGGCGCCGCGATGAGCAAACCGCCCGAGGTCTGCGGATCGTACAGCGCATCGAGCATGCCCGGCTCCAGGTCCTCGTCGGCAGCCACGCGCGGGCCAAAGAAGTCCTGGTTGCGGTAGGAGCCCGCGGGGATAATGCCCAAACGCGCCATGTCGAGCACCTGGCCAAAGAGCGGCACCGACCCCGACGCAAGCTCAACCTGCACGCCCGAGCCCTCGGCCATCTCGCATGCATGCCCAATCAGACCAAAGCCCGTAATGTCGGTGCAGCCGTGAAGTTCGAGCCCCTCGGCCAGACGAATCGGCGCCTCGTTGAGGGTGCGCATCGAGTCAAACATGGCTGCGGCCTCGTCCTGCTCGATGAGCTCGCCCTTAATGGCCGTGGTGATGATGCCCGAGCCGATCGCCTTGGTCAGCAGCAGAACATCGTCCACGTGCGCGCCGCTGTTGGCGAGCATACGGTCGAGTGGCACAAAACCGCTCACGGACAGGCCGTACTTGGGCTCGTCGTCGTTGATGGTGTGGCCGCCCGCGATGGTGCAGCCGGCCTCGACGCACTTGTCGGCGCCGCCCGCCAAAATCTGCCCGGCAACCTCAATGCCCAGGCAACTGGGTATGCAAAGCAGGTTCATGGCATGGCTCGGCCGCCCGCCCATGGCGTAAATGTCCGACAGCGAGTTGGCTGCGGCGATCTGGCCAAACAGAAACGGGTCGTCGACCATCGGCGGAAAGAAGTCGATGGACTGCACGAGCCCCAGGTTCTCCCCTACGCGGAAGACGCTCGCATCGTCGGAGGTATCGAACCCCACGAGCAAGTTGTCGTTATGCACATTGGGTAAATCGCCCAGGACCTGGGCGAGGGCTCCGGGGGCCAACTTAGCGGCTCAACCGCTCGCGGCCGTCATGGACGTGAGCCTCATGGTGTCCTTAGCCATACGAACCCCCTTCCATCAAATCAACGACTTTAAGTATACGCCCCAGGCACGCTTCCCAAGAGACCGCCGACGGCTCGAACGTCGAAGGCGGCGCCGCAAGCGCCTGCGCGATAGCATCTGCCAGCGCGCGCTCAAACAGCGGAAGGTCGGCCGCCACGGGCATGTCGACATCCGTCATACGCGGCGACGCCACCCACGTCACGGGAGCACCGGGAAGCATCGCCTCCATCCAGGGACGAACGCCGGGCAAATCGGTCGCCACAACTTTGCAGCCGCACGCGAGGGCCTCGATCGTCACGAGCGGCAGACCCTCGTAAAACGAAGGCAGCACAAAGACGTCGGAACTGCGGTAGGCATGCACGAGTCCATCGCTATCCAGGCGCCCCGCCAGCTTCACCGGCACATCCGAGGCCGCGGCCAAGCGCTCGATACGCGCGTACTCGGCATCGTCCCCGCGACCGCCCACAAGTACCAAGCCAGATGGGCGGACGTCATCGTCAATCGACAATGACACGGCTCGAACCAGCGACTCGACACCCTTTTTAAAGCAAATCTTGCCCACGTACACAAGCGATCCCGGCCGCCTCGCCACGCTTGCGTCGCGGCAGAAGACGCGATGGTCGTAGCCCGTCCCAATCACGTGGATGCGATCGGCATCGACGCCGCACACCAGGCCAATCTGCTCAGCCTGCTCAGCATGGAGCGCAAAGACGGCATCGAGCCGACGAACCGCACGTACGATGCGATCGCGCTCGAGCGCATGCGAACGTAGCTGGCGCAGATCGGTCGAATGGCACACGGCAACAACCGGCACGCCCCGGACGCACTCGCGCGCCAATGCGGTCACCAGATACAGGTGATGGCAGAGCACCAGATCGGGCCGAAACTCAGTCACCGCCCGATCGATTGCATTAGCAAATGCCCGCTCAAATGCCTTGAGCATCGAAGGCGTCAGGTCACGATAGCGCGTGGAGGGATAGGGCATGACATCGGACATACCGCAGATGGGAAACGGCAGCTCGGGCGACTCGAACGGTACGGCAAACACGGCAGCGCGCCGGTCCAGCTCGCCTTGGGTATCACCCGGCGCCGCACCGCAAAGCACGGCGGCGCGATGCCCCGTCTCGATCTGCTCGCGCACGAGCGCGGCAAGGTAGGTGCCGCTGCCGGTGCTATCTGGTTTTTGTGCCGAGATATTGAGGATGCGCATGTCGCGGTACGCCCCTAGGCCAAGGCGGCGGCGCGAATCGCCGCGCCGATGGCACCTGCAAAGCGGGCCTGGGGCGAGGTGGTCACCGGCGACCCCAGTAGCTCGCCCAACCGCTCCACCACGAAGGCGTTCTCGCACAGGCCACCGGTCAGGTAGTACGGGGCGCCCGCGGCCTGCCCGGCCATGGTCGCCACGCGCGAGACCACGCTGTCGATCACGCCACGCGCAATGTTCTCGCGCGGCTCGCCACGGCCGATCAGGCTGATGACCTCGCTTTCGGCAAACACCGTGCACATGCTGGAAATCTTGGTAGGCTCGCCGGAACGTGCCAGATCGGCCATCTGCTGCTGGGAAATACCTAGGCGGTCGGCCATGATCTCCAAAAAGCGCCCCGTGCCGGCGGCGCACTTGTCGTTCATGGCGAACTTGGCCACTCGGCCACTTTTAAGCTGAATGACCTTGGTGTCCTGACCGCCCACGTCGATCACGGTGCCGTGATCGCCAAACAGGCGCACGGCACCGGTACCGTGGCAGGTAATCTCGGTCACGACCTTGTGCGCATAGGGCACGGCGACACGACCGTAGCCGGTCGCGATCACGCGCACGTCGTCGGCCGTCACGTCGTAGCCGGCCGCTGCCAGCGCCTCGCGCAGCCGCTCAGAAGCATCGACCGAGGAAAACCCGGTTGGCTGCACGCACGTCCACGCCACCGAACCCTCCCCATCGACCACAGCAGCCTTAGCCGCCGTAGACCCGATATCGATCCCGATCCCTATCATGGCTCTCTCCCAATCTAAACATCAAAGACAGCGGCACGTTCAGGCGCCTTAGCTCTAGGTTTCTCAGGTGCCGGAGATTGCCCCGAAAGAGGAGCGCAGCGTACTTTGGGTACGCAAGCGACGGTTTGAGGGGCAAGATCCGGTGCCTGAGGAAGCTAGAGGGTTTCGATAAAGGCGGCGATGCGGGTCTCGATCTGGCCCATGTCACCATTGCTGTAGTCGGTCTCGATCTTCATATACGGAATACCCGCACCCTCGACGGCCTCCTGCATGCGCGCGCTCTCAACGTTGAAGGTGTGGCAGGCCTGTAGCACGCTCTCCACTACGCCATCGACATGATACTTCTCGCACATGGCCAGCGTGTTTTCCATACGACCGTCGTTGGGCGTCATGACCGAGCAGTTGATGTCCAGGTAGCGGTCGGCGATGGCGCGCAGGATGTCGGGAGCCTCCGGGTCGATCATCATGGCCGCCGTGCGCTCGCCCGAGCAGTCGTCCATGCACACAACCACGCCGCCGTTGGACTCGATGGTGCGGCCGATCTTGTTGATCACGCCGCCCACCGGGCAGCCGGTGATCAGAATACGCTTGGCATCTGCCGCGACCGGGCGCTCACCCGCACCGTAGGCCTCGCGCAGCTTGGCAACCTTTTGCTCCAGCTGCTGCGTATAGGCCTCGATATCAAAGCTGAACGTGCCGGCAAACATGGTGCTCATCAGGTCGACGCCGCTCATAGCCGCCGGCTGGTTGGCCTGCAGCGCAAACATCTCGAGCTGGGCAGCACGCAGGCGATTGCGACGACGGACAGCGGCGCGCAGGTCGTCATCGGTGATCGTGATGTCGTAGAAGTTCTCGAGCTCCTCCTTGAGCAGACGGCACTCCTCGTACCAGCCCTCGCGCTCGTAGGCGCGGTCGCGACCCTGCGGAAGATGCAGAATGTGCGTGCGCTTGAGCTCGTTGAGCAGCTCGTACATCTTCTTCTTGCCGTCGCAGGTGGTCTCACCGATGATCATGTCGCTAAAATACGTAAACGGGCACTTTTGCGAGTAGGCAAAACCGTAGGTCGACTTGATGAGCGGACACAGATTTGCCGGCAGCACCTTCTCGGCCTCGGGAATCACCTCATCGGACGTACCGCACAGAGCGACACTTGCGGCCCCCGCGGCATCGATAATCTCGAGTGGCGTATAGCTGCACAAAAAGCCGACCAGGCGATTACCCGCCTGCTTGTAATCCTTAACGCGAATAAACGCCGCCTTGCGTTGCTCGTTGAACTCCTCAAACGTGCGCGGCAACGGCTGTTCCTCGATATCGGCCATAGTAGTTCCCCTCTCTTGCACCGATATACCGACAATTAAACAACGAACCCATGCCATACCCAAAAGGAAGCATCCTCTAGGGAATGGCGTCGATAAGCTCCTGCGTATACGGATCGCTCGGGTGCGCGATCACGTCCTCGGCCGCGCCTTCCTCGACAAGACGACCGTGGTAGAGCACGCCAATCCGGTCGGACATATGCCGAACCACACGCATATCATGCGTGATAAACAGCAGCGCCACGCCCGTCGTGCGCTGCAGGTCGCGAAGCAAGTTGAGCACTTGGGCCTGAACGGACACGTCAAGCGCCGAGACCGGCTCGTCGCATACCACAAGGCGTGGCTCGCAAATAAGTGCCCGTGCCAGATTGAGTCGCTGACGCTGTCCCCCCGAAAGGTCATGCGGATAGCGGTCATAATGCTCTGTCAGAAGACCGACCGAGGCCAGGGCCGAGAGCGCACGCCCATGGCGCTCATCCGCATCGCGCACGCCGGCGATAATCAGCGGCTCCTCCAAAATGCGGCCGACACGGTTACGCGGGTCAAAAGCCGTAGAGCTATCCTGGAATACCAGCTGGATCTCGCGGCGAAACGGCTTGCGTTCGCGCTCCGACATCGTGGCGAGGTCGTGCCCGCGATAGACAATCGAGCCGGAATCCGCACGCTCGAGACCACAAATCAGGCGTCCAGTCGTCGACTTGCCCGATCCGGATCCGCCAACCAGGCCATAGACCTCGCCCGGTGCGATCTCAAACGACAGATCGTCCACGGCGGTAAAGGCCTGACGCTTAAAACCTGAGCCCGGCATGGGATACGTTTTGGTCAGATGTGAGACCCTAAGCAGGGCTTCGCTATCAACAGCCATGGCACTCCCCTTTCTCGACAAGCCAGCATTTGGACCGGTCGCACGCATTCACGGCAAACAGCGGAGGCTCCTGCGCGCGGCAACGCTCGTCCGCCCGGGCGCAACGAGGCGCAAAGCGGCATCCACAGGGTATTGCCGTAAGCGGCGGCACTGTGCCCGGAATATCCGCCAGCGTGTCAACTCGCTCGCCTTCGAGCGGCGGAATGCTCGCGATGAGCCCCTGGGCATACGGGTGGCTCGGGCGCTCCATAAGGCCGCAGGCGTCGATCTCTTCTACGATTTGACCCAGATACATGACGTGCACGCGCGAGCAGATGCTCGTGACGACACCCAAATCATGGCTGATAAAAAGCACTGCCATGCCCTCGGAACTGTTGAGGTCGCGCAGGAGATCCAAAATCTGTTTTTGAGTCGTCGTGTCGAGTGCCGTGGTGGGCTCGTCGGCAATCAGCAGGCGCGGGTGCCCGGCGAGCGCCATGGCAATCATCACGCGCTGGCGCATACCGCCGCTAAAATCGCCCGGATACATGTCAAAGCGAGCCGCGGCATCTCGAATTCCCACACGCTCCAACAGCGATAGAGCCTCGTTGCGGGCTTCCCGTCGGCTCACCTTACGGTGGGCCCGCACCGCCTCGATAACCTGCGCGCCCACCGTCATGACGGGGTTGAGTGAGGACAACGGGTCCTGGAAGATCATGGCGATATCGCAGCCGCGCACCTCGCGCATGCGCTTGAGCGGGCGCGCGAGCAAGTCCTCCCCGTCAAAGAGAATCTGACCGGTATAGGCCATCTTCTGTTCATGCTCCAATAGGCGCATGACACTCTGGGCAAACACCGACTTACCGCAGCCGGACTCGCCGACAACACCAACGATCTCGCCGGCATCGATATGCAGGTTGAGTTTGTTGACGGCTTCCAGCGCGTTGCCATCGCGGCCCACAAACGAGATGCAGAGGTCGCGCACGTCCAAAAGATGTTCGCTCATGGGCTAGTCCTCCTTGGTCTTGGGGTCGAGGGCGTCTCGCAGGCCGTCGCCGGCAAGGTTCAGCGAAAGCACGCTCGCGATGATGGCCGCTGCCGGGAAGAAGATCATCCACGGGGCTTTGCGCATCACGTTTTTGCCCGCCTGCAGGATGTTTCCCCAGCTGGCGTCGGGCGCCTTGATACCCAGGCCCAGAAACGAGAGGGCGGCCTCCGAGAGCACGGCCTCCGCAAAGACGAAGGTCGCCTGCACTAGGAAGGGCGCCATAACGTTGGGCACAATATGCAGCCACACGATGCGCGCGGTCGAGGCGCCCTGCACGCGCAGGGCCTCCACAAAGGGCTCCTCCTTGACCACCATCGCGCGCGAGCGCACGATGCGCGCCATGCTGGGCGTATAGACGATGGAGAGCGCGATGATAACGTTCCACACGCTCGCCCCCATCATCGCCATGAGCGCGATGGCCAGCAGCACGCCCGGAATGGACATAAGGCCGTCGCAGATGCGCATGAGAATATGATCGAGCCTCTCGTTGTAGCACGCATAGGCGCCGATCACCAAGCCGAGCACACTCGTCGCGAGCGTGACGGCAATGCCAACACCAAGCGACACGCGCGCGCCCGCTATGACGCGGGCAAGCAGGTCGCGGCCAAAGTCATCGCAGCCAAAGGGATGCGCGGGCGAAGGTGCCGAAAGTCGCAACGCCATCTCCTGCGCATTGGGATTAACCGTCCACACCAGCGGACCGACGAGCGCGATCAGCGCAATCGCCATGAATATGCAGCCGCCGACCACAAACCCCTTGCTGGCAAGAGCCTTCTTAACGTTTGCCATCATGCATCGCCCCATTTGCGAGCGCGCGGGTCAAAAGCGCCGTAGGCAAGGTCGACGGCCAGATTGATCACCGAATTCAACAAGGCGATGGCCAGCAGCACGCCCTGAATCACCGGATAGTCGCGACGCTCGATAGAGCTCGTGACCAGCTGACCCAAACCGGGGATATTAAAAATGGCCTCAGTCACCACGGCACCCGTAATCAGGGCGCCAAAAGAATAGCCGACCGAGGTGAGAATCGGCAGCGCTGCGTTGCGCAGGGCATGCGCCAGCACAACGCGAACCTCGGAGACGCCCTTGGCACGCGCCGTCTTGACGCAGTCGAGCTGCATGGCCTCGATAACGCTCGAACGGGTCATGCGCATGAGCAGGGCCGCCTGCACGCATCCAAGCGATATGGCCGGCAACGCAAGATAGCGTAAATGGCTGAACCAGCCCTTCGATAGCGGCGCATAGCCGGCCACCGGGAACACACGCAACGTGACGGCAAACAGCCACATAAGCATGAGCGCCATCAAAAAGCCGGGTATCGCCACGCCCAAAAGAGCAACGACACGCAAGACCGCGTCGGTGCGCGACCCATGTTTGAGGGCAGCGACGACACCGCAGGGCAGTGCAATCAACAGCGCGATGAGCTGTGCCAGAAGCGCGAGCGATAGCGTGGGGCCAAAGTGCTCGGCGATCGCCTGCGTGACGGGCTGGTGCATAAAATACGAATCGCCCAGGTCGCCGGTAAGTACGCCGCCCATCCACTCAACGTAGCGCTGCGGCAGCGGCTCGTTGAGTCCCAGGCTATCGTTGACGCGCTCGATCTGGTCGGCCGAAGCCTCCATGCCGAGCATCGAAGAGGCCGGGTCACCCGGTGTGAGGTAGATAATCAAAAACACGACGACCGAGATGATGAGCATCACCGGAACCATCGCGCCTATACGTTTGAGCGTGTACTTCAACATGCGAGGCGTCTATTTCCCCTCTGAACGTGGACGGGGCGTGGCGGCCACAGGGAACCAGACCCCTCAAGCCGTCACGCCATCTATTGCATTACTCCGGACGCTTGGCATTCCAAACGATGGCACCATCGAGCACTTCGACGTCCTCGACGTCTGCCTGGGTGCCCGTGATGGAAGCGTAGTGGCAAAGCGGCTCGATGACGGCGATCTCATAGAGGCGCTCCTGAGCCTCGGCCCACTTCTTGGCCGCGGCGTCGGTGTCCTTGGCGGTGCGGGTCTCGGCCACGAGCTTGAGCGCCTTCTCGTCGGACAGGCCATAGAAGGCCTTGGAGACCGAGAGGGACTGGGCCGGGATGGGCTTGTAGTTGGTGGAGGCCACAAAGAGGTCCCACTGCTCGGGCTTGCTGGAGCGGATGTCCATAAAGGTCGCGAACTCGTAGCTGTCGACCTCGGCGGTGAAGCCAGCCTTCTCGAGCTGCTCCTGCAGCGCGACGGTGGCGTTGTACATATCCTTGTAGTCGGGGGTGGTCAGCAGCTTGACCGTCTCACCGGCATAGGAGGTCTTGGCCAGAGCCTTCTTGGCGGCCTTGGCGTCGGCCTGGTTGAAGTACTTCTTGCCCGCGTCGGTCGCCCACTGAGCGTTCTCGGGGTTGCCAAGGTTGGGATCGATGTTAAAGAGCTCTTTCTCGCCATAGGCGGCAAGAGCGGCCGCCTCGCAATCGATAGCCATGAGGGCGCACTTGCGGATCTCCTCGTCGGCGAAGATGCCCTCGTTCATGTTGAGGAAGGCGGTCAGAACGCCGGCGTTATGGGTGTAGAGCTTGACGTCGTCGTTGCCGTCGAAGTCGTGGTAGTTCTCGGTGGGGATCTCGCCAGCGATATCGTACTCGCCGGTCTCAAACCCGCTCACGCGCGTGGAGGCCTCGGTCACGAACTGATAGTAGATGTCCTTGGTGGGCGCGAAGACCTTGCCGGTATAGCCCGAAGCCTTGCCGTGGGCGGCGACATAGTCCTCGTAGCGGGTGAGATGGACGTACTGGTCCTGCTTCCACTCCACAAACTTGTAGGCACCGGTACCCACGTACTCGGTCACGCCGGTATCGTCCGCGGCCTCGATGACCTCGGAGGGGAAGATGCCCGGATACTGGGAGTGGTTGCCCAGGATGATCAGAAAGTCGACGGCGGGCTCGGTCAGCGTGCAGGTGACCTCGTGGTCGCCCGAGGCGGCGAAGGTGGCGCCGGGCAGCAGGCTCGCGGCGCGGTCGTTGACGGTGAGCCAGCGGTTCATCGAGGCCACGACGTCCTCGGAGCCAAACTCCTTGCCGTTGTGGAAGGTGACGCCCTCGCGCAGCTTGATGGTGTAGGTCAGGCCGTCGTCGGAGACCTCATAGCCCTTGGCCAGCACGGGCTGGGGCTCGTAGTCGCTATCGAGGCCAAAGAGCGGCTCGACGACGTTGCAGATGATGTCCATGGTCACAAGCGACGACGTGGTGTGCGGATCGAGACCGTCCGGGCTCGCCGGTAACGCGATCTGCAGCTCGTCGCGATACTCCACATCCTGGCCGGAGGCAGCGGCGCTACCGCTCTCGGCGCCCGAACCGCCGCAGCCGGTGAGGCCGAGGCCCGCCATGACGCACAGGGCAGCGGAGCCGGTCAGAAAACCGCGACGGGAGACGCCCGCCTTGAAAAGGTCGTTGTTCAGATCGTTGTTCATTGAGTTCCTTTCGTGTCTGAATAAACAGATAGAATCTGCCGGGACGGCGGAAATCCCCCCGCCCCGGCAGTTATGCGAAGCCGATCGGCGCCCTGCGGTGCATCCGGACACCGGCCGACATGGCAACGGAGAAATCCCTATCGCGTGGATAGGAACACCCGGCGGCACGGCTTAGCGCAGGTGCGGCTAAATCGTCTCGAGGAAGGCCTCGATGCGGGTCTGGAGCTGACCGGCGTCCTCGCCGGCGTAGTCGGTCGTGATGTGCATAAACGGAATGCCCGCCTCCTCGGCGGCCTTCTCCACGGCAAACGACTCCATCTCGTAGAGCGTGCAGAACTGCAGGGCCACGTCGACGATGCCGTCGGCATGCAGGTCCTTGGCCATCTGGACAATGTCCTTCATACGCTGGTCGTTGGGCGTAAAGACAGCGCAGTTGATCTTAAAGTAGCGCTCGGCGATGGCATCGAGCATCTCGTCGACCGTCTCGCCGGACTCGTCGACCAGGTCCTTGTAGTAGCGCGAGCCCGTGCAGGACTCCTCGCCCACCACGACGCCGCCGGCCTTCTCGATGAGGTTGAACAGCTTCCAGTTGGGCACGGCCATGGGCGTGCCGGTGTACAGGATGCGCTTGGTCCCCTTGGGCGCCACGCCCTCGCCGGCCTCAACGCGCTGCTCGCACTCAGCCGCCATTTCGTTGATGGCGCCGGTCAGGCGCGGCGTGTCATCCATAAAGGCGGCCTGAACGGTCAGCAGGCTGTCGAGACCGCTGATGGGCGCCGGATCGGCAGCGCGCGTGGCAGCGAGGCGCTGCAGGGCGCGACGCTTCTCATTGACGGCGTGGATGGCGGCCTTCAGACGCTCGGGCGTGATCTTGACGCCGCACTCTTCCTCGATCTTGGCGGCGAGCTTCTTGACCTCGGCCTTCCAGGTCACGAGCGTCGACTCGTCGTGTACGTTGGGAATATCCATGACGTACATGTTCTTTTGCGTGGCAAAGAACTCGTAGGCCTTCTTCTTGCCATCGCAGGTGTTCTCGCCCACCACCAGATCACTCGACTCAATGTAGGGGCAGACCTCGCCCAGCTTAAAGCCGGCAAAGCTCTTGATGAGCGGGCAGGTGTTGCGCGGCAGATGCTCCTCGACCTTGTCGGTCGCCCAGTCGGCACCCGAGCACAGGCCAACGGGGATGCCATCGCAGGCAAGCACGATCTCCTCGGGCACATAGACGCAGAACGAACCGACGATCTTGGTGGCCTCGCCGGCCTCCTTCTTGTCGAGCATCTCCTTAATACGGCCACTGTGGATGTTGGTGGCGACAAAATCCAGGTAGGACGTGGACTTGGGGCGATTGTTCTGCGTCAGGAACATATCGCCGTACATCTGGCCCACAGCGCCCAGCAGCATATCGTGGTCGGCAAGATTCATGCCGAGGCTCTCCCACATCGGATGGAAATCGAATTCTTCAGCCATGACGGTTCCCCTCTCGAACCAAATACGGATAACTACGGTATTGCTGCACGGTGGGCGGCGAAAACCCAGCCGTGCCTAAACCCGGAATTTTGGAGAACCTGCTTTGCAGCTGATTATTTAGTTGTGCGTCGTCTCTCCCGGAGCCGTGAACATATCTGCTCATATGCGGCTCCGAGCCATATACAGGGCGCGCGCGGCAACGCGACGCGAATATGTCTTCTGCGGCATCGGCGCGCCCTCCTTTTCTCGTCGAAGGTAACTATATCAACGGTTGTCGTCAAGACGAACACCGCCGACATTCGTACGACAGCGTCGTGTGCCGTCGTTTAATAAATAATTATCTGTGTTGATAAGAGTTTGTCATCCATCATTCGGCGAACGGCAAGACAAAGCCGCCGAGGCTTATATCCCCGACGGCATTACCCGGCGCTATCGACAAACCAAATGGATCTTACTCGCATCGAAGTGCATGCGCAGCGTCTCGCCTGCTTGCGGCAGCTCGTCGACAGGCACGCCCACCTTGTTGACCTTCCACTGCAGACGTGTGGGCGCATCGACGCGCGGCACGTCCAGCAGCACCAGGCGCTCAAAACGCGAATCGCTCACGCGGGCCACATGCAGGTCATAGCTGTTGCGACCACGCTCGACACGGTTGTCAACATGGAAGTAGCTTGCCCGAATGCCCAGGTACGCCACGTTATCGGGAACCTCGCGACCCACGTTAAAGGTCATACCCCAATCCAGGGCCTCAACTTCTTCGTCGCCGATCTTGCGCGCGCGGCTTGTATTCTTGCAGCCCGTCAGGCGCAGTGCCGCCAGCGTCTGCGGGCGGCGAACCACGTCCTCGACGGAGCCGATCTCCTCGACATGTCCGTTATGCATCACGCAAATGCGCTGGCACAGGCGGCACGCTTCGTCGATGTCGTGGCTCACGTAGAGGACGGTGCGGTTGCACACATCGAACAGGTCGAGCATGTTCTGCTCGAGGGCGCTCTTAAGATAGGAATCGAGCGCGCTCATGGGCTCGTCGAACATAAAGATGCCCGGATGCGCCGCCACCATGCGCGCAAGCGCCACACGTTGCTGCTGACCGCCCGAGAGTCGCGCGGGGTAGCGGTCGGCAAAATCGGCCAGGCCGAAAATGCCCAGATAGCGCTCGGCAAGTTTTTTGCGCGCTGCGGCGTCTCCCGCATCCTTTACACCGGCACATACGTTATCGGCCACCGTCATGTTGGGAAACAGCTGATAGTTTTGGAACAGCAGAGCGCATTTTCGCTCCTGGGGCGACAGGTTGATGCCCGCCGCCGAGTCAAAAAAGGTCACGCCGTTGACGACGATCTTGCCCTCGTCGGGCGTCTCCACACCGGCAATGCAGCGCAGCGTGCAACTCTTGCCGCAACCCGAGGCACCCAGCAGCGCCACACGCTCCTCGCCGGCCTCAAGCTGCATGTCGAGCATAAACCCGGGGTAGTGCTTTTTGATATCCAGAACGAGCGACATGGCCTATCGACCTCCCTGCGGCGCTGTATCATCGCGCATGAGCTCGGCCAGCGCCTCGCGATCGATACGCAAGGCATCGCCGCCCGCCGGGTCGAGCGAATCGCTCTGTCCGGCGAGATCTTTGGCCTGTTTGCGCTCCGCACGGGAAAGGCCACGCTCGCGGTACTTTTGCGAATGCGCCGTGTACATGTTGATGAATAGGATGACCAGGAAGCTGAACGCTATTACGACCACGACCCAAAAGAGGGCCACCGACGTATTGCCGCCCATCCACTCAAAGTAGATGGCGATGGGGATGGTCTGGGTAATGCCGGCGTAGTTGCCCGCAAAGAACAGGGTGCAGCCAAACTCGCCCATCGCGCGGGCAAAGGCGAGCACCGTGCCGGCGGCAATCGAGGGCCAGCCGAGCGGCATCATAAGTCTGGTAAAGATGCGGCGCTCGGACCATCCCAAGGTTCGCGCGGCGTCGAGCATCTGCGTGTCGAGGCTCTCGAAGGCTCCGAGTGTCGTACGATAGACGAGCGGGAACGACACCACCACGGCAGATATCACCGCCGCGGGCCACGTAAAGACGATTGAGACGCCGTGCGCGATAAGCCAGCGACCGACCCCGGTCGAGCGGCCAAACAGCATGAGGAGCAGGAAGCCGCAGACCGTGGGCGGCAGCACCATAGGAATCGTAAAGACCGAATCGAGCAGGCCCTTGATGCGACTCGAGGTACCCATAGTCTTCCACGCGGCGAACAGGCCCAGCGCAAAGGAGATCAGCAGGGCAAGACCGCTCGTTTTAATGGACACCCAAAACGGGCGATAGTCGATGTCGCCCAAAAAGGAAGCCAGAGAGGTCAAGGGCCCCTGCTCATCCCGCAACACGACAGACGATGCCTCTACCATTTGAGCGCTATCAAGCCAACGCGCGCCGCCCTTGGCATCACCCGAGGCTGATGCAATCACCACATAGCGGTCCCCATCCGCACCGCGCTCGTCAAAGCCATAGGTATACCCACCGGCATCAAACGTAGTTTCCTCCGTGGCATACCAAGGAAGATCCACGTCCCCCAGCTGCGCACCTCCCATGCAGTTTGCGCTGTCGAGCTCACAGACGAGGGCCTTGAGACCCGATAGGCACTCGTTGTCCTGCGGATCCAATCCATACTTCTCGACCGCCTTGGGCGATATCCACGCCACAACGCGATCGACAGCGGGCGCCACTACAAGATCCACGTCCTCGTCAACGGGAAAGCGGTAGCCCTCAGGCTGGCCCTCCATGGCACGAGCGGTCCCCTTGGCCAACCGCTCAAAACCCTCAATCCCATAGGAAAGCCCATGAGCGGTCGCAGCATCCTGGGCCCCGCCCTCAGCGTCCCCAGCAAATGCAAATCCCGGCACCCAGCAAAGCGCGAAGGTCAAAGCACAGGCGACAAACATGCGGAATCTATTAAGCACGAAAAGCTCCAAGAGAATACAAGGACGGAGTGAAACACAAAACGATGGAATTATCGCGCCAAGCCGCACTACTCGGAAAGCTCAAAGCCGTACTTAGCCCAAATCTTCTGAGCCTTCTTGTTGGTCAGACAGAAGTCGATGAACGCCTTGGCCTCGTCGGCGTGCTCGGAGCTCTCGGCAACGGCGCCCGGATACACGATGGGCTTGTGCGAATCCTCGGGGCACACGAAGGCCTCCTCGATGCCGTCGTAGCGGAAGATATCGGAGCTGTAGACAAAGCCAGCCACGCAGTCGCCCGTGGACACATAGGCGGCGGCGGTACCAACTTTGTCGGCCAGGGCCACCTTGTCGGCGATCTCGGGCGCATACTCGCCGTCGTCGCCCTCGGTGCCGGTATAAAGGCCCACAGAAGCCAGCGCCTGGTTGGCGTACTTGCCGGCCGGAACGGTCTTGGCGTCGCCAATGGCGATCTTGCCGTCCAGGTTCGCGACGTCGGCGATGGCCTCGACCTTGGTGTCGGAGCCCTCGGCGCGAATAATCACGAGGTCGTTGGCGAACATATCCTCACGCGTGTCGGCGTCGACGAGCCCGGCGGTCCCAGCGTCATCCATGGTGCCCTTGGAAGCGGTGATGAGCACGTCGACCGTGGCGCCGGCACGCATCTGCTCGACAAGGTCGCCGGACGCTTTGAACTGCGTGTCGGCGAAGGTGGTGCCGGTCTGGTCGGTGTAAAGCTCCTGAACCTCGGGCAGAGCCTTCTCGAGCGAGTTGGCGGCAAAGACCTGCAGCTCGACGGTTTCCTTCTTGGAAGATGCCTTAGCAGAACCGGCATCGAATCCGGCCGGCTCGGACGTCTTGCTGCCCGAGCAGCCGGCAAGACCAAGGCCGGCAGCGGCGACAGCAGAAAGCGAGACGAATCCGCGGCGTGAAACCATATCGAACATATTCAACCCTTTCGGACCTTGTGCCCGGGTACCCAACCGCGGGCTTTAATCTGCAATCAGATTATACTTCCGCGCGAATAATGTTTGTGATAATTACTTCTCACCTAATAAATTTCTTTTACCGGTAACCCCGAGACGGCCGCACTGCCGCTGCATAAAAAAGGCGGAGCAGCCCGTAAGGTCGCTCCGCCGCAGGTAGTGCGCTTATTTGGCGTGCCCGCCGCCCGCCGTCATTTGGGCCGCATGCTCCAACTGGTCGCTCACGGCCTCCCAGCTTTCGCGGGCCGCTTTCGTAGATCCCGGAAAGTTGATGACAAGCGTATACCCACGCTGCATGCACACGGCGCGCGAGAGCATAGCGCGGCGCGTCTTGGTCATGGAGTAGGCACGAATTGCCTCGGCAATACCCGGCACATCGCGATCGCAGACGGCACGCGTCGCCTCGGGTGTCACGTCGCGCATCGAAAGACCCGTGCCGCCGCAGGTGAGCACGACATTGGCGTGGCACTCATCGGCGGCTTCCACAATGGCATCACCGATCTCGCTGGCGTCGTCGCGCACGACCACATGTGAGGCAACCGTCCAGCCCTGCGCCACGATGAGTTCCTCGAGCGCAGCACCCGCCTCGTCCTGGGCAAGATCGCGCGTATCCGAGCACGTCACGATCGAAATCTTCAACTCCATAGCATTCCTCCTATAGCACCGTGCCCTCAGGCAGGTCGACACGCACGACATCCACGACGTCGCCCGCCTCGAGCACGCACGGCCCTTCGTCAATACGCAGCAGGCAGTTGGCCCGCTGCATCGTGCCGAGCAGCGCCGAATTCTGCGTCTTGGCCTCGGTCACCAACAGCTCACCGGTCTCGGGGTCGCGCAAAACCGTGGCGCGATCGAAGAAGCGTCGGTCCTGGCGCTTCTTCACGCAGTGCGTCAATATCGCCTGCTGCACGGGACGCACAACCTCGGCAAAGCCGCGCATCTTGCGGATCGCCGGACGGGCGAGCATCTCAAAGCCCACATACGCAGCAGCGGGATTGCCCGAAAGCCCGAGGTAGGGCTTACCCCCGAGCAAGCCAAACGTGATGGCCTTGCCCGGACGCATCGAGATGCGGTCAAACAGCACCTCGCCCTCGCGCCGGACGAGCGCCGTCACGAAATCGTAGTCGCCCGCCGAGGCGCCACCGCTCGTAATGACAAAATCGCACTCCTGCACGGCACGATGCACCAGCTCGGCAATCGCCTGCTCATCATCGGGCGCAATGCCGTAGAACGCAGGCTCGGCGCCGGCATCGAGTGCCTCGGCCATCAGCGCCGAGGAGTTGGAATCGCGAATCTGACCGCGCGCCGGTACCTTACTCGGTGCGACCAGCTCCGTGCCCAGCGAGATAATGCCCACGCGCGGGGCAGCGTGCACCTTCACGTTCGCGTATCCGGCGCTCGCCAGCAGACCCGCGCCCGCCGGAGCCACGACCTCGCCGGCGTGCATCACAACATCGCCGGCATGGGCCTCCTCGGCAGCAGAGCGAACGTTCTCCCCCACCTTGGCCGGCGCCGAGAACCTCACACGCGAGCCCTCGTTGCCGTCGCCATCGAGCACGTCGACGATCTCGTATTTCACCACGGCATCGGCACCTTCGGGTACCGGCGCGCCCGTCATGATGCGGACTGTCTCGCCCGCGCCGATTGCGCCCTCAAACACATGGCCCGCGGCCTCGTGTCCGATAACGTCGAGCGTCACCGACGCCTCGCCAGATGCCTGCGCCAAGTCCGCCGAGCGCACGGCATATCCGTCCATAGCGCTGTTGGCAAACGGCGAGATGTCGATATCGGCCACCGCGTCCTCGGCCAAGGGAAGACCGGCGGCCTGCCACACGGGAATCTCGACGAGATCGGTCGGAGCAACGTGCGACAGGACAATCGACTGTGCGTCATCCAGCGGAATGAGTTTCTCTGCCATATGCACCTCTTAATGCCACGGCGCACAACAGGGGCGCCGATTCTTTATGCTTGCCTCAGTATAATCCCCTGACGCACGACCGCGACTCGGCCTTTACCCGCAAATACACCTGTCGGCCGCAAGCCGCGAAACAGAACCGAAAAGCAACCTGCCGGTTTGTCACGTTTGGCACGTTCTATAATGCTCGTGTTGTAACCTAAAAGAGGAACGTATGGCTTTTACCGACAAACCCGAAAGCGCAAACGAGGCGCAGGATTATTCCCAGCCGCTCGACGACGGCGGCCTTTTCTCCCTTAGCGACGTTATCATGGCAGGCAGGCAACAGCTCACCCGCTCCGAGCATCTCTTGGCTGCCGACACGCGCCGCAACGCCCGCAACCTACTCGCGAGCTCCAAGTTGCTCGTGCTCGTCGTCATCGTCTCGCTCGCCATGGGCGTTGCCGCTTGGGCGTTTTTGGCCTCGCTGAATATCGCGACCGACTATCGCGAGCACCATGCGTGGGTCTACGCGCTGCTTCCCATTGTGGGCGTTGCCACCGCATGGGTGTACAAAAACCACGGCCTTGCCGCCAAACGCGGTAACAACCTGGTCATCGACTCCGCTCTGGGCACACGCCTCATCCATATGCGCATGGCCGTCCTCACCTTCGTCTGCTCCACGCTCACACACCTAACGGGCGGGTCAGCCGGTCGCGAGGGAGCTGCGGTGCAGATTGGCGGCACCATCGCCAGCAACATCTCGAGCCTCGCCCACCTCAAAAAGCATGACCACCACGACCTCATGCTCGCCGGCATCTCGTCGGCCTTTGGCGCCGTATTCGGTTCGCCCCTTGCCGGAGCTTTCTTTGGCATGGAGATGTGCTTTATCGGCAAGATCGACTACACCGCAGGCATCTACTGCCTGGTCGCCTCGTTTACCGGCTACTTTACATCACTCGCTCTGGGTACCGAGTACGAAGCGAATGTCATCGCCAGCGTTCCCGCCATGACGCCCAAAACGGTCGTTATCGTTGTTATCAGCGCCATTATCTTCGGTCTGACGGCACGCCTCTTTGCCTGGTCGGTTCGAACCGTCAAGAGCCTGTACGGTCGCTTTATCACCAATTACCTCGTTCGCGCACTCATAGGCGCACTCGTGGTTTTGGCCGCCTATGCCCTCCTCGACGCCTGGAACTACGCCGGCCTTTCCACGTGGCTTTCCGGCGCCGGATTTGCCGGCAACACCGCCCTGGCGGACGCAGCCATCAAGTTGGTCGTCACAGCGCTCACCCTGGGCGCCGGCTTCCAAGGCGGCGAGGTCACGCCCCTGTTTGGCATCGGCGCGGCGCTCGGTGGCTGGATCGGTTGCCTTACCGGGATCGACCCCAGTTTTCTGGCGGCTCTCGGCATGCTCGGCGTGTTCTGCGCCGGCCTCAACGTGCCCATCACCACCTGCATGATGGCCATCGACCTGTTCCACGGCACGGCCGCCGGGTTCTTTGTCATCGTGGCCTTTATCAGCTACCTAACCGGCGGACACCGCGGCGTGTACCCTGCCCAGCGCATCATCTCTCCCAAGCGCCGTTCGCTTATTGTGGATGAGGGCGGTACGGTAGCGGATGCTATCGAGCGCCACAACGACCTGATAGAGTAGATGTAATAATCGCCGTGCAGCCACAATCGGGGGCAATTCGACCTGAGCGCGACCGCACTGTCATGTCACACGCCGGGAGTCGCCCCATGCACGCAACTGATTTTGGTCGCACGCTCATCATCGCCAACCCAGCCGCCCAGTCGGGTGCGGCGCGCGAAGTTGCCGAGCACCTGCAGCGCTTTTTGGACATGACTGCACGCGCATCCCAGTTTGACCTGGTGCTTACCGAGCACATGGGACACGCCAAAGAGCTGGCCGCCCAGGCAACGGACTATCACACCGTTATCGCACTCGGCGGCGACGGCGTGATCCACGAGGTCGTCAACGGGCTTATGACGCAAAAGCAGAACGCCCGCCCCGCTCTTGCCATCCTACCCGTGGGCTCCGGCAACGATTTTGCCCAGACGCTCGGCATCGACGATCTCTCCGGCAAGGATTTTGGCGCGCTGCTCACCTGCGAGCTGCAGCGTCAGGACATCGGGCGCATTCGATCGTGGAGCCCTGCGAGCGGTAACGGCGAGGCTACCGTTGAGTACTTCGACCAGACGCTCTCGATCGGCATCGATGCCGCCATCGGCCTGGGCACCACCGAGCTGCGCAAAAAGACGGGTCTCACCGGCGCTCCGCTCTACACCCTCTCGGGACTTGAGCAGTTTGGCCTACGCTATCGCAACTACCCCATGACAGTCAGCTTTGACGGGGCGCCCGCCGAGCGCGTGAGGGCGATCATCATGGCGATTCAGCTGGGCCCCACGTATGGCTCGGGCTATCGCATCTGCCCCGATGCCGACCCCTGCGACGGCACGCTCGACGTCTGCTACGCCTGCGGCCCCGTCCCTCGCGCGGTAGCCCTGCCTATGTTTCTTTCGGCCAAGGACGGCCACCATACCAAGTTGCCGCCGGTTCGCATGCGCCGCTGCCGCCATGCCGAGCTCACCTTTGAGGAGCCCGACTACCCCATCCAGGCCGACGGCGAGCCCATCGTCGCCTCGCGCATCGAGGTCGACATCCTCGCCGGCGTCCTCGAGGTCTGGCGCCCAACCCGCTAACCCCACCTAAGTTGCGGTGAAATAGGGACTGTTTATGCAGCTAAAGCCGCAAAACAGTCCCTATTTCACCGCAACTTATGAGGAGGCTATTCGTCGCTGCCCGGCTTGCGACGGTTGGCCTTTTTAATGGCGTTGAAGTGCTTGTCATTGAGCCTGCACTGGCGCGAGCGCTGAGGCACCTTGGTCTTTATGCGTCGGCGCGGTGGACGCCCGCGACGCTCAAGCTCAGCGCGCAGCTTACGCAGGCAGCTACTACGGTTTTGGAACTGACTGCGACTCTCGCGCGCCGTCACGGTAATTCCCGAAGGGATATGTTTCATGCGCACCGCCGAGTCCGTCGTGTTGACGCCTTGTCCGCCCGGACCCGTCGCGCGAAACACCTGCACCTCGCAATCGCGCGCCAACTCCTCGGCCGACATCTCGGCATAGTGCGCATACTCGCACCATCCCATCTTGTTCTCATCCATATCAACACCTCCCCTCATACAAAAAAATGTGACAAAGGGACGATCCCTTTGTCACATCGCATACCAATCGCTTGTGTTGCGCGCTTAGGCGAAGGTGATCTCACCGGTCTCGCAGTCCATATCGGCGATACGGGCCAGGCTCTCAACGCGGAAGCCGCGCTCGCGGAGCTTATCGCCGCCGCCCTGGAAGCCCTTCTCCACGGCAATGCCAATACCGGACACCTCGGCACCCGCAGCCTCGCAAATCTTGATAAGACCCTCGAGCGCGCAGCCGTTGGCCAAGAAGTCATCGATGATCAGTACCTTGTCGCCCTCGGACAGGAAACGCTTGCCAACGATGACCGGGTACTCCTTCTGCTTGGTAAAGGAGTAGATAGTCGTGGCATACTGCTCGCCGTCGAGGTTAATGGATTGCGCCTTCTTGGCAAAGACCACCGGCACGCCGCCAAAATGCTGGGCTGCAATGCAAGCCATGCCAATGCCCGAAGCCTCGATTGTCAGAATCTTGTTGATCTCGACGCCCTCGAACAGACGAGCCCACTCGGCGCCCATGTGGTCGAACAGCTCAACATCGCATTGGTGGTTGAGGAAGGCATCAACCTTAAGGACGTTACCGGCCTTTACGATGCCGTCATGGCGAATACGATCCTCAAGCTCCTGCATGGCGCAACCCCTTCTCGCGGCAACGATACCGCGCGATTAATAAACGTTGTTCGATAGTCTACCACGGACCGACCCCCGCCCGCCCCACAAGCCACATCGCACCACAAAGCCGCAAGACCAGTAGATAGGCCCGATTCATGGCAAGCCTGCCTCCACAAGCTAATGGCGGGCGCGTATCCTCACCAAACGCACCATGGCAAGCGCGAAGCCCGCTGCGGCCACAGCCATGAGTACGTAGAATACCGAGCGAAAACCAAACAGGAACACATCCGGACGACCTGCAACAATACTGGTCACGGCCTCGCCCATCGCCACGCTCATCTGCCCATACAAGATATGCGACGCCGCCGTAATGCCCACTGTCATGCCGGCGTAGCGCGCCAAACTGCCCAAGCTGCCCGCAAAGCCGAGCGCCTCGCGCGGAGCCGAGCCCATGTACAGCGAGTTGTTGGGGCTTTGGAAAATCGACGTACCGCACGACATAAATGCGACGCAGCACACGATCACGGGGATAGAAGAGTGCTCGTCGAGCGAGCTTACCGCAAAGAGACCGCACACGTACACGCCCAGGCCGACCGCCGTGGGGCCCTCGCAGCCAACACGGTCCGAAACCGTACCCGATAGCGGACCGATAAAGGCATTCACCATCGGCAGCGCCAAAAAGAGCAATCCGGAAATGTCGGAACCAAACCCATGCGCGTCCTGAAAATAGAACGGCAGGATAAACTCGGATGCACCAATACCAACGAACACGATGAGCATGCAGGCAAGGTTGATAGTGAAGGCCGAATTTGCAAAGCAGCGACGAGCGGCCTCAATCAGGGACATGGGGCGCTCGCCGGCCTCCGGCTTAACATGCGGCAGCGTGTAGAGCCCCACGATAAACGAGATTACGCCAATAGGCAGGTTGATGAGGAAGATACTCTCCCAGGGAAAGCTTGCCACCAGCATGCCGCCGAGCACGGGGCCACACATCATGCCGAGGGCCACAAAGGTCGCGAGAATACCCATGGCACGGCCTCGTTCGCGCGCCGGAAACGACTCGGTGATGATACCCATGTTGTTAGCCATGGCCGCCGCGCAACCGATGCCCTGAACAATGCGTGCCAGGATAAGAACCTCGAGCGAGGCCGAAAGGCCGCACAGCAGCGAACCGACCGAAAAGACAATGACGCCCAACTGGAACACATTCACCTTGCCGCGCACGTCGCCCAGACGGCCAAACGGCAACATAGCCACGCATGTCGCAAGCAGGTACACCGAGCTCACCAGTTGAATGCGGTCGAGGCCCAAGCCCAGCTCCTTTTGCATCACGGGCAGCGCCACGGTCACGACGGTCGAATCCAGACACACCATAAACGTCATGATGAGCACGGTAAACAGAATCGCCCATTTGTTCTTGCCATGGGTGTCGCCCTCTAGAGCAACGTGCTCGCGGCGCAGCTGCTCTGCAGTTTTCTCCATATCCATCCTTTCGAGTGGCGCAACGCAAAAACGGGGCCCCAATCGCCTACAAACAGCCGCGATTGGGGTCCCGCCTACGGAATCGGAACGAAAGGTCGCCGAAGCTTTCTGCCAGCATCGGCGCCTTATGCGAACGCTAGCCTAGCACTGCTCGAGCGCCTGCTCAAGGTCGGCAATCAAGTCGGCTGTGTCCTCGAGGCCGCACGACAGGCGCACCATGTCGGCGGAAATGCCACAGGCGATGAGCTCTTCATCGTTCATCTGGCGATGCGTGGCGTTAGCAGGATGCAGGCAGCAAGTGCGGGCGTCGGCCACATGCGTGGCGATCTGGGCGAGCTTGAGGCTCTTCATAAAGGTCTCGGCCGCCGCGCGACCACCGTTAAAGCCGAAGCTCACCACGCCGCAGGTACCGTTGGGCATGTACTTCTGAGCCAGGTCATAGTACTTGTCGCCCTCCAGGCCCGGATAGCTCACGAAGCGCACCTTGGGATGGCTCTGCAGGAACTTGGCAACGGCCAGGCCGTTCTCACAATGGCGCGGCATGCGTACATGCAGGCTCTCGAGCGAGCTGTTCAGGAAGAAGGCCGCCTGCGGGTTCTGCATGGGGCCGAGGTCGCGCATGAGCTGCGCGGTGGCCTTGGTAATGAAGGCACCCTCGCGACCGAACTTCTCGGCATACGTCACGCCGTGGTAGCTCTCGTCGGGCGTGGTGAGACCCGGGAACTTATCCGCATGAGCCATCCAGTCAAACTGGCCGTGGTCGACGATCACGCCGCCCAGGTAGGAAGCATGTCCATCCATATACTTGGTGGTGGAGTGCGTAACGATGTCGGCGCCCCACTCAAAGGGACGGCACATCACGGGCGTCGGGAAGGTGTTGTCGACCATCAGCGGCACGCCATGGTCATGTGCGGCCTTGGCAAAGCGCTCAATATCGAGCACGGCAAGGGCGGGGTTTGCGATCGTCTCGCCAAAGACGAGCTTTGTGTTGGGCTGAAAGGCAGCCTCCAGCTCCTCATCGGTGCAGTCGGGGGCGACGAACGTGCAGGTCACGCCCATGCGGCCCATGGTGTGGGCGAGCAGGTTATACGTACCGCCGTAAATGGCAGAGCTTGCGACCACGTGATCGCCGGCACCGGCAACGTTAAAGATCGCGAGGAAGTTCGCAGCCATGCCCGAACTCGTGAGCATCGCTGCGGTGCCGCCCTCCATCTCGCAGATCTTGGCGGCAACCAAATCGCACGTGGGGTTCTGCAGACGGCTGTAGAAGTAGCCAGACTCCTCCAGGTCAAACAGCTTGCCCATGTGCTCCGACGTGTCGTACTTCCACGTGGTGGACTGGTAGATAGGCACCTGGCGCGGCTCCGCATCTCCCGGGTGATAGCCGCCCTGAACACATGTAGTACCGATAGTCTGCTCGCTCATATCTAGCTCCCTTGCCTGGGTTTTGTTCTTATTCGGTTCACGATACCGCTACCCCGCACCCCTCTCAACCCATCCCGCCGATAGGTTATGGGACAAATGAATCAGGGGCATCCGTCTCAGCCTTAGGCATTTGCTCGATAGATAAAAATGAGGCATACATGAAGCTCTCGATGATTACATGCCCCGTCACGGGTACCATAGGCGGGTACACCGTAACCAAGGAGACAACGATGAAGCAAATCGATACGGCCCAGCTCGACATCACCGCCTGTCAGGCTCAAGCTGCCGAATACCACGCCCGTGGCTTTAACTGCGCCCAGGCCGTTGCCTGCACGCTCGCACCTGCCGTCGGGCTCGACCCCCAGACCGCCTTTACCCTCACCGAGGGCTTTGGCGCCGGCATGGGTGGCATGACCGAGACCTGCGGCGCCATCTCGGGCGCTGTTGCCATAATGGGCTTTGTAATGAGCGACGGCATGGAGAACCCCAAGACCAAAGGCCAGACCTACAAGCTGTCGCGCGAGATTGCCAAGCGATTTGGCGAGAAGAACACGACGACCGTCTGCGGCACGCTCAAGGGCATCGGATCGGATAAGGGTCCGCTCCGCAGCTGCCCCGGCTGCATCGACGATGCCATCGAGATCGCCTGCGATGTGCTAAAGCAGCTCGCCGAGTAAACGGCAGCAACATAAAACGACGGCCGGCGCGCTTGGGATCCATCCAAAAGCACGCCGGCCGTCGCCGTTAGAACTCGGCAAATTCGGGAGCGCCGACCTCAATCTCCTCGCGCCCCGCCATAAGCTCGCGCATCTTAGCGCAAAATGACTCCTGCTCCCCCGCCTTAAACACCAAATGAATCGTCACGGCATCCGCGTAATCGGTATCCGAAACCTTGGCACCCGAATCCTGCGCCAAACGAAGCACCTGCTCATACTGCGGATAGGCCACATGCACGTCAACAGGCACGACACTCGTCATCTCGACAATCTGCCCGGCCTCCCGAGCAGCTGCCACCGCCGCCTGCGTCGCCGCAGTATAGGCGCGCACCAAGCCACCAGGTCCCAACAGCGTGCCACCAAAATAGCGCGTCACCACGCAGCAAACATTTTTGAGCTCTGCGCCGCGCAACACCTCGAGCGTCGGCATACCGCTCGTGCGGCTCGGCTCACCATCATCGCTCTGGCGCTCGCGTCCATCGACTAAAATCCACGCTGGAACATTGTGTCGAGCGTCGTAATGACGCTTGCGAACCATCTCGATAAAGGCATTCGCCTCATCCTCGGACTCAATATGGACCAGCTGGGCAATAAACCGGCTCTTGCGGTCCAAAAACTCGCCCGAAGCCTCAATATTCGATTGCAGAGTAAAATAGCTGTCCAACAAAGCCCCTCAACAACAAGCAAAGCAACAAACAGCCTCAATAATACGGCAAAGACAGCACCGTTGACCTTGCCAACAAGAACGGGAACGCCAATGATACCGTCACCGACAGCGAGAACCCGTCAGCGCGAGCAAGGTGCCTTGAAAGACGAGGGCATTGACCTTATGGTCATGCCCGAAGGCTTGAAAGGCAGATTGCCGCGCTGACGGGTTCGCAGCGTCAACAAAGTGCTGAGTGGACCGATAAGCCGGGTTCTGTCGTGAACGGTCATTTATCTTGTCTGCACGTTACCATGCAGCTCCACGCACGCTACCCGAACGCGGACCGGGCCGGCCCATAGCGTTCCTATTCGCGCTTGCTCCGGATGGGGCTTGCCAAGCCGCCGTGTTGCCACGACGCTGGTGGTCTCTTACACCACCGTTTCAGCTTTTCCCTTTACGCCTTGCGGCGCAGGTGGGAGTCTTCTTTTCTGCGGCGCTTTCCGTCGGATCACTCCGCCCGGCCGTTAGCCGGCATCCCGCCCTCTGGAGCCCGGACTTTCCTCACGCGTGCTGCAAGCAGCACATCGCGCAACCGTCTGGCCCACTCAGCAGTGCAAGAGTGTAGCACACCGTTGCCGCGGGCAATGGCACAACACAAGCGCTCGCACGATAAACCAAGAACCACCCATGCGCTACAATAGTCCCGTCGATGGGCAACGTCGTCAGTCGAGACGCGACCGCGCTCCGCACCCCTCCGTCTACTCGGTGCGTTCCCGCCTCCTCCCCGAGGCGGGATGTCGGCATTTTTCATGCACCGACAACCCAATAGCCTGTGGACAGCCCAGGTAGTATCGCGCACCTCGGCACCAAATGCAAAAAGGGACCCATCCATTGCGGACGGGTCCCTTAAAACAAGTGATCGTCAAACCGATTTACTCGGCGTCGGTCTCCTCGTCCTTCTTCTCGGAAGGAAGCGGGGTAACCTCGATCTCGACGCCCAGAGTCTCAGCAGCGGACTTCATGGACAGGGAGATACGACGACGGTCGAGGTCGATCTCCATGACCTTGACCTGAACCTTGTCGCCCACATGGGTGACCTGAGAAGGCTGATCGACGTGCTTGTTGGCCATCTCGGAGATGTGAACCAGGCCCTCGATGCCCTCGCCCAGGTCGACGAAAGCGCCGAACGGGACAAGCTTGGTCACAGTGCCCTCGACGATAGCGCCGACGGGGTACTTCTTGACCAGTGCACGCCACGGATCCTCGGTGGTCTGCTTGAGACCCAGGGAGATGCGCTCGCGGTTGAGATCGACGTCGAGAACCTCGACCTCGACCTCCTGGCCGACCTTGACAACCTCGGAAGGATGGTTGACGTGGTTCCAGGAGAGCTCGGAGATGTGGATGAGGCCGTCGATACCGCCGAGGTCGACGAAGGCGCCGAAGTCGACGATCGAGGAGACGGTGCCCTTGAGACGCATGCCGACCTGCAGCTTGGAGAGGATCTCCTGGCGCTCGGCCTTGCGGGCCTCCTCGAGCACGACGCGACGGGAGAGGACGACGTTGTTGCGGTTGCGGTCCATCTCGATGACGCGAGCCTCGATGCGGGTGCCCATGTAGGAGGTGAGGTCCTTGACACGACGGAGGTCGACGAGGGAAGCGGGCAGGAAGCCACGCAGGCCGATGTCGAGGATCAGGCCGCCCTTGACAACCTCGATAACCTCGCCCTCGACGTTCTCGCCGGAGTTGAACTTCTCCTCGATGCGGTTCCAAGCACGCTCGTACTCGGCACGCTTCTTGGACAGGACCAGACGACCGTCCTTGTCCTCCTTCTGGAGAACCAGAGCCTCGATGGGATCACCGAGTGCAACGATGTCTGCAGGGTTAGCGTCCTTGCGGATGGACAGCTCGCGGACCGGGATAACGCCCTCGGACTTGAATCCGATGTCAACGAGCACCTCGTCATGCTCGATCTTAACGACAGTGCCGTTAACGAGATCGCCCTCATCAAAGTCGGTAATCGTACCGTCGATGAGGTTGTTCATCTCCTCCTCGTTGACATCGTCAAGAGAGAAAATGGACGAGTTCTGAATCTCACTCAAAGGTGGACCCCTTTCGAACTACGGGGCCCCGATTGCTAGGACCTACAGAAGGGTGCGACAAGCACACAACGTTTAGGAACACTCGGGAGCCGACAGATACTAATGTGACGCTTATGCAATCACGTTCGTATAGGTTACGGGGAAATGAGTTCGATTTCAAGCGTGAACTGCGATTTTTTACTCGTGTGGAGACTTTTTCGTAATCTTATGAACACTCGTCTCCGCAACTTGACGATAACCAGCCAGGCATTCGGCTTTGGGGTAAAGTATCCGGAGCCAACGATTCTAGATCGATTTTTCGAGAAAGGTGCCCGCGTGCTCAAAGCAGTCGTTTTCGATATGGACGAAACGCTTCTTAGCATCAACCTCAACGCGTTCATCCTTCGCTATTTTAAGGATGTCTCTTCGATGCTCGCGGATATCGGGCGCCGCAGCCGCGGTGGCACGATGGCACGCCTCGGCACCATCCTGGTCGACCTCAACGCCAATCGCCGCAGCGGCACGGACAACCGCACCAATCTTGAGTTTTACCAAGAAGAGGTCGAGCGCAGGTGCGGCATCTGCCTCTCCGATCCCCTCATCTACGAGGCGTTTACCTACTACGAGCGCGAAGTTCTTCCGTACAAGAACGACGATATCATTAACGCCCACGCCATGCCGGGCGCACACGCCGCGCTCCAGGCCGTACAGGACGCAGGGCTGCGCTACGCGCTCTTTACCAACCCCAGCTTTCCGCAGGGGGCCATCGAATGCCGCATGGGTTGGGGCGACCTGGCTGACGCCCCCTTTGAGCTCGTCACGCACATGGGAAACGCTACCCGCTGCAAGCCTGATGCCACCTACTATCTAGAGCAGCTTCAGGTGATGGGGCTCGAGCCACACGAGGTCCTTATGGTGGGCAACGATCCCAAACGCGACTTCCCGTCCCCCGATTGCGGCATCCAAACCGCCTTTGTGGGCCAGGGCAAGCCCAGCCGAGCCACCTGGCGCGGAACCATGGAAGACTTCGCCCGCGACTTCAACGCCGTAATCGAAGCCTTCTACGAGCACCAAATAGCCGACGAACTGTCTTAACAAACCTGGGTTTTGCCGATCATGATGTTGAGGATCTCGATGTCGGTGTCCTTCATGCCCACGCGGCCCACGTAGCCCATGCTGGCAATCGTCTGCTCGACGGTATCCTGAATGAGACCCTCGCCGGCGCGGAAACCGCGGCCCTGCATGGCCATATCATGGCCAAGAATCGCCGCATCAACGGCTGCGGAAATCTTGGCGGCACAGCTCGCCTTGGCGCCGTCGCACACGATGCCGCCCACGTTACCGAGCGTATTCGAGACCGTCGCCCCAATCTGCTCGCGCGTGCCACCGCACAGCCAGGTAATCGCAGCGCCGGCGCCGCACGCGGCGCAAATAGCACCGCAAAACGCCGAGAGCGCACCAATATAGCTCTTGATATGCACGGCGATAAGATCGGACAGCATCACGGCGCGCACCAGGCGCTCGTGGTCGCAGCGCAGGTACTCGGCATACTCCATGACGGGCAATGCGCAGGTAATGCCTTGATTGCCCGAGCCGCACACAATGGCGACCGGCAGCGCGCAGCCGTTCATGCGGGCGTCGGACCCGGCGGCCGCACGGGCACGGGCACGGCAGGCGACGTCATCGGCACGAGCACCCAGCAGCGTACGACCCACCTCGGCGCCCCAAGCGTGCGCAAGGCCCTCGGCACTGATCGCGCCATTCAGCTCAATCTGACGCTCAACGGCAGCGCGGGCATCCTCAATGTCGCCGTCCTCAATAAAGTCGATGATGGACTCAATCGACATGGACGTGTCAGCGCTATCTGCCGCACGCTCGGCCACCACGCGCTCGGCGCAGGCGGCACACTCCCCCGCCGACTTGCCGCATACCGGAATACCATCGAGCGTATGGCACGTGACATTAGTGTGGTGATCGGTAATCTCGACGACCGCGGTATGGCCCCCGGCCGTCGCAGTCACCTTGATGTAGAGGTTGGGCACGCCCTCGACAAGCGACACATCGCAGTAGCCGGCGTCGGCGAGGAGCTCGGCCACGCGAGCGCGGTCTTCATCGTTAACGCTCTCGAGCACCTCGAGCGCGCTCTTGGCGTCGCCGCCCACGGCACCCAGCACGGCCGCCGCTTCAATACCGTGCATGCCGCCCGAGTTGGGCACGGTCACGCTCTTAACGTTCTTGATGATATTGCCCGAGCAAGCAACATCCATATGATCGGGTTCGCAACCGAGCGTCTGGCTCGCCAGCGCCGCTGCATAGGCAACGGCAATGGGCTCGGTGCAGCCGAGTGCACAGACAAGTTCGCGGTTCAAAACATCGCAAAACGCGGCATCACGGATGGAATCGGTAGGCATAGGTATCTCCTGCTTGCATAACGGGCTGGGCTCTCAAAAAAGTTAGCTATTTTATTTGATAACAATGCATCAAAAACCGCAACCATGGTTCCGGCAGACGGCGCTCAATCACAAACTGACAGCATTCATTCATGAGAAGCCGGTCTTGTTGCATGCTAAAGCGTTTGACCAAAAAACGCCCGAGCGTTTACGCAAAAGTCGCGCTATCATGCAGTCGAACGCGGTAAACACCTTTAGCATTTGCGCCGCACAGACCAGAGAGGAACCATCCATGAAGATCGGTATCGGTAACGACCACGCCGCCGTCGAGCTCAAGAACATCATTTCCGAGCACCTGAAGGAGCGCGGCTGCGAGGTCGTGAACTTTGGCACCGACACCTCCGAGAGCTTTGACTACCCCATCGCCGGCTACAAGGTGGGTAAGGCCGTTGCCAACGGCGACGTCGACCTGGGCATCCTCATCTGTGGCACCGGCGTCGGGATCAGCCTGGCTGCCAACAAGGTCGAGGGCGTACGCGCCGTCGTGTGCTCCGAGCCCTTCAGTGCCAAGCTCTCCCGCATGCACAACAATACCAACGTGCTCGCCTTTGGCGCCCGCGTCGTGGGCTCCGAGCTCGCCAAGATGATTGTCGACGAGTGGCTCGACGCCGAGTTTGAGGGCGGTCGTCACGAGCGCCGCGTTAACCTTCTCAACGAGATCGACCACACGCGCGGCCTTAAGGTTGTCGACGAAGCCTAAACTATTCAGTGCCACAAGCTAACAGCAGGGGCCCGCTCGGAACACATGTCCGAGCGGGCCCCTTCATAGATTTTGGAATAAAAAGGGCGCCGCGGATGGAGTTCCGCGGCGCCCAAGCCACACGCTAACAGCTTTAAGGAGTCAAAGCTGGTTTAGCCAAAGAAGCGCTTGATCTCGATCTCGGCGTTCTCCAGGCAGTCGGAGCCGTGGATCACGTTGGCGTTGACATCGACGGCAAAGTCGCCGCGGATGGTACCAGGAGCAGCCTCAAGCGGGTTGGTAGCGCCCATGAGGGTGCGCATCTTAGCAACAGCGGAGAGACCGGAAACGACCATCTTGACGACCGGACCGCTCGTCATAAAGTCGCAGAGACCGCCAAAGAAGGGCTTGTCGGCCAGATGGGCGTAGTGCTCCTCGACGGTAGCGCGCTCGAGCGTGGTCATCTCCATGCGCTCGATGACAAGGCCGCTGCGCTCAATGCGAGCAACGATCTCGCCGATCTTGCGGTCGCGCACGGCGTCGGGCTTAATCATGATGAAGGTCTTCTCGATAGCCATAAAAGTAGCCTTTCAAGTAGGTTCGCGCGTGCCCAAGTCCCATTCCGGCACCCGCCTGGACTGCATCGTAACAGAGTTTTAGCTGCAGTTAAACAAAAAGCTGTTTATTGAAACGTTGCAATTTATTAAAGCGCTCCATATGTGTCACTTCTGTTTCGAAGCCTGATTAGAGTACCATCCGACCGCCCATCAACCGCATCGAACAGAGCAGACGGTCGGTTGCTGCCCGCGAACGTACCCCCTTCACAACCTGCCCAAAGGTCCTACAGAAGTTCTCGACAAGCCCCTCCCCCATAGCAACAAAATACGGACGCCCACATCAGCAGACGCCCGTAAAGCAAAAAACGATTCCTCAATAAATGGCAAAAACGGCTTCGGCCAAACCCTTACTTTATCCCGTGGCCCATCTCGACGACCTTGGTCAGCGATCCAAACACGCCCTCGTCAGCCACGAGCTGCGCCTCGGCACGCTCAAGCTGCACAGCAACGGCGGCAGGAGCGGTACCGCCCTCGGTCGTACGCGCGGCGACAATCGACGGGATGTCGAGCGCCTCGGTAATATCGCGTTCAAAGAGCGGGCTTGCCCCCTGAAACACCTCAAACGGCAGGTCCTCAAGATTGCAGCCGCGCTTCTCACACATCAGAACCAGATGCCCCACCACGGCATGTGCCTCGCGGAACGGCAGGCCACGCTTGGCCAGGTAATCGGCAACATCGGTAGCGGCAAGGTGCCCCACGCCGCACTCGCGCGCCATGGCATCCTCGTTGACGGTCCAAGTCGAAATCATTCCGGCCATAACGGACAGGCACTGCATGAGCGTATGGGCGGTATCGAGCGCGCCCTCCTTGTCCTCCTGCAAGTCCTTGTTATAAGCAAGCGGCAAGCCCTTCATGGTTACCAGCAGCTGCACCAGGTTGCCGTACACGCGACCGCTCTTGCCGCGGATAAGCTCGGCAAAGTCGGGGTTCTTCTTCTGCGGCATGATAGACGAGCCGGTGGAGTACGAGTCGGAAAGCGTGATAAAGCCAAATTCGGAGCTCGACCACAGCACGATCTCCTCGGAAAGACGCGACAGGTGCATGGCCATGACGGAACCGGCGTAATGCAAATCGAGCAGGAAATCACGGTCGGAAACAGCATCGAGCGAATTGGGGATCACGCCCGCAAAGCCAAGTTCGGCAGCCGTCATCTGACGATCGAGCGGATAGCTCGTACCGGCAAGCGCGGCAGCACCCAGCGGACAGTTGTCGGCGGCATCAAAGGCGGCCTTAAGGCGTGTAAAGTCGCGCGCGAACATCCAGGAATACGCCAGCAGATGATGCGACAGCAGCACGGGCTGAGCGTGCTGCATGTGCGTGTAGCCCGGCAGAATCACCTTGTCGTACTTCTTGGCCGCATCCACCAGCACATGGCGCAGCTCTAGATTGGCCTCCATGAGCTCCTTGGCCAGCGCCTTGACGCCCAGGCGCGTGTCGGTCGCCACCTGGTCGTTGCGCGAACGTCCGGTATGCAAGCGCTTACCGGCCTCGCCGATGCGACGCGTCAGCTCGCTCTCGATGGACATATGAATGTCCTCGTCGTTGATGTCGAAGGTGAAGTTGCCGGCATCGATATCCTGTTCGATTCCGGTCAGGCCCTTGGCAATCGCCTGCTCGTCCTCGGCACTGATGATGCCCTGGGCCGCCAGCATTTTGGCATGCGCCTTAGAGCCGGCGATATCCTGTTTATAGAGATGTTTGTCGACCGGCAGCGACGCGCCAAACTCCTGCGTGACCTCGGCCACGCCTGCCTCAAAACGACCACCCCAAAGAGCCATGGAACCGTCCCCTTTCTCCAAATACCAAAACAAGCGCCCAAAGCAATGCGCCATATCGCTAAAGCGATTTTTCAACCGCTAGTTTTACACATTCCCCACCGTGAGCGGAGCCATGTAGCTAATTTGCAAAGAAGTGACGCGCCATGCACTTGGCGCCCAACGTCTCCCTCCGGATGTTGCCCTGCGAACCATCGATCCAGGCCTTTAGGCTCATAGGAACGTCCTCGACCTTTGCAGCATCGAACTCGGGCGCGAGGGCAAGTAAAGCATGCGCGAAAGCATTGAACATAATGGATACTCCTCATATATATAGGCGCAGAGCCGCCAAATTGATAGAAGGAGCCCCGCCGGACAACCCCGGCGGGGCTCGGACTCAGCCGCAGACGCGGCATCATATATGCGGGCGGAACGTAGGGGCCACCGATGTTAAGAAGTGTCAGCAAGCATAACGAAAGGTAGGGACCCCGTGCGCCCGTTATGTATCACGCGGATGGGCCGCGCGGATACCAAGGGAAGGAGGCGCTAGGCCTGGGCGGCAGCAGAGCTGGGGCCCTGGACCTTTGCCCACGTCTTGAGCGACAGCGTATCGATCTCGATAAAGCCGGCGCTGGCCTTCTCGTCAAACGTGGTGTCGCGGTCGTAGGTGGCCAGACCGTAGTCGTAGAGGCTGAAGGGGCTCTTGCGGCCAACGACATGGCAGTTACCCTTAAAGAACTTCAGGCGGACGGTGCCGGTCACGAACTTCTGGGTATCAGCCATAAAGGCGTCGAGCGCGTTTTTGAGCGGGCTGTACCACTGGCCATTGTACACGGCGGTGGCCCAATCCTGCTCGAGCTTAATCTTGGTCTTGAGCAGGTCGCCCTCGACACAGATGTCCTCAAGCGCCTTGTGGGCGGTGATGAGCGTCAGGGCGCCGGGAACCTCGTAGCACTCGCGGCTCTTGAGGCCCACCAGACGGTCCTCAACCAGGTCGAGACGGCCAAAGCCGTTGTCGCCCGAAATCTTGTTGAGAGCGATGACGATCTCGGAGAGTTTCATCTTCTTGCCGTCGACGGCGACGGGCTTGCCGGCCTCAAACTCAATCTCGGTATACGTCGGGGTGTCGGGCGTGTCCTCGGGATTCTTGGTCATAACCCAGGCGTCGTCGAGCGGCTCGTTCCAGGGGTCCTCCAGGTGGCCACACTCAATGGCACGACCCCACAGGTTGTCGTCGATGGAATAGGGGTTGTCGTTGGCACCCTCGGGAACCGGCACGTTGTGGGCGTGAGCATAGGCGACCTCGTCGGGACGGCACTTCAGATCCCACTCGCGAACCGGGGCGATAACCTTGAGCTCGGGGTCGAGCGCCTTGACGGCAGCCTCAAAACGGACCTGGTCGTTGCCCTTGCCGGTGCAGCCGTGGGCGACATACGTGGCGCCAAACTCGTGAGCGACCTCGACGAGCTTCTTGGCAAGCAGCGGGCGAGACAGGGCGGAGAGCAGCGGATACTTGTTCTCGTACATGGAGTTTGCGGCGATGGCCTTAGTCAGGAACTCATCAGAGAACTCGTCGCGCAGGTCGAGCACCTGGCAATCGAGAACGCCCAGGTCGAGCGCCTTCTGCTTCTTGGCATCCAGTCCGGTCTCTTCCTGGCCCACGTTGCCGCAGACACAAACGACATCGAGATTCTTCTCGTCCTGGAGCCACTTGACACATACGGATGTATCAAGACCACCGGAATATGCGAGAACGACTTTTTCCTTGCTCATGGCTGTTTCCTTTCGCCCTTGGTAGCTAGTTAGAACATCGGTCAGTTGCAAGTCATTTCAAGGTCATATACCGTGCAATATCAGGTTAAATAGCAAAAATCAGCACATACATGCCCTAGAAACATGCAGCAATGTCGCGCTAAAACCCAACGACCTCAAAATGACTCTGTTGAGGCAATTCGCCCCATGCGGACAGAGACGATTGTTATCGTCGTCGGGAAATTGCGCGCTGGCGTCGGATGGCATTGTCTGCAGTGGTGATGATCGTTACGAACTGCATCTGCCTCTCCTTTCACCTATCGCCGGGCGCAATTCTAATATCGTAAACGGTACCTTTTCCTCGGTAAGCGGTTGTTTTTCCGTCTCCGTTTTCGATGGTCGCTATATTACGCTAAAGTGCCCGCAGCACAAGCGACAAATTCAAATTTCTGAAAAGTTTTTTCATTACTTTGTGAAGCGTGGTGCAAATACGCTCCGTTCCTGCGAAAATACGCCCGACTACGAATTGATGGTTATAACGTCTGAAACAATCTCGAAACGAAAGGCTCGCTTTTATGCAAACTTACGAATCGGACGCCAATATCGGAAACATTAAGATTCTCGCCGTCGACATGGACAAGACGCTGCTGACCGACGAGCGCGTGCTGCCCCAGGGTCTTGATGAGCGCCTGGACAAGCTCGCCGACGCCGGCATCGTATTCTGCCCCGCCAGCGGACGTCCCGCCCCCAAGCTCGAGGAGATGTTCGAGGGCATCAAGAACCGCCTCGCCTTTTGTCCCGACAACGGAGCGTGCGTGATCTATCGCGGCAGCTATATCTATAAGAGCAATATTGACGTGAAGCTGTACCAGCAGGTCTTGAGCCGTGCCTCGGAGGATCCTCGCGCTGTCCCCGTCCTGTGCTGCTTCGACGAGTTCTACGTGCTTGCCCGCGGCCATCAATACCACGACGAGATCAGCGTCTACTACAACACGATCAACTACGTCGATAGCTTTGAGGGCATTGATATCGAGTCCAACAAGATCTCGATCTTTTTCCCCGGCTACGACGCCGAGCCTGCTTTCCGCGAGACCTATAGCCCCGAGTTCTCGGACAAGCTCTACGTCACCAACGCCGGGCGCGAGTGGATCGACTTTATGAACCTGGGCGTTGACAAGGGCGCCGGCGTCGCTCACCTGTGCGAGCACCTGGGCATCGATATTGCCGATGCTGCCGCCGTGGGTGATACCTACAACGACATTCCCATGCTGGAGCGCGTCGGTCACAGCTTTATCGTGGACAATGCCGAGGAGCACATGAACGCGCACGCCAAGTGGCGCATTCCGAGCAACAACGACGGGGGCGTACTGACGCTCATCGACGCCATCTTGGCGGCTCGGTAGCCGTCCCATCGGGCCTGGCCGGGCGGCACGGGTTAACTTTTCGCTCGGTCAGGTCCTGCGCAAGACGAAAGCCACATTAAGTGGCTTTCTTTGCGTGCGGAATCTACGAAAAGTTAACCCGTGCCGCCCGGCCAGGCCCTAGGTTTACTTACCTGCCGCCAAGATGGCGTCTTGAGTGTCTAGATACTTGGCTGATTTTTTGGAATGAAGGGGGCTCCTTGTTGGTAAGGAGCCCCCTTCTGCTTTTGGTTACTTTGGGTTTGTTGGTGCTTCTTTATTTGGCATCGGCCCAGGTTATGCCGGTGCTGGCTTCGGCGATTAGGGGGACGCGGAGGTCTACTACGTGTTCCATGACGTCGCGGACCATGGTGGTCAGGCGCTCGACTTCATCGGTGGGGCACTCAAAGTCCAGTTCGTCGTGCACCTGCAGGATCATGTGGGCGGCAAAACCCCCTTCTTCCAGGCGGCGGCTTACGCGGGCCATCGCGATCTTGATGATGTCGGCGGCGGTTCCCTGCATGGGATGGTTCATGGCCGTGCGCTCGCCAAAGCCGCGGAGTTGCGGGTTTTTGGCCTTGAGCTCGGGAATATGGCGTCTGCGGCCATACATGGTCTCGGCGTAGCCCGTCTGCTTGGCACGTGCCACCACGTTGTCGAGGAACGTGCGCACGCCCGGGTAGGCCTCGTAGTAGCGGTCGATCATGTCGCGCGCCTCGGCCATCGAGATATGCAGCGACTGCGACAGGCCGTAGGCCTGCTGACCATACACGATGCCAAAGTTCACGGCCTTGGCGCGGCTACGCAGGTCGGGTGTCACCTCGGACACCGGCACGCCAAATACGCGCGCGGCCGTCTCGGCATGGAAGTCCTCACCCTCGTTAAAGGCACGTACCAGATGTTCATCACCCGAGAGATGCGCGAGCAGTCGCAGCTCGATCTGCGAGTAGTCCACCGCCAAAAAGACGCTACCCTCCCCCGCCGAGAACGCCGTCTTGACGGTACGCCCCAGCTCCGAGCGCGTCGGAATGTTTTGCAGATTAGGATCGCTCGAAGACAGACGCCCCGTCGCGGTGATGGTCTGGTTGTACGTGGTGTGCACACGACCGTCACCGCGGCGCAGCGGGCCCAACGTGTCCAGATAGGTTGACTTGATCTTGGACTTCTCGCGCCAGTCTAAGATCAAACGAACAATCTCGTGGTCACGGGCAAGATCACTCAGTACCTTGGCATTGGTCGAATAGTAACCGCGCTTGGTCTTTTTGAGACCCTTGGTCGGAAGGCCCATCACATCAAAGAGCACATGCGAAAGTTGCATGGGGCTGCCGATGTTAAAGGTCTCGTCACCGGCAAGGTCGCGAATGCTTCGTTCGACCTCGGTGATCTGGGTCGCCAGGCCCTCGGACAGACTGCGCAGCCGATCGGGATCCACGAGCATGCCCGCGCGCTCCATCTTGGCAAGCACCGGCACGAGTGGCATCTCGATGCCATCGAACACGTTGACGGCGTTCTCGCGGGTCATGCGGTCGCGCAGCGGTGCGACCAGCGCCAGCGTCAAGGCCGCCGTGCGAGCGGCGGGCACAGGAGCGTCCTCGACAGCACCCTCTGCACCGCGCGCCGCAGGCAGCGCCATCTGCAGATAAGTATCGGCCAGATACGCCTCATCGAACTCGGAGCGGTCGGAATCCAGCAGGTAGGCGGCAACCACGGTATCGAAGATGCGCGTGGAATCGGCAGACAGCGGGTCCATGAGCTCGGGCTCAGAGGAATCGATAGGCGAAAGCTCGTGCAGCAGCGCCTTCATATCCGGGCTCGCCACGCGGCCCTCCATAAACAGGCGCGCGAGCACGCCGGCAATCACGCCGAGGGCGAAGTTAAAGCCCTCAACCTCAGCCGCCGCACCGCCGTCGCCCTCCTCGAGCGCGAACAGGCCCTTGGACGTCGCCAGCCACAGCGTGCGCGTCAGTCCAAAGAGCGCGCCCTCTTCCTTGTCATCGTCCACCACGGCGGCGACCCACTCGCCGGTATCAATCGCGCGGGAGACCTCAGCCGCAACGGCACCAAGCGCGTCAGCATCGCCGGCGGCTGCGCGGACCATCGCAGGCATCTCAAACACACTGGAGGCAGCAGCAGCCCCGCCCTCGCCACCGATCAGCGACAAGAAACGGTTCTGCATGGCCGTAATGCCGAGCGTACCCAGTGCCGCAGACACCTCGTCGGCAGAAAACGCTGGGAAGGACGTCGCCTCAAAATCGAGCTCAACGGGCGCATCGGTGCGGATGGTCGCCACCTTACGGCTCAGCAGCGCGTCGTCGATGTGTGCGCGCAGGTTCTCGCCCATCTTGCCCTTGACCTCGTCGGCGTGTGCGATGACCTCGTCCAGGCTACCGTACTGCGCAATGAGCGCGCTCGCCTTTTTGGGGCCGATGCCCGGCACGCCGGGGATGTTATCGGACGTGTCGCCCTTCAGACCGTAAAAATCGGGCACGAGCGCCGGCGTAATGCCGTGATACAGGTCATCCACGCTCTCGGGCGTCATAATCGCCACGTCGGACAAGCCCTTGCGGGTCGAGACCACGTTGACGTGCTCGGTAACAAGCTGATACATGTCGCGATCACCAGTCACCAGCAGCATGTCACAGCCGGCCTGCTCGCCCAGGCGCGCCATAGTGCCCAGGATGTCGTCACCTTCCCAGCCCTCGGACTGCAGAATCGGCACGTTGAGTGCACCGAGCAGCTCCTTGATCATAGGGAACTGCGCATGCAGATCGGGGTCCATGGGCGGACGCTGCGCCTTATACTGCGGCAGCATCTCCATGCGCACGCGCGGCTTGCCCTTGTCAAACGCCACGACGACGCCGTCGGGGTTAAAAGCGTCGATCATCTTAAGAAACATGTTCAGAAAGCCAAAGATCGCGTTGGTGGGGCGACCGTCCGGCGCGTTCATGGTCGGCGGCACGGCGTGGAAGGCGCGATGCATGAGTGAGTTACCGTCGATAACGGCAAAAGTGCGGCGCTTGTCAGACATATTGAATACCTCGCTTTGGGCTGGGCACGGTTTGCTCACTCCAGTTTACACGCTCCCCGCCCCGCGGCTACCGCACATCAGCCCCTGCCACCGTGAGCCCGCGCGTGATACGATGGCTCACGGTACATCAACCAGCACGATCGATCCGAAAGGAGCCTGCGTCATGGAGCGTCCCTGCGCATGGAAAAAGTACACACCACAGCAAATCGAGGAGCTCGAGGAGCTTTGCCGCGGCTATAAGCAGTTTTTGAGTGAGAACAAGACCGAGCGCCTGTGTGTCAAGGCCGGCATCAAGATGGCCGAGAAGGCGGGATACGTCGACCTGGAGACCGTAATCGCCGAAGGCCGCGAGCTCAAGGCAGGCGACAAGGTGTACGCCGCCAACCACGGCAAGGACCTTATGCTCGTCAACCTGGGCACCGCCCCGCTCGAGCAGGGCTTTAACATCCTGGGCGCCCACGTGGACTCGCCGCGCCTGGACCTTAAGCAGAACCCCGCCTTCGAGGCCGGCGACATGGCCTATCTCGACACGCACTACTATGGCGGCGTCAAGAGCTACCACTGGGTGGCCTCCCCGCTCGCACTCGTAGGCGTCATCTGCAAAAAGGACGGCACCACCGTCGACATCAACATCGGTGACAAGGTCGACGATCCGGTCTTTACCATCTCCGATCTGCTGATTCACCTGTCGAGCGAGCAGATGTCCAAGCCCGCCAAGGATGCCGTCGACGCCGAGATCCTCGACGTGATCGTGGGCGGCCGCCCCGTCAAGTTTGACGAGGACGACAAGGACGCCCCCAAGGAGCCCGTCAAGCAGATGTTCCTGGACATCCTCAAGGAGCAGTACGACGTCGAGGAGGAGGACTTCCTCTCCGCCGAGATCGAGGTCGTGCCCGCCGGCCCCGCCCGCGACATGGGCCTCGACCGCTCCATGATTCTGGGCTATGGCCACGACGACCGCGTCTGCGCCTACCCCTCCATGCTCGCCCAGATCAATGTGGCCAATGTCGAGCGCACAAGCATCACGCTCATCGTCGACAAGGAAGAGATTGGCTCCGTAGGCGCCACCGGCATGACGAGCCGTTTCTTCGAGAACACCGTCGCCGAGATCATGACGCTTGCCGGCGAGGATAGCCCGCTGGCCCTGCGCCGCGCGCTCGCCCACAGCCGTATGCTCTCCTCCGACGTGTCCGCCGGCTTCGACCCGGGCTATGCCGCCAAGTTCGAGACCAAGAACGCCGCCTTTATGGGTCGCGGCCTGTGCTTTAACAAGTACACGGGCAGCCGCGGCAAGGGCGGCTCTAACGACGCCGACGCCGAGTATGTGGCCCTCGTCCGCGACATCATGGACAAGGCCGGCGTGGACTTCCAGACCTGCGAGCTCGGCCGCGTCAACGCGGGTGGCGGCGGCACCATCGCCTACATCATGGCCAAGTACGGCATGAACGTCATCGACTCCGGCGTTGCCGTCCTGTCCATGCATGCCCTGTGGGAGGTCGCCAACAAGGCCGACATCTACGAGGCCTACCGCGGCTACAAGGCCTTTATCGAGCGCGCCTAACCAACCCTTCATCAGTTGCGGTGAAATACGGACTAAACTGGCCCATAGACGACCAAAACAGACCGTATTCCACCGCAACTTCCTTTTTGACAGAGGAGAGTCCATGCTGCAGGTCATCATTTCGCCCGCCAAGCAGATGCGCGCGGCCCAAGATATTTTTGAAGTCCTGGGCATCCCACCCTTTGTACGCGAGACGGCTCGCCTCCACCGCGCACTGCTAGATATCGAGCGGAATGAAGGCAGTGGCGGCCTGCAGGCGCTGTGGAACGTGAGTGACAAACTGCTGGGGCCTTGCCTCAACACCCTGCATGAGTTCGGGCCCATCCTGAAAAACGGCGATCTCGACAATCCCGAACTCGCCCGTCACCTCTCCCCTGCCGTCATGTCCTATCACGGCATTCAATACCAGAGCATGGCACCCGAGGTGATGGATTCCGCGCAGCTCGCATGGCTGCAAGACCATCTGTGGATCCTCTCCGGCCTCTACGGGTGCGTTCGTCCCTTTCATGCCGTCGAACCGTATCGGCTGGAGATGGGCGCGAAGCTCGCCGTTGACGATGCCCGAGACCTCTACGCGTTTTGGAGCGACAAGCTCGTGCGGGCTATCGCCCCGGCAGGCTCAAACACCACGATCGTCAACCTCGCCAGCGTAGAGTATGCCAAAGCCGTTCTGCCCCACCTCGCGGGCGACGTCACGGCCGTCACATGCCTCTTTGGCGAGGGTATCCGCAACGGGAAGCCCATCCAACGGTCGACCGCCAGCAAAAAGGCACGCGGCTCCATGGTGCGCTGGATGGCAGAAAACAAGCTCGAGGATGTAGGCGAACTCACCGCGTTCGACGTTGGTTATCGCCACTTTCCCGAGCTTTCAAATAAAAATACTTTGGTCTTCCTGAACGAACAGACCTTGTAGGACCACCGCTACTTTTAAATGTGCTGCCTAGGCACGGCGTCTATTCCGCCAAGCCGTCGGCTTTGGCAATTTCATTTGTCGAGCCGTCCTGATAGGTAATCTTGACATGCTCCACCTCGGACACCTTGACGCCCGACGGGGGCTCCAGGCGCCATTCCGTCAGCGCGATATCCATCGTCGTGGGCACATCCCCTTTATCTTTGAGCTCGACTGACAGCGTCTTAAGCGACGCATCGAAGGTCACGAGCTCGATCTCTTCACCAGGAATGGAACCACCGCTCAGCTGCAGCTGGACAAACTCGTCGCGCGGATACCAATAGTCACCGGGAGCTGCCACCGTGTTGCCGCCAGAGACCTTCATCGCCATAATCGGTAGGCTATCATCAGCCTCGAACTCCCATGCAGCGCCGCCAGGACCGCCGAACGTCCAAATACAAAAGGCAATCACCAGCACGGCAAGCACCGCAAAACCAATCGCGACCAACCCATGGTACGCACGGCTTTCCTCGGCCGATACATCCCATTGCGTCTCTCGATATAGATGCTTGTCTTCCATGTACGCCTCCCCACAAGCACGCTCGTTAGGCCAATCGTACCCATTCGAGCTATACTTGAGCCCATTACATAAACGGGGAGCTTGCAGGACAAGACGGCAGGCTGAGACTGGGCGCGCCCGCCCTGACCCGCAAACCTGATATGGGTAATGCCAACGAAGGGAGCTGTGCCAATGAGCACACAGACCGAGCCCAAGCTCGTCACGCAAATCGACTTCGCCCGTGCCGGGCAGATCACGCCGCAGATGAAGGAAGTCGCCGAGCGCGAGCATCGCGACCCCGAGTACATCCGCGAGCGCGTGGCCGACGGCCGCATCGCCATTCCCGCCAACATCGTGCACATCAAAAAAGGCATGCGCGCCTTTGGCGTCGGTGAGGGCCTGTCCACCAAGGTCAACGTGAACCTGGGTATCTCGGGCGACAAGGCCGATGCCGCCGAGGAATGGAAGAAGGTCAAGATCGCCGAGGACTTTGGCGCCGACGCCATCATGGACCTCTCCAACTCGGGCAAGACGCGCCAGTTCCGCCAGCAGCTCATCGACGAGACGCCGCTCATGGTAGGCACCGTCCCCATGTACGACGCCATCGGCTACATGGAAAAGCCGCTGGTCAAGCTTACCAAGGACGATCTATTCGAGGTCGTGCGCGCGCATGCCGAGGACGGCGTGGACTTTATGACCATTCACTGCGGCATCAACAAGTCGGTCACCAAGACCTTTAAGGAGACTGGCCGCCTGATGAACATCGTGAGCCGCGGCGGCTCACTGCTGTTTGGCTGGATGGAGGTCACCGGCAACGAGAACCCGTTCTATGAGTTCTACGACGAGTTGCTCGAGATTTGCCACGAGTACGACGTGACGATTTCGCTCGGCGACTCCTGCCGCCCGGGCTGCCTCTACGACTCCAACGACGCCACCGAGACCGCTGAGATGATCGAGCTGGGCAAGCTGTGCAAGCGCGCTTGGGCCGCCGGCGTCCAGGTCATGGTCGAGGGCCCGGGTCACATGGCGCTCGACGAGATCGCCGCCAACATGAAACTGCAGAAGCGCCTGTGCCACAATGCCCCGTTCTATGTGCTCGGGCCGCTGGTGACCGATATCGGCGTGGGTTACGACCACATCACCGCTGCCATCGGCGGCGCCATCTCCGCCAGCTCCGGTGCCGACTTCCTGTGCTACGTGACACCAGCAGAGCACCTATGCCTGCCTAACGCCCAGGATGTGCTCGACGGCCTCATGGCCACCAAGATCGCCGCACACGCCGCCGACATCGCCAAAAAGGTGCCCCACGCCCGCGACATGGACGACAAGATGGGCCAGGCACGCCGCAAGCTCGACTGGGACGCCATGTGGGAATGTGCGCTCGACCCGGTTACGGGCAAAAAGCGCTACGAAGAATCCCCCGCCGCCACCGAGGGCACCTGCACCATGTGCGGCAAGATGTGCGCCGTCCGAACCGTCAACAAGATCTTCGAGGGCACCACGATCGACCTCGGCATGGAGGACTAACCCTGTCGCCGCGGCCGCCTCTGGCGGCGAGCTGGTGCCTGTCAATTGTTGACGTGTGAACATTTGCTTACATTTGCGTAAAGATTGCATCGCCCGCCCGGGTTCGACATAGAGTCGGCCCGGGCATCTTTATAATGCTGGCTTAAAGACCCATTTGATTCCGACCGAACAAGGGAGCGAACATGGATCGTAGTAAGGTACCTGCCGTCCTGTCCATCGCGGGATCCGATTCCAGCGGCGGCGCCGGCATTCAGGCCGACATCAAGACCATCACGGCGCACCGCCTGTATGCCGAGACGGCCATCACCGCCATCACAGCGCAAAACACACTGGGCGTTACCGCCGTGCAGGATATCTCACCAGATATCGTAGCCGCGCAAATTGACGCCGTTTTTGACGATATCCGCCCGAGCGCCGTCAAGATCGGCATGGTTTCTTCTGTCGAGATTATCGATGTTATCGCCGACCGCTTGAGTGCCTGGAACGCGACAAACGTGGTAGTCGACCCCGTCATGGTAGCCACCTCGGGCGCACGGCTGATTGCCGAAGATGCCGCCGAGGCGCTCACCCGCCGCCTGTTCCCGCTAGCGACGGTTATCACGCCCAATATTCCCGAGGCCATGGCCCTGCTCGACTACGAGGTTGACTCCGAGCGCACGCAGCAAAATGCTGCCATGCTCCTCACCCGCCGTTTTGGTTGCGCATCCCTCGTTAAGGGTGGGCATCTTGTCAACGAGGCCAACGATGTACTGGCCGAACCCGCGCCGCTCGATGACGAGGGCAACCATCTGGGAGATCCACTCACCACGTGGTTCCGCCACAAGCGTATCGATACCAATAACGCACACGGCACCGGCTGCACACTCTCGTCCGCCATCGCCTGCGCGCTGGCCCAGGGCATGGATCTTGCCGACGCCGTCAACGCCGGCAAGGCCTACCTGACAGGCGCTCTGGCCGCCGGCCTGGACATGGGCAAAGGCTCTGGCCCCGTCAACCACATGTGGCAGTATTGAGACAGTTTGCCGCAGCTCGCTATTGATGCTGACCAACAGGCAAAACTCGCTGACTGCGCTACAATACGCTGACCGTACTTAGGGTTTGGCGGCAACTTAGGATATTCGAGGGATACGAAAAGGGGCCGTGGCGACGAACCGCCACGGCCCCTTTTGTTGTTATCGCCCGCTGTCGCTCCCGCCCCAGATCAGGGCGAGCGCGACAACCGTGACGAAGCTGCCCAAAATCGCGCCGAGCGCCGCGTCCATGACGAAAGCCATTACCACGGCACCCCGTCGGTGACGCAGACCTGCAGACGGTCGAGCGGCTCGCCGTAGATACCGGCGTAGTCGTCGCCGCTATAGGTAGAGCCGTCGTCGCACACGGTGTTCAGCCATCCGGCGCGCGCAGTGGTCTGGGAGCGGTACCACGCCTGCTTGTACTCCTCGCCGCTCGGCGTCACGTAGTACATGCGCACGCCGTCGATGGTATGACCGGCGATACCGGCGCAGCCGTTTACGGTGTCGTTGCGGTCGCCCTTGGCGACCCAGTCGAGCCAGCCGTCCTCGACGGTGTGGACCTGATACTTGAGCGTACCGCGATCAACTCGGGCGCAAAGGAGGTCGTGCTGTCGGCACGGGTAGCCCGCGAAGCCGTCGTCGCCGGCACCGAAGTCAGTCACCTCGTCCAGCCAGCCGCCACCCTTAAGGTGCAGCGAGTAGTGTACGGGAACACGGGCGCCAGTGGAGCGAGGGAAACCGCCCGGCGCGCCCTGCGACGCCGAAGGCGCAGCGGGGGTCGCCGCGGGCTGCACAGTCGGCGCGGACGGCTGCGTGCCGCCGACCATCGCGTCGTACCACTCGACGGCGCGCTGCATGTAGTGGTCGCGCTGGGAGCCTGCAAGCTCGCCCGGGCAGGCGGTGGACGACCAGTGCTTGTGCGGGAACACGTTCACCATCCATGCCGGACGGCCCAGCCCGTAGTACAGGCACAGCGCCGCCACGAGGTGCGCACCGCTCTCGATGGCGGCCTCGTGCACCGTCCACGGGCCGCGCGCGCTGTTGGCGTGCTCGATGGAGATTGTGGTGTCGTTGCCGCCGCCCGTGCCGATACCGTCGCCGCAGGCGTAGGCGCGGTCCGTGTCGTTGACGTGCTGCACGATGTAGCCGTTGCGGTCGACCGAGTAGTGGGCAGAACAGCCGTTGGCACCCCAGATGCCGTTGCATTGGTCGGCGTTGAGGTCGCCGGCCATGTGGTGGATCGTGACGCCCTTGATGCCGAACGGACGACCTGCCGAGAAGTTGCAGCCCAGCAGCTTGTATTCGTCTGGCTGAACGTTTGCGAAGTCTGCCATTAGTCCTCCTTGATGTCGCCGAGCGCGAGCAGCGCGTCGAGCCATTTGTCCGTGATACCGACGGATTTGAAGGCGGCATAGGCCACCTGCACGCCGCCGACACACGCGAAGATGGACGTCACCCACGCCGAGGGGTCGGTGGGCACGCCTCCCGCCATGGCTGTGAGGGCACCGCACCCCGCCGAGACGGCGATGGCCGTCCAGCGGGCGACGCTGCCCGTCATGGCCTTAGTCTTGATGGCCTGCACGATGTACGGCACCACGAGCACCGTGGCGACGGTGAGGCCGGCCTGAATCTCAGTCATTTGATCGCTCCTATCTGCTTGTCTCCTTGTTGTACATGAGGTCGACGCGGTCGTAGATGTGGTCGACCTTCTCGGCCATCCCCTGGCTGCGCGCCTGGCTGTGGACCAGATCGGCGTGCAAAACGTCATTTGACGCGACGACCGACTCCATGAGGGTCTTCATCCCCTCAATCAAGGTGTTGCTGCGCTCCATCTGCGCCGCGATACGCCCCTCCATCTGCGAGCGTTCCCGGTCTCGCTGCGCGCGCTCGTCCACCTCGGCCTGCTTACGCTCCTCGCGCTTGAGGTCGAGCTCGCCCTTCCGTTGGTTTTGTCGCTTGTACTCGTCCAAAAATTGCCTACCAAAATAAGCGGCGATGAGCACTAGCGCCGCGCCACCGAGCCATCCCGGCCCATAGGGCACGAACAGCTTTAGTGCCTCCATCCGGCCTCCCTTCCGTTCTGCAGTGTGGCGGGGCCCATCCCCCGCCACACTGCAGGTTCGGGCCCCCGTAACGCCGGCCTACACCGCCGCCATCGTGCCGACGCACACGGCCAGCGGGCCCTGCGACAGGATCGCGGCGCGGTCGGTGATGATGCACCCCGTGCAGGAGCGCACCATCGGGACCGTCACCACCGCGCCGTGCAGCATCACGTCGAGCGCCGTGTCGTGGACGCCCACGACCGTGCCGAACTCCATCGTCAGCCGCTTGCCGCCCGACGGCATCGCCGCCGCCAGCCGCGCCGCCGCGCCCTTGATCTCGGCTGCCGAATCGCTCATCGCTCGTACCTCCTCGCCGTGTGCTTTATGACGCAGCCGGCGTCGAGCGTCAGCGTCTGCTTCTGGATTGCCAGCTTGCCGACCACCCCGCCGGTCCTGTAGTTCATCGCCACCGCCATGCACGGCTCGACGGGCTTATACACGCTCTTGAACTCGTCCGTGCGCGTCACGGCGCGCTCGGTGGCGAGAAGCTCCGCCGCCTTGGCGTCCGCAGCCGCCTGCATGGCGTCCTGGGGCCAAGGCGTGGCCGTGGAGCCCTCCTCGACCTTGTCGGCGACGAAGATTGCCTCTCCGCCGTCGATATAGCAGTAGCCCCAGCTGATCTTGCTGTGGTTCTCCGTGGCGTGATAGGTGTAGCTGACCTTCTGCCACTCGCCAGTCAGAGTGAAGCCCTCGGTCACCGGACCGAGCGCCCTCTCCTGGTCCCAGAAGGACCGTATGATGCCTGTCGCGCCCTTGGTGCCCTTGACCCACACGCTCTGCGTGTAGTCCGTGTCCTTCTTGACGCTCGGCCCCTCGTCCTGGCAGAAGCCGACGCGCCCGCCAGTCGAGACGACCTTGATGCCGAAGATCACCCCCGTCTGCGGCGAGTCGGGGGCATAGACGGTCTGGATGCTGCCGTGCGAATCGCTCTGCCTGAAGCTCTTATCCGACTTCTTGCCGGTGCCGATGAGGGCGTTGGCGGCGCCCTCGACAAGGTTGCTGTCCTCGGTGTCAACGCCCGGCAGGCTGTCGTAGCTGTAGCTCTTGACGATTCGGCGCCCGACCGAGACGGTCGACAGGTCGGAGTCGGGCGAGTCGTCCACCGCCGTGCCGCGCACCGATGCGTCCTGCGTGCTGAAGTCCACGTGCACGACGTTGCAGACCTCGGCGCGGTTGGTCGATTCGGTCATGTCCGGCATGAAGCGCGCGTCCCTGCCCTCGGTGAACTCCGCCGAGATGGGCATGTCGGCAGGCTCGACGTAGCGCCTGTAGATCACGTTGCCCATCCGGTCGGTCACCGGCGAGCGGAACCCGGCCGCCTTGAGGAGCAGGTCCACCGCGTCCAGCTTGTTCTTAGCGTCGTTGTCCCTGCCCACGCCGAAAACCAAGGTGCTGCCCAGAAGGAGGCTGCTGGGGTCGGCGTAGACGGTGAGGCCGACCGATTCGGCTATCTTGACGGCCTCATCAACCAGATTGCTGCCCGCAACGATCACGTAGGGGCCGTCGAAGTCGTCGTCCTTGAGCCGCTTCAGGAGGCCGTAGGCGTTGATCTGTCCCTCGCGGTAGGCGCCGTCGATGTTCACCGAGTCCACCTGTGGCATGAATGTTCCGAGGCACTCGCGCCTCTCGCTGCCGTCCGAGAAGGAGGCGTTGAGGTACACGCGCAGGAAGTCGTTGCCGACGTCGAACTTGTCGGCGAAGTCCAGGGATGCAGTCTCATAGAGCGCCGTGTTCGCGTTGCGCTCGATGGAGCCGCCGTTCTCGATGTCGCGCACGAAGTCGACTTCGAGCCCCGTCTCGCGCGAGACGCGCACGAAGTCGTAGAAGGCGTCGAACGGCCTCGTCCAGCTATCAGCCATTAGCGGGCTCCTCCCACGTCTCCCACGTCGGGTCGCACGAGGCCACCCACGCGCCGTCGGAACGCTTCACGCTACAGCTGAGGCGGGCGCGGAACCGCTCGCCGTATAGATCGCGCACCCAGAAGCGTCCCGCCATGTTCATGACCTCGAGGAATGCCTTGTAGTCCTCCTCGTCGAGCAGCAGGAAGTCCATGCTGTCCTTGACGTCCCTCTCGTTGATGCCGTACGAGACGGGCAGCCCCTCCCCGCCGTCGGCGAAGTGCAGCATCTTGTATCCGTGCGTCACCTTACGGCTCGAGCCCTTCTTGAGATAGCGCCCGAGCCACGACCTCTCAGCACCGGCTCCCCAGTTGAGAGCCACCGCGCGGCTCGCCACGGTCGTTTTGACCCTCGTCGCCGTGCTCACGCCCGTCGCGGCGTAGGCGACCGCGACGTACTCGAACTCGCTGTTGAGCGGAGGCAGCGGGTCGCTCGCGCCCTCGCCTGCCGCAAGGTGCGAGCCGAGCTGCAGGGTCGAACCGTCGGGCAGGACGCGCGACACGGTAAAGTGGGACGTCTCGGGCGTGTCGTCACTGTCGGCCTTGCCCGGGAATACCGACAGCTGGCATCCCAACCTCTCGTCGACGAAGATGTTTAGCGACGGTTTGGCTGGCGGTGCCCAGTTGGTCCGAAAAGTTCTCGAGACGGTTACCGATAGCGACGAGCCGGCCGTGACCGTGAGTATGACCCTGTAGGGCGTGAAGTTGACGAAGGCGTGTTGCGCGTAGCCGAGGACAAAGGAGCGTGCGTCCTTGTCCACAGTCCCGCTCCACAGGAGGTTGCCCCTGATGTCGCACAAAGACAGATACTGTCGGCTGACGCCCGTCTCGTCGGCCACCTTCCACGTGAAGGTATGCGGCACCGCGCGCAGGGTCGCCCCGTCCGCAGCCGGGTCGGTGAAGAATGCCTGGGGCGCGTCCGCAACGGTATAGGCCGCCGCGCTCGACCACGCTCCCCAGTCCTCGTCGAGGCCCTTGGTGCGCACGCGCACGGTGTACATGCCCTTGGCGTCCGTCGGCAGCTTCAGGCTCGTAGCCGGGCCCTCGACCGTCGTGGCAGTGGTGCCCGCAGGGGTCGTGATCTGCACCTCAGCGGAGGCCTGCGCCGAGCCGTCCGGATGGTTGGGCACCCATTCGAGTGTCGCGGTCGAGCGGGTGGCATAAGCCGCCCTGACGCCCCTGATGGACGGTGCGAGCGGCGGGCATATAGTCGTGACCTCGTTTGACTCGGTCCACGGTCCCTTGAGGCCGTTCTTGACCGCGCGGACGCGGTAGCGCACCGTTCCCGCCGGCGCCTCCTCGTCCTCCCAGGAGGCGTTCACGTCCGCATCAACCCATGTCTTGCGCCCGTCGGTCGAGAGCTGGAACTCCCAGCTGTCGACGAAGGCCGGCGCGTCGTGCCCCCTGAGCACGACCTTCGCCGCCTCTGCCTTGACGGCCTCGAGCATGCCGAGCGCCGTCGGCGTGGTGTAGATCGCCGGCGCGCTCACGCCGTAGTCCGACGTGCCGCCGGGGCCCGTCGCCTTGGCCGAGAAGATGTACATGCAGCCCGGCTCGAGGCCGTTGTAGGTGTGGCTCGTGGTATCCCAACTAACGGTGCCGACGTCGGTGAACTTCCCCGGGCCGTTCTTCACCACGCCGACGGTCACGGTCGACCAGGGGTAGTCGCCGTTCATGCCCGTGTAGTCGACGTCCCAGCTGACCTTCGCGCTGGTGTCGCTCAGGCGCTCCGCCCTGATGTTCTTCGGCGGGTGAGGCGTGCTGTAGGCGCGGCACGGGACCGTGACGGTGTTGGAGGCGTTCGACGTTCCGTTGCCGAAGCCGCCCGTGACGTTAATCTGGCCCGTGAAGGTGTGGTTGTAGGCGTCGCCATTGCCGCGCGCGAGCTCGACGTCGCGCGACGTGCACTGCACCCACACCCATCCGGAGTTGTTCGTCGAGTAGACCGAGCCGTTCCACGAGCCGCCCGCCGACGAGCTGCCGTTTGCGTAGCAGTCGATGGCGTAGCGCGTACCGTAGCCGTGCGTGACGCGGTAGGTCACGGTGGTGTCCGTGCGCCCGACCTCAGCAACGTCCACGTACGCGCACCAGCAGTACTTGCGGTAGCCGCTTCCGCCTTGAACCCAGTTTCCCTGCGCCATACTAAGCGACCCCCATCGCCATGCTCTGCTCCACCGCCGCGACGAAGCTCCTGAAGGCGGAGGCCACGCGCCCGTCGACGCCCAGCAGGTCGCTGTCGAGGTAGAGGTTGTAAACGTTGCCGCCGCCCGCGACGCCGCTGGTGCCGTAGGCGGTCGCCCCGTATGCTCCGCCGCCGGTAACGCTCACACCGAACACGGCGGCCTTCTCGACGTTGCGCACCGCCGACCTCATGGACTTCACCGGCTCGTCCGCCGTGTCGTCGATGCCGAGGGCCGCGCCCTCCATGACGTAGCCGAAAATCTTGCGGAACACGCGCGAGGGGGAGTGGATACCCAGCAGGTTCTTGGCCGCGTCGATGGCGCCGCCAACCACGCCGGTAATCTTGCTCACGACCACGCCAGCCGCGCCGCTGATTCCGTTTGCGATGCCCTGCACGATCTGCGAGCCGATGGAGGCCACGCGGCCCGGGATGGAGGACAGGGCGCCCATGATGGAGCTGCCGATACTCGAGGCCGCCGAGGTCACGAAGCCGACCGCGCCGCGGATGGCGGAGCCCAGGCTGCTGATTCCGTTGCGGCCGATGCTCGCCAAGGTGGACGGCAGATTCTGGATCGCGCCGCGGATGGCGGACACGATGTTGGTGCCGCACGAGCGCACGAAGCCGGCCATGTTCGCGATTCCGTTGCCCAGGAACGTGATGGCGTTCCTGCCGAGGCTCAACCAGTCGAGCGCCGACCACGCCGAGACGAAGGCCGAGAAGATGGCCGGGATGTTGGCGATGAGCGTCGGTATCGCCTGCACGATGCCGAGCGCCAGCGTCACGATTGCCTGGATGCCGGCACCGAGCAGCGTCGGCGCGTTGTCGTTGATCGCGTTGGCGAGGTTCTGCACGATGACCGGGGCCTGCTCGATGATAGTCGGCAGGCTGTCGGCGATACCCTGCGCCAAGCCGACTATGAGGTTCGCCGCGCCCTCGGCAAGAACGCCCGCGTTCTCGGCTATGGACTCTGAGAGACCGGTGAGAATCTGCATGCCGCTCTCCATGATGGAGGGAAGGTTCTCGGACAGGTACCCGCCGAGCGACGTCATGAGCGACGCCGCCGTCTCCGAGAGGAAAGACAGCCCCATCTCGATTCCCTCGGCAAGCTTGGGAACGACCTCGCCGCCGACGCCGGCGAAACCCTCGGCGATGCCAGGCAGCGACGAGGTGATGCTCTCCTGCAATGTGGACAGGTCGCCCTCGAGCAGCGTCAGGCCGTAGACCATGGCGAGGTGCAGAGACTCGAGCGGGTTGTCCCCAACCGCCCAGATCTCGCCAAGCCCCTTGAAGCGCTCGCCGATCTCGTCCACGCCGTCCGACACGGCGGAGAGGATGTCGCCCATGGGCCCGGGCACGGCTGCCGCCGCGCTGTCGAGTGCCTGCACGAAGATGCCGACGAACGCCTGACCAAGCACGGGCCCGACCGACGTGACAAGGCTCGGCAGCTGCGACAGCGCCGTACCGGCGATGGTCGCAATGCGCGGGACCACGTTCGAGGCCGCCGTCTCGACCGACTGCAACAGCTCCTCGGTGAGCTTGCCCATGTCGGCGTCGTCCTTGCCGAGCTCCGTCACCCAGTTCTCCCAGGCGGCCTTGGCCATGTTGCAGGAGCCCTCGATGGTCGTTACGGCCTCGCGCGAGGTCGTGCCGGCGATCTGCATCTGCTCCTGCATCGTGTGGATGGCGAGAACGATGTTGTCGAATGAGAGACTCGACTCGTCCACGGCGGAGTTGACGGCGTGCGCGTCCTTGACGAGGCGCTGCATCTCCTCCTTGGTGCCGCCGTAGCCGAGCTTCAAGTTGTCGAGCATGGTGTAGTTTTGTTTCGCGAAGCCCTGGTAGGCGTTCTGGAGGTCCTCCATCGCCGTGCCGAAGGTATTCGCGTTGTCGCTCATGTCGACCATTGCCGTGTTAGCGTACTCGGCAGCCTTGACCGTGTCGCCGCCGAGCGATTTGACGAGCGAGGCAGAGAAGCCCGTCACCTGCTCCATGTACCGGTTGGCGCTCAGGCCGGCCGTTATGTAGGCGCGGTCGGCGTTGGCCAGCACCGTCGTCTGGGCCTGCTCGAGCTGCTCCCACTTACCGGAGCACTGCTCGACGGTCTGGCCGGTCATGGCGGCGTAGTCCTCGAGGGACTTGCCCATGTTGCCGAATATCTTCTGGATGCCGCCGACGTTCTGCTCGTATGCGGCGTATGCGTTCATGCTCATGCCCGTGACGGCAGCGACGCCCGCCCCCACGGCGGCGACGCCCACGCCTACCGCCTTGGCAACGGTCGCTCCAGCCTTGCCGAGCGTGCCCACGACCTTCGAGGCCACGCCCTCGACCTTGCCGCTGGCCTCGTCCTTGAGGCCGACCTTAATCATCAGGTCGAGAAGGTTCACCTAGACCACCTTCAATCCCATCCGCTCGATGATGTCTGCGGCGATCTCGTCGCCGCTGCGCGTGTCCTCCGCCTCGGACCCATCGCCCGCATCGCCGTTGACGATGCTCAGGAAGGGTTCCTTGAGCCACTTCCCCTGCGCCATGAGGCGCACCGACTCGCTCAGGTACACACGGAACGCCTCCCGCTCGTCCCGCTCGCGCCACCGCGCGACCATGTACCTACAGAAAGGGCGAGCACGCCGTGGCCCGACGTACTCGCCCAGACAGAGCCATATGTGAGATGGGTCCTCGGCGGCTATCCAAAAAAAGGAGCCAGAATGTCCTTGATGCCGTCGATGCCGTCGATGGCATCCTTGATGTCGTTCACCCACTTCTTGACGGTGAAGTCGGCCTTGTACTCCTCGAGCGTCTGGCCGTCGAGTGCGGCGAGCAGCTTGTAGCTGATCTCGCCGCCCTGGCGCAGCACGTCGGGCAGAAGACCAGCCACCATGTCCACGGCGAGGCCGTTGACCTCGGCGGTGGCGGCTGCCTTCGCGGCCTCGGGGTCGCCCTTCGCCTTGGCCTTGGCCTTGGCCTTGGCGGAGTCGGAGCGGAACTTGGCGTAGGCGGCCTTTGCCTTCGCGCCGAGCTCGCCGTTCATGACGTCCTCCGCCACGTCCGCCAACAGGCACATGGCGTTCTGGAACTCGTCGGCGTTAAGGTTTTCCAGCTTCATGGTTAGGCTCCAATCTCCTGTTTGATATACAGCTCGTAGGGCACGATCTCGGGGTTCTTGATTGAGTAGTGGCCCGTGAACTCGAACGCGAACTGGCCCTTGGCCTTGTTCTGCGTCGTGATTTGCAGACCGCCCGTGTTGAGCGCGTTGATGAGGCGGATGGCGATATAGCCGTTGCCGTTCTCGCCCGAGTAATCGCCGATGAGCCAGATGTCGGCGAAGTCAGCCTCAGAGAGCGCGGAGCGCGGGACGATCTTTCCCTCGGTCTCGTCGGCTGCGGCTGCGAGCTTCTTGCCGAGCGCGGTGTTCAGCGTCACGAAGGTGCCGCTCAGCTTGGCCTCGATGCTGTCGATACGCTTGAGCTCCATCGTGTTGGCGGGGCAGTTGTCGATGTCCTCGCCGTAGTCGATGAAGTTGGGCGTGGCGGCGAAGCTGGTTCCGCCGCTCGTCGCGCCCATCAGCTCGGACTCCGTGACCTCTGCGGTCTTGGGGTTGAAATTCGTGGCGAGCAGGCCCGCGTTGATGACGATCTCCTTGAACGTGTTCTCGGGGATGCGCGTGAACTTAGACATATGACCTCCTAGTAGCTGGTCATGTACTCAATGGTCAGGTTGATGATTCGGCGCTTCACGGCGTTGTCCTCGTCGGCCATGGCGTTGCAGAACGGCTCGCCCTGCATCACCCACATGCCGCCGCCGTCGCACGGCAGCAGCACGCCCGACAGCCCCAGCGCCCGGGCGATCTCTTCGGTCTTGGCGTTCGGCGCAGCCTCGGACGATGTACGGAACCAGAGGTTCACCTCGGAGTTGCACTGCGTGCCGAACGCCGCGGTCGGCAGGTCGTAGGTGATGTAGGGCATCTTCGCCTCGCCCGGCACCGCCGAGTCGCGGTACACGGGAAGGCCGAAGCCCTCGAGCCAAGCCTGCAGCGCTGCCGCCTTAGTCGCCATCCGGCACCTCCCACTCCTCCGCGCTGCACTGGCCGAAGCCAAACGACGCGCAGCACGGCGCGGCGCCGTCGTCCGCGTTCGACGTGCAGCGGAATACCTGCCCGTCGAACGCACGCTGGAAGAGGTCGCCGTACCGCAGCGGCTCGTCGGTGGTCACGGTGTAGACGTTCCTCACGCCGTCGTGCTCCGCGATGCGCGAGGCCGTCGAGCTGTCGCGCACGATCGCCGCCGTGAAGCCGTCGCCGACGGCGAGGACGGTCTTGAAGCCGCCCTCGCCGTCAGGCTCGGTCTTTGCGACGAGCCTCGCGCACGCCACCGCCATGCGCTCGTACAGGCGGCTCACAGCTTTCTCCAAGGGTCGAGACGCGCCTTGAACTGCTGTCGCCACGTGATTGGCGAGCCGTCGCCGCCGACGCGCGTGTAGCTGTAGCCGCCAAAGCTCTCGCTCGCGTAGGGGCTGTCCAGCTCCTTGGCGTGCTCGGTCTGCCACGCTGCGATCTCGTCAGCGAGGTCGACCACAGCCTGCGGGATGGCGAGCGCCCAGACGGTGCCGACGAACTCCTCGTCCGTGAGTTCGTTGTAGGGCCACGCGTGCAGCCCGTCGTTGAAGGTCGAACCCGTGATGCGGACGTACTGGCCCTCCTTGAGGCCGAGGGCCGCGGGCGGCACGAGGCGGCCGTCCTCGATACGGACGCGCCCCGTGCGCTTGTCGGCGACGAACCAGTTGCGCAGCGACAGAAGCACCTGCTCGAGCATCTCTGTGCCTATCGCTTATCGGTGATGACTGCGGCGAGCTCGGGGCTGAGGGTCTTGACGCCGCAGAGCATGTCGATGGAGACGGTGTCGGTCTTGGTCTTCTGGTCGTAGCCCTGCACGACGCGCAGGCCGAAGCCGTCGTAGGAGGTGGAGAAGGCCTTGGGCGCGCCGAGCGGCATCTCGAGCTGGCGGGTCACGAGCGCGAAGGCGTTCTTGTGGAACGCGATGGACGGCGTGTAGCTCGCCGTCTCGGCGGTCGTCTTCTGAACGTTCTGGTCGCAGTAGAAGTCGAGGCCGTACTTGCGGCCAAGCGATGCCTCCTTGAGGGCGGTGCCGTTGTCGCCGACGGCGGACGCGTTGGTGAACGCCTCGGTGTTGAGCAGGTCGGCCTCGGCCTGGGAGCCGTAGACGAAGCGGCGCTCCGTGGAGGGTGCCTTGGCGTCCACGAGGAACTTGCGGGCGGCGATGATGTCCGCCACGGCGATGGCGCCCCTGGTGTGGTCGACGCGGTTCGTGACGTCCTTCTCGAGCGCGAGCAGGTAGCCGTCGATCTTGTCGGCGAAGGCCTGCATGGCCGGGACGAGGAACTGCGCGGAGAAGTCGACGATGCCCATCGTCAGCTCCTTGGACGTGACGGCGAACGTCACGTCGAGCAGCTTGTCCATCTTGACGGGGACCTTGCTCTCCGTGGCGTCCTGCACCTCGACCTCGGTGGTGAACTCCTTGGCCTCGAAGGTGGCGGGCTTGCGGACGGTGATGGTGTCGCCCACGCCCGTGACGAACTCGGAGGAGTAGTCGCGGTGGACGAGGTTGGCCATGACGGCGTTGGTGCGCAGAACGTCCAGCGCCTCGTTGGCGATGATGTTGGGTGTAAGGATGGTGTTCGACATAGATACCCCTTAGCCTCTCTGCGCCGCCTTGTACTTCATGTACTCGGCGGTGCTCATTTCGTTGATGTCCTTGCCGCCCTCGCCCTTGGGGGCGTGGGCCACGTCGGCACCCTTGACGGTCGTGGTTGCGATGAAGTCGGCCCAGTCGGCCTTGATGCCCTCGGTCAGCTTGTCCGCGTCCTCGATAGCGCCGTCCTTGACGGTCACGCCCTCGAGGTCGGAAACCTTGAGAACGGTCTCGATGCGCTTGGGGTCGACGCCCGCCGACTTGAGCAGCTCTCGGTACAGGTTGCGCTTCTCGGCTGCGGCCTTCTCGCCCTCGACCTTGGCCTTGTAGTCCTCTAGGTTCTTGACGGCGGCCTTGTACTTTTCCTCGTACTCGTCCGCGCCCTCGCCCTTGGCCTTGAGTGCGTCCAGTTCCTTCTTGTAGCCGTCCGCCTTGCCAGCGGCCTCCTTGAACTCGTCGCGCTGCGCCTTGAGCGCGTTCACGCTCTCGGCATGCTCGTCGATGATCTGGTCGATCTTCTCGTCCTCGATGCCCATTGCCTTGAGCATCTTTCGCGTAAGTGCCAACAGAATCTCCCTTGCTTCGGAATGGGCGGGTTCCCACCTATTGCCTCGGCGGGCCCGCGCCGCAATACCTCGCGGCAAGGGTGAGTATCCAAACGGAGTAACGCGGCCCTATGCGCCGCCCCTCAGGTGCTTCTCGAGAATCGCCCGGTACGTGTCCCCGTGGCCCGTCGCCGCCTTGCGCAGGAAGTGCTTGCCCTTCATGCGGGAGGTCCCCTCCTCGACGTACGGCGCGTACTCGACGTTGGTGCCGATGAAGCAGTCGTAGCCTTTGAGGAGGTGCGTGACGGAGTTGCGCAACCTGCCCGTGTCGACCGGGCACGTCGCCTTGGCGTAGCCCTCCGCGACGAGGCCTATCTCCTCCAGGCCCGTTTTATAGGCGCGCAGGAGGGCCTTCTCGACCTGCTCGATGTTGTTCTGCCGTATCTCGATGCACTCGGCGGTATCCAGCTTCGCGGCGTTCACGATCTCCTCGGTGATGAGGGTGCCGTGCCGGCCGTGGTCGCCGACGCCGCCGACGAGCCCGTAAGCCATCAGTCGAGCACCTCGCAGCCGTAGCCAACGCGCCCGTCGACGTCCGCCTCGATGGCCTCGATGGCCTGCACCGGCGCGCCCTCGCACCCGAGCGTGCAGCCGTCGTCGGGCTCGACCTCGTCGCCGCGCTGCGTACAGATGTAGGTATCCGGGAACGTGAAGCCGAAGCCCAGCTTTACGGCGCAGTCGCCGCAGTTCGCACAAGTGAATAGCTCTTTCATGCCTGCCCCAATCTCTCTGCGGGCAGTGTCACGGCACGGTCACGCGCTAGCCGAGCGCGGCCTGCACGGCGCGCTCGCGGTCGCTCAGGTGCCAGCGTTCTGCGGCGGCGCGTTCTGCGGCGGCGCGTTCTGCGGCGGCGGCCCGGCTTAGCAGCAGGCCGCCGCCGAAGATGCCCTTGCCGCGATCGCGCTGCTCGTCGAGCGCCGAGATGCGGCACGCGTCGCGCCTGCGGACGCGGTAGGGCGTGCCGTGCGCGGCGAGCCACTGCGCGCGGGCGGCGGTTATGACGTCGTCGGGGTACTCGTACTTGGCGACAGTCTTCCTTATCGCCTTGAGCCGCGCGTCGTTGGCCTCGTTCAGCCTGCGCCCGAGCTCGGGGTCGGCCTCTAGGACGTTCTCGTCGTCGAGGTTCGTCACGAAGCCCGTGCGCACGACCGCGCCGTTCTCGTAGGTGATGCTGCAGTCGCAGACGATGTGGTCGACCTCCATACAGCGCCTGCCGGAAAGGCACGTGAGCGACGGCGCGAACAGAAAGAAGCGGATACCGCGCTCGAGATAGAACGCCTGAATCTTAGAAAGGATGGAGAACGGCGGGTTGTCGACCACGACGCAGCCCCCCGGGTACTCGAAGGCCTCGTAGTCGCCGCCCGGCCAGAACGGCCTCACGACGTCGGCCTCCTCGACGCCCCATCTCGCTCGCACGTAGTCGAGCACGACGGAGTAGATCTCCGGCGGCGTGTAGCAGTCGTCCGTGGTCTTTTTCGGCTTGAACTTCTCGACGAAACCGTCGTAGTCGTTGAAGCTCTCTCTGCTCTGGCTCATGTCTTCCCCTCGCTCGGTTGCTTGCGAGGATGTTCCCGCCACGGTCACGCGACATGGAAAAGGCCCCGCCAGGGCGGGGCCTGTTGACTAGCTATTTAGTTCGCTCTCGAATATCTCGACTATATCGGCCTCTAGAGCATCCTCGAACTTATCCGGGCCGAACAGCTCGTAGTACTCCCTGCGGTTCTCATCGTCGTACCTGGCCTCTTCAAGCCAAAGGTTCTGGATGGCCTGCGGCTTGGAGTCGAGAACGTGGCCTATTGCGTCGATGTCGTCGCGGCCCGCGCGGTAGTCGATGGCTTCGTTGAGTATGTCATTCATGATGCTCAATCCTGAAACCAAACCTCTCTTCAATCGCTCGGAACAGCCTGTCCTCGTTGCCGCCGTAAAGCCTTTGGACTCTGAAGTACTTCACTTCATCGACATTATAGGACGCATCCGGCTCGGAAACCTTCTCGAAAGTGTAGATACTTCCGTCGTGAGCTGCGATTATCCCCATCTCACAGCCCTTGCCGCCGACCGCCAAAAGGTCAGCCATGCTCGGGATACCCGAGCACGGGTGGTTGTGGAGGAGCGCGACGCGCCGACCGTCCTCGATGGCGGCGGCGACTTTCTTGCCGAACTTCGCCGGGGGCACAACGGCGCTGCCGACGCTCGAGTTCACGCAGCTTGTCACGGTCCTGCCGGTTGCTAGGTCGATGGCGTACAGGTCCTCGCCGTTCGTCCCGCCGCGGTGCGTGAGGATGCGCTTGATGCTCGCGTGGACGCCGTCCGCCGCGTCGCCGCCGACGGCGCCCGCCACTTTCGCCCTGTAACCCTTGGAGGCGACCTTGGACATGTCGACCGCATATTCCCCTGAATGCTCGATCGGATGCAGTCCCTTCGGACCCGCCCCCTCACGGGCCGACCAGAGCGCCGCGTCCAACACCTTCTGCTGGTCGCCGGCGCTCATCTTGCGGAACGAGCCGGACGGTATGCCGTACTCCTTGAGCTGCTCGGTGAGCCTCTTCCTCGCCTCGGTCGGCGACACGCCGGCGGCATCCAGCTTGCGGGCCGTGCCGGGCATGTCCATGAACTCTGAGATGGTGCGGTTCGCGGGCTTGGTGCCGTTGACGGCGGGCTTGCCCGCCTTCCATTCCTCGTAGGTCATGCCCTCGGGCAGGCGGCTGAAACGCTCGCCGTCGAGCACGTCAAGCCCGTCGCAGCACGCCACCAGCGTGCATCGGCAGTTGCACGTCTCGGCATACGGCGCCTCGGGGTCGCCCGGGTAGCGGCACCCGTTGCTGAACTTCTCGCCGACCTCCACCTTCTCGCGGTCGAGCTTCCTGTGGCTCGAGCGCGTGCGCAGGTCGAGCGTCGCCACCCATTCCTGCTGCACCTTGATGCCGAGCCCCTTGGCCCTCTTGTAGCTGTCGACGCGCCCGGCGTTCTCCGCCGCCGTCGTCGAGGTCCGCGCCAAGCGCACCGCCGCCGCGCGGTTGGACCCCGTCACGTCCTGGATGCGCTTCGCTATCTTGGGTATCGACTCGCCTAGCAGCACGCCCTGCGTAATCTGGTTGGCGATGAGCCGCCGGTTCCACGCCATGTCCTTGGCGACGTTGACGGACGGCTTGGGCAGGTAGCTGTCGTGGTCGGTGAGCAGCCTCTGGACGGTTGACGCGTCCTGCAGCGCGTAGGCCGTGTCAACGCCCACGGCGCTCTCGACCTGCCACGTGCCGTAGTTGTAGTTCTCAGCGTAGACCTCGGGCAGCCTGCCCTCGATGGCGGCGGCTGCGACGACGTTCGCGTGCGTCATGGCCTCGGCGCACTGCTTGAGCACGATTCGGTAGCGCCTGCCCACCGCGATCTTCCCGCTTCGCCAAGACCTGTATTGCGCTTTGGTGATCTCGCCGGCCTCGAGCCGTCCGCGCATCTTCTCGTCGTCGGCCTCGAACTGCGCCAGATAGCGCTTGAGGTCGGCGTAGGCCGTCTTGCTCGCCTCGCCGTACACTCCCGCCACCTCGCGCTCGAACGCCCGAATCTCGGCGTCTGAGAACTCGTGAGCGCTATCCTTCGCCATGCGCCGCCTCCAATCGTCGGCACGAATGGTCGCCCGCGCATAACGGAAAAGGGCCCCGACCGAAGCCGGGGCCCTTCCCTACTCGCCGTCTGCCTCTAGCATCTGGCGTACCTCGTCGCGCCAGCGCTCGGGAACGCTCTCGAGCGTGCGCTTGCCGCTTTTCACGGCGCGGTAGTAGATCTTCGCCAAGTTACTCACCTCCAACGATGTCGCCGAGCTCGAGAAGGGCCGCTTGCGAGTCGGCGACCTGCTGCTGGAGCGATGCGATCTGCTCCTCCATGCTCATGCCGTCCGCCTCGTGTGCCGTCCAGACGGTGTCAAAGTCGGCCTTTGCGCCATCGACCGTCAGCTCGCCCGTCGGGTCGGTGAAGTGCAGCTCCTCGTAGGTGAACACCTTCACCTTGACGGAACCGCCCTCGCCTCCCTGCTCCTCGCGCTCGCCCTCGGCGATGCCGCGGCGCAGCCAGACGTCGGTCCCCGCGATCTCGACCGTCTCGGGCCTCTCGCCCGTTCGCTCCGACTTCACAACCATATTTTTCCTCCTAACCCACGGCCCTCGCCGCGTTGAATATGCACCGCTTGACGTTCATCTAGTGCTCCATGACGGCCGTTTTCAGCCAGCCCCAGTAAGAGCACACGCGCCTCGCCAAGCGCTCGGTGCGCCTGCGCATGTAGCGCGCGAACGCGCGTCGCAGTCGTTTCCAGAGCCTCTTTCGCAAGTCGACCCGGCGCCCGCGAGCGCACCAGATGCGATAGCCCGCGAAGTCGATGGGCTCGGCTCCGTTGCGCCTCACCTTCCACGGCTTCAGCGACAATCCTAGCCGCCCCAAAACGCGCGCGGCGATGGCCGCGGCCTTCCTGAGCGAGCGCTTTGAGCTGCCGAGAAAATAGCCGTCGTCGGCGTACCACACCTGGCATCCCGCGAGCCTCACGCGCTTGCCGCGCCGCTCCTTCGCCACCTCCTCGACCGCGTGGTACGCGAACGAGATCACGAACGCCGCCAACCGAAGCGACAGGTAGCTGCCGAGGATAAGGACGCCGTTCATCGTCGACAGCAGCGAATGGAGCAGGTAGAGGACCTGGCTGTTCTTGACGTAGCGCGCCACCAGACCCTCCACCATCGCCGTCTGCATCGAGCCGTAGCAGTTGCGGATGTCAACGTGTAGGTGGTAGGCGAAGCGATGAACCGCGCGCCTGAGCTTGCGCATCCCCAGTGCCGCACCCTTGCCCTTGACGCCGCTCGACACCTGCCAGAAGCCGACCTTGGCGGCAAGGAGCGGCTCGAGTGCCCCAACGCACAGGTAGTTGCACACCTGCCGCTTGATACTCTCGACGCTTATCTCGCGCAGCTTGCCGTTGTTCGGGTCGTGCTTCAGGTAGGTTCGAATCGGCTCGAACCTAAGCGCCTCAGTCGAGAGCTCTAGCCAGATGCGGTCGACGAACGCCGTCTCGGTGCCGTATTCGTCGGCGACGCGCCAGCCGTTCTCCTTGCCGGAGTCGCTTTTCTTCCATCGGTGCAGGGCCTCGACGACGCTCTTGCGCGTGAACTCGAGGCCCTTGCAGTAGGTTTTCATAGATCAAAGCTCTTTCTGTCTGTCATACGAGCGTTCGCCTTGCGGTTACCAGCCCGTGAGCCTTGCGGACAAATTTCACTCAAAGGAGTCAGGCTGAGCCGCGTCCCGCCAGAAAGCGGCGGGCGCGGTAGACACGGTGCGAGTAGAGATTTATAGACAGATTGCCGGGAGACGAAGTTCCAAGTGGCCCTACCAGACCTGTTCCTCGAGTTCGCGTAACGAAGACCGGCATTCGAGCCGTTCCTCAGGTTGCCGAGGAACTGAACCAGAAACCAGCGCCGCCCTCACCGTGAATCCCTGTTTGGGGTTAGGAGGGGGCCAGCCCCCTCTCAGGGCTACGCCCTGATTCACCCCCGGCTACGGCCCGTAGCAGAAAGCCGGGAGACGAAGTACCAAGCGGCCCAACCAGACCCGCTCCGCGAGTACGCGTAACGAAGACCGGCACCCGAGCCGTCCCCCAGGACGCCGAGGAACAGAACCAGACGGATTGTGCCCTTGACCTTACCTCCGGAGGTGTCGAAGTAGAAGTAGTCGCCGACACCGGTCGTCGCCGAGCCGCCGAGCCCCTTGCCCAAGATGAGGCCGTTGACGAACTGGATGCCGAGCATGTAGCCGTCCGCCGTCGGCATGCACGCCGCCGTCGGGGTCACCCCGTCCGCCACGGCGTTCTTCTTCTCATTGCGGGTGTCGGGGTTGACCGCGATACCGAAGCCCGTCCCATCGGAGACGAAGAGCGTATCGCCCATGAACTCCCACAGGCCCAGCCCCGTCTCGACGCCGCCGACCTTGAACGGATGCTTGCCGTCCTTCGCCACCTGGCCGTCGCCAACGAGGGCATCGGTGTTGCCCGTGCACCACGGCGCACTCTGGAGCCATGTGTTCACGGTCGTGTCGAACGCCTTGGTGACGTCCATGAGAAGCGCCACGTTGCCGTCTGCGAGCGCCTCCTTGCCGCCGACAACGGCGCCGTCGAACACGTCGTATGCGGCTGCGGCACCTCGGTCTGGGCACGTGGTGCCCGTGTCGGTGCCGTACATCATCGACGCGCCAACGGGAATCTTCGCCGCCTGCTCGGCGGTGACGACCACGCGCGTGACTCCCGTCTCGGCGAGCGCGGGGTGGATCTGGATGTTGAAGTCCGTGCAGCCCGGGAAGTCCACCTGGGAGGACTTGCAGAGCGTCTTGGTCAACTGGTGGAAGTTGATATACCACTGGTCGTAGACGCTCATGCCCGAGTAGCCCGTGGTCGCGGTCTTGCAAAGGTCGACGAGCGAGTCGTGCGACGTCGTGCGGTTGGCGACCTTCGCGCCCGAGACGGAACGCGGGCGCCCGTCGGCGTCGATGCTCATGGGATACGTCGGCGTCAGCATGTACGGTCGCAGCGTGCCGTCCGGCAGCAACGCCTTGGGGTTCGGCTGCGAGCCGCTGAATCGGCTGTCGGACCACGAGACGAGCAGGTTGCCGTTCACCAGCACCTCGACCGCCTGCCAAACGACCGGCGCGATCTCGTAGACGTTGTTGCCGTGTCCGTTGTCCACGCGCGAGAAGCCGTAGTCGACGCCGTCGATGGCCTCGACCCACGGCACGCCGTCGGCGTCGGCACCGGCGTTGGCGGACACGTGGAACCACGGGCCGCCCTCGGTGTCGAACGGGTCGACAGCCGCGCTCGTCGCCGTCGCAGGCACGAACTCGGTGGAGGCCACGCGCTTCGCGGCGGCGCTCATCGGCTGGATGTCGGTTGGGCTACCCGCCGGGATGAGGAACGTGTACACCAGCCCCGTCTTGTGCTTGTCCACCATCGCGGCGACGCTCTCGTTGGCGTAGCGGCCCGTCGAGGCGTCGCGCTCGAGCGCCTTCTGGTCGCCCAGATTCTTCACCGCGCCGACAAGCGCCCACACCGCCTTGTCCGATGCCAGCGGGTCAGCGTACTCGAACCCCTCGGTTGCCTGCTCGGTTGCCTGCGTATCGGCCATTTAGGCACCTACCTTTCGCATTTGGCAAATCTTGCCGTTTACCTTCTTGAGTCCCAGCGCCGTCACGGCAGCCGCCGAGTCGATAATCGACTGGTAGTTCAGGGCTGCCGTCTTGGCGTCCTTGAGCGCCGCCTGCGCGTCGGCGAGGGCCTTGGTCGAATCCTGCTCGCGCTTCTGCTCGGCAGTCTTGCGTCCGGCCTCAGCCTCCTTGCGCCCCGTCTCGTTCTGCCTGCGCTCGGTCTCTTTCTCCTTGCGCACGGCCTCGGCGTCGGCGCGGCCCTTCTCCGCCGTTTCGACAGAAGCCTTGAGCTGTTTGAACTCGTTGTTGACCTTGTTCACGCCAGCCGCCGCGTCCGTCGCGGGCTTCTTGAGCTCCGCGATCTGCTCGGCGGTGAGGTCGCTATATCTCAGCGCGTCGCCCTTCGGCACGCCGACGACCAGCACATTGCCCTCCATCGCCGCCGTTGCCTCCGAGCCCGAGGCAAGAGTCGTGGCGCGTGCCCCCTTGACCTCGGCGGCGACAGCCTTGTCGCGTGCGGCCTCCGCCGCCTTCTGCGCGGCCTTGGCCTCGTCTCGCGCCGTCTCCGCGTCCTTGATGGTGCGCTGGTCGCTCGGCTCGTAGATGTACTCGGCGGGCTTGGCTCGCCTCTTTACGTCCCAGAGTGCCTCGATGCGCGTGCGCCCGCCGTAAGCCTCGTCCGTGATGTAGGCCCATGCGTACACGCGCCCAGCCGCCTGGAGCAGCTCGTCGGGAATCTTCGCCTTGCTGTCGGCCACCGCAACCGTGTAGCACGTCCCCGTGGTCGACTTGGCGAAATGCACCTGCTCGCAGCCGACAACCTCGACCTCGCGCCCGGTGTCCCACTGCCACAGCTCGCCGTCAAGCACCTGCAATGCCGCCATCACTCATCACCTTCCTCGTCCTCGTCGCCCTCCTGGGCACCCTTCGCGTTCGCCGCCAAGGCGGGCGGCAGCGCTGCCATGCGCTCCTCCTGCTCCCGCTGCTTGCGCTCCAAAATCTTCGCCCTCTCGTCGGGCGTGATGTTCGGCAGCTTTCGCAGGATTGTCTCGTCGTCCAGATACTCGGCCTCCAGGCACACGGTCTCGACCTGCTCCTTGGTGTTGCTGATGCGAGTGTGCGTGAACACGGGCGTGTCCTCGATGCCCTGGAGGGCAAGGATGTCCATGATACCCTCGCGGATGTGGCGCTCAAACTCGGCGGCCTCCTCGTCCATCGGCTGGTATGCCGCGTCGATATGGTCGTTGGTCGCACCCGCCGCGATGGTGTGGACGTCCAGCGCGCCGAAGTCCTCGTAGATGTCGGCCTTGATCTGCGCCAGCGTCTCCTTGCGGCCCTCGACGGGCACCTCCTGCGTGTACGGCGTCACGGACTGCCCCTGCTCGGCGTCGACCTCTGCCACGTGCGTCAGCTTGAGCTTCGCCCGCCACAGGTCGAGGTCCCTGTCGTCCATGCCGCCGGCTCCGTTGATGAGCCAGTAGATCTGCGCGCAGTCGCGCGTGTCGTTCACCAGTCCGCTCTTGATCAGGTCGTAGGCGTCGATGCTCTCGCGCATGCCGACAAGCGTGCTCTGGTGCGCGTCGCTGCCCCAGACCGCCACGATGGGCAGGCGGGAGTAGTTCTCCGCATCGACGGCCAGCTTCATCCCGTCCGCCGGTATCTCCTGATACGTGACCTTGTAGGCGCGCTTGGCCTCGGCCACCTCGAAGTCGAAGCCGCTGCCGCCCGACACCATCTCCGTGTAGCCGTCCTGCTCGTAGAGGGTCGCGTGCCACGGGTGGTCGGAGTCGAGCCGCCAGAACCTCACGCCGGCGTATAGCGCCCCCGAGTACTCGTCCCACACCGGGCAGAACTCATCGGCGGTGAACACGTCGATGTGGTCGAGGTTCCAAAACGGGAATGACACACCGTGGATGAGCGCCTTGAGCCCCATCTCCATGACGTCGTCGTCGAAGCGGTCGCCAAGCCCCTCCTTGGTCGTGTCCTTGCCGCCCGCCGAGACGTCCACGAAGCTCACGCCCTTACCGAGCGAGTACGTGCAGCGCTGGACGTTTAGGCGCTTGAACAGGTTACTCGCCAGCCTTAGCTTCGAGGCCGTGAAGTCCTCGGCCTCGGCACCGGAGCACGAGTAGATCTTCTGCACGAAACGGTTGATCGTGACGTTGTGCTGGCGGTAGTACTCGTTCGCGGTGACGGCGTTGCGGTACATCTCGCTCGACATGTGCCGCTCGATGGCATCGGCCGCGAACGCCGTCGCCGACGCCGCCGCCGCCTTGAGGTCGCCATCGGTCACCAAAGGCCCCTTAGACAAAGCCGCTACCTCCCTTCAAAAAATGGGTTTACCTGCCGTTTCGCAGGCTTGTACATGCGCAGTGTTGCCACGCCGTAACGGAGCGCGTCGCAGCTGTGGTCCTCGACCTTGACGGGCTTGTCGCCGTCCGCCTTGGCGTCCCAGCAGTAGCCGCCGAGCTCGCCTATCAGCCCTGTGCAGGCGTCGGAGATGCGCACCGTGCCGTTGCCCAGGCACACATCCGTCTCTCGTATGCCGTCCGCGACGTCGTTGCGCCCATTCTTGGTCTTGAACCCGGCCTGCCGCATCGCGGCGATGAAGCTCGTGGCGCTCGGGTCGATGATGAACGTGGGCGGCTTGCCCAGCCCGCGCACGAAGTCGGCCATGTCGGCCACGTAGTCGGCGTCCGTCTTCTGGTGCCCCGTGTCGCGGCCCGAGTAGCGGTACTCGTCCACCACGTGCCACACCTTGCCGTCAAACGCCCACAGCAGCGCCGCGAAGGCGTTCTGCGTGCCGTAGTCGCAAGACACCGCGTACTTGGCGGCGCTGCCCGTATACCGGCTCTCGAGTGCGCCCTCCCACCCTGGGTAGACCAGGCCCTCGGCCAGCGTCCACTTGCCCAAGATGTAGCGGTCGTAGTACACGCCGCTGCCATAGTCCTTGATGAGGGCCTCGATGACATCCGGTGCCAGCGCACCGTCCCAGATCGTGTAGTCCTGCCTGTAGATGTCGCTGTCGCCGTCGAGGAACCGCTTGAACCAGTGGTTCGGGCTGTCGGGGTTGCAGGTGCCGTCGAAGCGGCTATGCTCGCAGCGCAGGCGGCTCTTGAGCATCTGGAACACGTCTTCGCTCCACGTGGCGACCTCGTCGCCGTATACCCACTCGAACGTGGCGCCCTGAATCTTGGATACGCTCGTCTTCTTGTCCGCCCCGAGGCAGTAGACCTTGCGCCCGAATATCTGGGCCGTGTTGTCCCGCCCGATCTGGCTGACGACGTCTTCGCTGTAGAGCGAGCGCATCGGCTCGAGGATGTTGCGCTCGAGCGTCGAGCGGGTGTTCCCGATCATCACCGCCAGCCCCTCGCCCCTCATGGCGAGAAGCCTCTGCGGTATGGTCACGGCTATGTCGACGTAGCTCTTGCCCGAGCCCGTCGCCCCGCACTTCACGTTGTAGCGGTGCGTGCAGTTGGCGAGGTACTCGCACTGCATCCTCGTGAGCGGCATCGGCTACTCGTCCCCGCCGATTGAGGACGGCACGGACAGCACCAGCTCCTTGGCGGCCTTGAGCACCGCCGTGTCGGTGGTATCCATGATGCGCTGCGCCTTGGCGTACTCCTGCGGGTACTTGCGCTCCAAAAGCCACGCCGCCGCCTGCCAGCTGTCGCCGCTCGCGTCCATGATGCGGCCCACGAGCGTCGCTTTGCGCTCGACTTCGGCCTTTTTTAGAACGTGACACAGTTGACGCTGATTGTCTGTTCTGGGGTGGTTGATCCAGCGGCTGTATGTCTCACGTGCGACCCCGAGATACGCGGCGATGTCCCTGTCGGTCATTCCGGCACGGCACAGGCGGACGGCATCCTCGATGCCCTCCTTGGTCAGTTTTTCACGCCCTTTTCCCGCCACAAAATCACATTTCCGCTGGTAGATAGCCATGTGGAAACGCGAACGTTCCCACCTTTTTACGCACGTGGACAAGCGCGTGCGTTTGCCCACGAGCGTAAAAAGGGGGTAACGTTTAAAGAAAAGGCCCCGGTTTCCCGGGGCCTTTCGGCTACTCGACCTTGGTCGACTTGATTCTGATCACCTCGGCCAGCCTCTCAAGCGCCTCCGTCCAGCTTCTGCCGTCTGTGCGCGGCCTGTCGTATGCGGTTGCTCTCCGCCTCTTCCTCGAGCCGCCTCTTCCGCTCCGCCAGATAGCACCCCTTGCACAGCCTCCACTTCTTTGCCTGCGCCGACGTGTCGAACACGGGCCGCGCGTCGCACACGATGCACAGCCCATCCGTTCCGGTCGAGAAGCGCCCGTACCGCTGCCGCGCGTGCCTCACGGCGCTCGGCGTCACCCTGAGCTCCGCCGCGATCTCCGCCGCCGTCCGCTCCGGGTGCGCCTGCATCCGCCCTATCATCTCGTCCGTCCACAGGACGTAAGAGGAGCGCCCCTTCCGGAGCGCCCACTCGTCCCTCAACGGATGTGCTGACTTTGTGGATGGGCCTTTTGGCCCATCTCCTACAGGTGGCCCACACGCCATTCGCATACCCCCTAAACACAGAACGGACAGGGCTTCAGCTTGATTTCGTCCATCAGCCCTCCCTTGTCAGCTTACGACCGCAAATCGGGCAGTAGAAAATACGGCGCGACTGGAAGTTGGGCGTAAGGACGCTATACGGATACTCGTTGCAGCGGATAACGGGCTCACCGACACCTTTCCAGAAGATTGTCATTTCGTAGTCCGCATCATCGGCGAAGTCCACGGGGTCGCCAGTGCAATACGGGCATGGCTTCGATTTGGTATCGGGGTTCATTCGCCCTCACCCCTCAGCTTGCGGATGCGGTCGGCGATGTCGTGCATGACAACCCTTTCGCAGGTTTCGCCTTTGTCGGCGATGCACGATGAGCAGTTGCACGCATTCTTGCCAAAATAGGCGCAGGCTTCGTAATTCAGCGCGTCCGCGCCCCTGCCCAAGTCCTCTTCCAGCTTCTCCCATGTGTCGGTCTTGGGCGTGGTGAGGTACACGAGTGCTGGGTCGAGTGCAAATCCACGGTCGGTAATCGCACGCCATTTGTTCGACCATCCGTCACTCAAATCAAAGTCCGTGGTGAATGTCCAGCGCACGATGCTATATACGTTCCCGACACGGTTGAACAGCGCCACGATATCTAGAGGTATCTCTCGTCCCTCGGCATCCTTGGGCAATTCGACGCTCATCACTCAACCTCCTCGTAGTCGCGGCACTCGCCGCACTCGTCCTCGCAGTACAGCAGGTTCCCCGTGAGCCACGCCACGGCCCACTTCGCCAGGCGCCAGAACCCTTCCTTGCGGTCGGGCGCCTCCGTGTCGTAGGCGCGCTCGAACGCGAGGTGGCAGTAGCCGTAGTCGACGTGGATGTCGCATCCGCAGAAGTGCCTGCAGTTCCCGCACATCCTAGACTCGCAGGCCCCGCCGAAGTGGCGCTCGATGGCGGCGTCGGTCACCCCCATCGGGTAGCCGCCGACCCTCGAGTCACTCATCGCACTCCACCGCCCCCGTGCTCTCGTCGAGCAGGTCGATGGCATCCCCGACGGTCGCCTCGATGCTCGTCAGCTGGCGGTGCAGGTTCTGCACGAGGTTCGCGCCGGCGACCTCCGCCCTTCCCGCCTCGTAGGCGCGCTCGATCATGTCGGTCACCGCGACCTGCATCGCCGTGTCGTTGTAGCCGCGCCTGACGCGATACTTCCACAGGTAGGCGTGCGCCCTGTCCTGCGGCCTGCACTCGCGGTCGAAATGGAACACCTCGACCGCGTCTGCCTTGATCTGCTCCAAAGTCTCCATCACAAACGTCCCCTCTCTCGGTTCCTCTCGTTGCAGCGCCCGATGGCCGCGTCCACGTCCTCCTGCGTGAACCCCTCGGCATCGAGCAGGTTGACGACCGCCTGGACCACGTCCATGCACTCGTCGATGAGGTTCTGGCGGTACTCCCTGCGCGCCGTCATGATCGGGCTGAAGCGCATGTCGTCGCAATCCTGCCAAGCGCCGTATACCTCGGCCGCCTCCTCGAGCGGCTTGAGCGCCTGCACCTTGGGTGCATCCGGCTCATCGAGCGCCCCGAACTCGAACCTGTATCCGTCCCGCATCAGATGCGCCTCCCCTGTGCCAGCGCCGCGCGCATGGCGTTGACCTCTCGGCCCGACTCGCTCCTCGTTCCGAGGTACACGTCCACGGGCCGCTTGCTCGCATCCCTTCGCGCCACGTTCTCGCACCACCCGCAGCAGTACCTCTGGTTCCTGTACGCCGTGCGGAACCGCCTGCCGCACTGCCCGCACACGAGCACGTAGCCCCCGCGCCTGTCCCGCGACTCAGCCCTCATGTCGCGCCTCCCAGTAGTTGCACCTCGCGAGCCCCTGCGTGGCGTGCACGAAGTCGGGGCAGCGCATGCACGTGTACCGCTTGCGGCCCTCGCCAGATGCCGTCATGACCGCCTCGCTCACGGCGCAGAACCCGCACGTCTCGCAGCGGGCGCTGCGCGGCCCGTCGTCGTAGATGCTCGCGGACCCCTTCGGTCTGCCCATGTTCTCGCTCCTCTCGGCGTCCAAGCTCATGACGCCCTCCTCTCGCATGCGGCCCTCGCATCCAGCAGACGCCGCGCGTCCTGGTACGCCTTGAGCGCCACCGGGTCGGCGGTCGTCCCCCTCGGGGCCTTCACCTTCGCCGGGTCGATGCCCGGATGTTCCTCGCGCCACCTGCGCTCGAGCTCCGCCCTCGTCTGCTCGGGCGTCCTCGTCGGCTTGAACGTGGCGGCCTGAATCTCGGCATCGGTCGGCTTGCCGCGGGCGTGGGCCTCGGCGTCGAGGCGCTTCTGGTTGCCGTTCCACAGCATCGCCGCGGCCTTGAGCGAGGTCACGGGCATCCCATTTGAGCGGATCCAGCCCTGCGACTCGTAGTGCGCCCAGAACTTGTCGGGGTCGCCGCTGATGCAGTTGGCGGCGAAGTACACGCGGCACTCCTCGAGGGTCGGCGGGGCGAAGCCGTCGGTGTCGCCGCCGCGCGTACCATCAACACAAGCTAGGCTAGGTAAAGCTAAGTTAGGATAGGTTAGGTTAGGGTTTTCGCTTTCGGAAACCTCGGTTTCTGGTTCTGAAAACCTAGGTTTCCCGTTTTCAAAACCTGGGTTTTCGCTTTCGGAAACCTCGGTTTCGGGTTTTTGCTCGGGCTTGGGTTCAGGCTCTGGCTCTTCCTTGGCCTTGCGGGGCCTGCCGCCCTTCTTGGCCTGCTCTCGCCTTTCCTTGGAGTTGTCGATGGCACTCTTGAGTCCCTTGAAGTGCCTCCTGACGTTCTCGGGCATCTCGATCTCGACCCCGTGGAGGCCGTACATGAGCACCGCGTCCGCGAGAATCCTGCGCTCCCTCATGTCCTTGGGTTTGTTCGGGTTGAAGTCGTCGTAAAGCTCGGCTACCGAGTCGGCGAAAACCGTGAAGTCCTTAGCCATCAGAACCACCCCAATAGAAGCGAAGAGAAGAATAGGAAACCCGCGGAGAAGGAGGCGGCGAACAGGGCCGCCTCCCAGTGGTCGCGGATGATGTCTGGTACGTGCCTCATCAGAACGGCACGTCCTCGTCGTATAACTCGGACTGCGGGACCGCGGCGTAGGCCTGCTGGGCGTTCCACTGCGGCGCGGCCTGCGCCCGGGGCTGCATGGGCACCGTCTCGGCGAGGCTCTGCTGCGGCTGGGCCTGCGTCTGCCCCTCACGGCGCACCATGACCTCGATCTCATCGACGATAACCCCGAGCTTGCTGCGCTTCTGGCCGTCGCGCTCCCAGGAGCTGTAGCGCAGCTTGCCCTCGATGGCGACCTTCATCCCCTTGGCGAGGAATCGCCCCACGGCCTCGGCGTGGTTGCCGAACATCGTGCAGTCGACGAAGTTGGGGTAGTCCTCCCACTCGCCCGTCTGCGCGTTGCGGCGGCGGCCGTTTACCGCCACGCCAAAGGACAGGACCTGCGTCCCGTCGGCGGTGGCGCGAAGCTCGGGGTCGCGGGTCAGGTTGCCGCTGATGTTGACTCGGTTGATGCTCACTGCACGTCCTCCTTCGCGGTCATGTGGCTCTTGATTGCCTCGACGAGGCGCGGCCCCTGCATGTAGCCAAGGCCGCTCACGCGGCGGCCGTCGCGGATATGGCACGCCTCGACGATCTTCTGCGCCGTGACCGGGCCGATGCCCGGGAACGAGCGGGCGAACTCATCGACCTTTAGCCTCGCCGCGATGGGCGCCTCGATGGCCGCCTCGGGCGGGATGTTGCCCGCCTTGCAGGCGGCCTTGAACGCGGCGCGCTCGCGGCGCGTGTGGACGGCCTTCGCCATTGCCTCTTTGCGCTGCTCCGGCGTTCGGAGCGGCGGCAGGTTCTTCTCCTCCATGTCCTACATCCTCTCGACGTATCCGTGAATGCCGTTCTCGACCATGATGGTCCACACGCGGCGCATCTCGTCCGCCGTGGCGCACTCGGTGACCACGCGGTAGCCCCTCTGCGGTGCTGGGGCCGCATCCTCGGCCACATCCGGCTCGGGGCGCGACGGCACCACCCGCACGCACCTCGGCACGCCCAAGGGCGGCTCAGGTTCCTCGGCGGGCACCGGCTCGGGGTCGGGCGGCAGCGGCTCGGGCTCCGGTGCGGGCGCCGTCGCCTGCTCGTAGGTCGACACGAGCGCGGCGGCCTTGGCGACCTCCTCGCGATGCGCGGCGACCGCAGCCGCAACCTCGCCCGAGTCCGCCGGCAGCGTCCTCGTCCACCACGCGACGGCCCACGCCTTCTCGGACTCGTCCGCGTAGTCGAGGCCGTTGACGAACTTGAACTGGTGCAGCAGCTCGCCCACGCGGCGCTCGATGATGTTCTTGGCCTTGACCTCGCCGAAGCTCGCGTTGAGCCACCTGTCGTCGGCGATGCGCTCGTAGGGCACCAGCGGACCCATCTCGCCCGCGAGGTCGTAGTAGTGGCCCTTGAGCGCGGTGAGTCGGCGGGTCCTGCACTCGCCGTCGTATCGGTCGATCTCGGCCTTGTACTCATCGGAGAGCTTGTCGATGGGCGCTGTGATCTCGCCGATGGTCTTGTCGAACGTCTTGAGCAGGTCGCTGTACTTCTTTTTCGCGGCCTTGCGCTGCGCCTCGATGGGCTTCTTCACGTCGTTGACCGCCGCGCGGTACTTCTTCGCCGCCTTGAAGTCCTCGTCCTTCTCGATGCGCTTGACGTCCGCGTAGTCCGCCAGCTTCTCATCGACGTTCTTCTTGAGCCGCGCCAGCTTGTCCTCGAGCGTGTCGTCGATGGCGAGCGACGCCACCAGCGTGTCGAAGTCCTCCTCGAGCGGCACGGCCTCGACTGCCAAAACCTCGTCTGCCATTAGAAGCCTCCCAGCAGGTCGTCGTCGGTCGCATACTCGGCGGGCGCGGGCTCATAGACGGGCGCGGGCTCCGGCTCGGGGATGGCGGGCTCGGACTGCGCCTTGCGTGCCGCGATCTCCTCCTCCATCCAAGAGGCCGCGCGGCGCGACTGCATGAGCGTCATGTCGCGCATGTTACCCGACGAGCAGCCCACGGCGGCGCAGATGGCGGCCATGGCCCCGGCGCTGTCGAGCCCAGTCGCTGCCATGAACGGCTTGAACAGGTCGCGCACGGGCTGCAGGTCGGCCACGGGCTCGACGCTCTCGGCCTCGACAGCCTGAGTGCCGGCGCGCATGTCCTGCGCGACCTTCTGGTCCATCTCCTCGCCCGTGTACATCCCGCCGAACTCGTCGGGGTAGGCCAGGCGCCACGCGCCGGCCTTGGCGCACTTCTCGATCATGACGCCCGGCATCTTCGCCCAGTTGCTCTTGCCGGTGCTGTAGTCGGTGAGCGCCAGCTCGACGTATGCGGGCTTCTTGCCGTCGGTGAACGCGACCTCTGCCCAGCCGCCGATGAGCTGCTCCCCGATCATCTTGTAGACGGCGGAGCCCTTCTTCTTGACGACCTCGCCGTCGCGGAGCACCACGACGCCGCTCTCGATGCCGCCGTAGTTGGGCTGCCTGTTCGCGCGGCGGTTGAACACCTGGTAGGAAGTGATGCTGCTCGCCGGGGCGCTGCCGTACTTGACCAGGTACACGTCCTTGGTGAACGGGTTCAGGTGCTGGCGGTTGCAAAGCTCCACGCAAAGCGCCAGCTCGCTGTCGGTGGCGTTCGGACACAGGCGCTCGCGGATGTCCTGCGAGGTGAACTTGACTGGCATGCCCGCATCGTCCTTGAACTCGATGACCTCGTTACTCATCGACGCTCACCTCGCATCCGTAGAGCTTGGAGATAGTGGCGACGGCGCCGCTCTCGGCGTAGACGTCATCGCACTCCTTGCCGTACGCGATGATGACGGCCAAGAATTCGCGGTCGAACTCGATGGGCTCCTCGTCCATCAGCACGGGCGCGACCGCCATGCCGTAGGCGACGCCGCGAAGCACCGCGGGGTCGACCTTCTCCTTGAGCGCCTCGGCGTTGAGCTCCGTGTTGATGAGGACGTTGCCCACGGCCTGCCTCATGAGTTCCTTGAATGCCTTTCGCTTCATTTACATTTCCTCCGTTTCGTCCCTGCGCCCGGACCACCCGGGCGCTATCGATATGTCCATGCGCTCGGCCTGCCCGCGCACCCTGGGGTGCTTTACCACGTGCAGGTCGACCACTTGCGCGTCGTCGGCCCAGGCGAGCCCGTTGAGCGCATCCATTACCAGCTTGCCCTCGTTGTCCCCGTCCGGCTTGTAGGTGTCCGGCTCCGAGCGCACGCACTTGGGCCGGCTCTCCGGCAGCGGACGGTAGGCATCGACGTTGAGAATCACCGGCTCGTGCGGGCCAAAGGGCATGAGCTGGATGCCAGCCTCGGACATCGCCTCCCGACACGCCGCCGCGATGGCCCGCTCGGCCCTCAGCGTCTCGGTCGGCGTGTACATCCGTGCGTGGCGCCGGTCGAGCCTATGGCGCTGCTTGCCCGCCGCGAACGTGACGGTGAACGCGAATCGCCTGTCGCTCACAGCACCGACCCCATCCCGAGCACAACGCGGATGCCGTCCGCCGCGAGCAGCATCGCCCGCAGGACGTACGGCATGATCGCGTACACCGCGAACAGGAGCGCGACGAACCCCGCGCACCTAAGCAGCCTCGATGCCATGCGTTCCCTCCTCGATCCACTGCTCCACCCATTCCGGGCGCACCATGCGCCCCACCTTGCGCCCCTCGGGCAGCTGCGAGCGCAGGCGGCCCGCCTTGCACTCGATGCGCAGCGTGTCGTAGGGCACCCCCGTCACCCTCGACGCCTCGCGCAGCGTGTACATCAGCTTGTGCCTGATGCCAAGCTCGTCGGCCATCTGCTGGAACGTTTTGGCTCTGCTAGAATCCATGAGTGACCTCCTTTCAGGTCTGGAGCCGTCCCCGCTTTCCACACCGGGCGGCTCTTTTTTGTTGCTTGCTTTCGGGGCCTCGCCCCCGGCACGGCACCGGTAGGGAACGTCCCCGCGGATGGTTATTGGAGAGCCGCGGGGCAACGGTGCCGCCCCGGGAGCGGGGCCCGCGGGTTGCCTGTGCGGCAATACCCGCGTGTCTGCGTTATGCGCGCAGTAGGCTTCGGGCCATGATTTTGAGACGCCAGACATATCGCCCGAAGCACGTCCGACCAGCGGGCCCCCTACTCGTGCGGCTCGTCGACTGGGTCGAGCGGCACCCTCGCATCAGCGCCGCGATCGTCCTCGCCGGGTTCATCAACGACGCCTGCGACCTGCTTGGGCGCGTCGTTGATCTCGCGATGTTTCTCATGAAGCTCGCGGGTGTGCTCTAGCACGAACGCGACCGCGAGAACGTCGAGGAAGACCCGGACGACCGCATGGATAAGGTTCAACATCGCCACCGCCCCTACTTCGTGCCCACGATCGGCTGGGAGCCCTCGGGCACGACGACGAGGTTGCCGTCCTTTCCGATGCTCTTGAGCGCGTCGATGTAGTGCTGCTGGATGACCTGGTCGTTGAGCGAGTTCGCGAGGACCGCGTTCGCGTCCGCCTCGCCCTTGGCCTCGATCTTCTTGGTCTCGGCCTGGACCTTGGCCGTCTCCTGCTCGTTCTGGGCCTTCTGCTTGGCGACCTCGGCCGCCTGCGCCTCGCTGTAGCTCTTGGTGATGTTCTTCGGGTAGCGGACGTCCTGCACGCTCACCTGCTCGACCGTGAGGCCTATGCCCTTCCACTTCTCGGTGAGGGCCTTCTGGACGGCCTTGGTGAACTGGGAGCGGTCGGTGAGCATCGTCACCGTGTCGAAGCCGCCCGAGACCTCGCGGGTGACGGCGCGGACGTCGTTGGAGATGTACTTCTCCACGAAGCTCTCCTGCGTGCCGTACTCGCTGTAGAGGCTGAGCGCGGCGTCGGGGTTCAGGGAGTAGTTGACCTGTATGTCGATGTTCGCGCTGGCGCCGGACTTGTCGTTGATGGAGACCTGCTTGCCCTCGTAGGAGCCGCCGTCCACCTCGTAATCGGTGTCCCCGTAGAAGTTGATGAGGTTGTTGCGGACGTCGTAGGTCACGACGTCCTGCCAGGGGGCCTTGGCGTGGAAACCGGCCTCGGAGGTCGAGCCGGCGAGCGAGCCGCCGAGGTTGCGGATGACGCAGACCTCGCCGGTGTCCTGCGTGTAGAGGCAGGCGGTGGCGGCGATAACGGCGCCTACCAGGACGAGGGGCAGGGCGCACGCGGGCGAGACGATGCGGGCCTCGTGCTTGTTGCCCCAAATGTCCGCGGACCCGGCGGCCTTCTCGCGCTCGGCCTCGTTATACCGCTTGATGGCGACGGCGGCGGCCACGCCGCCGAGTCCCAGACCCGCCCCGATAATCAGTTGAATCATGTCTTCCTCCATTTCGTTTGTGAAGTTAATTAGCCGCGGGCTTCATCCCGGGACCCTTTGCGCAGATAGAGCACCCACTCTCCCGCTGCGATTCCGACCTCCACCGGCTGGATGTCGGGGTCGATGGCGTCGATGCTGTTCATCACCACCGTGCGCTCGACGAAGCACATGGTCGCCTCGTCGCCGCGCATCAGGTCGCCGAGGCGCCCGCGGGCGTCGAGGAACGACTCGAAGGCCTAGCGGTGCCAGCCGCCCCCGTCGTCGCACCAGCTGACGATGGCCTCGATGCCCGAGAAGCCGCGCGGGACCTCGATCTCGAATGACTTCCCGCGGCCGTGCCGGATGTTCTCCCTCTTGGTGTTCATGTCGCCCTCCCCTACAGCTCGAAGTCGGAAAAGTCGCGGGCCTCGACGGGCTCGGCCTCGACCGTGATGGCCTCGGGGACGTTCCAGCCGCCCAGCTCGATGTCGATGAAGTTCTCGTTCATGGTTTCCTCCGTTTCGTTAAATGCAAACTTTAACTTTCCTCTGTTGCCAAAAAAATATCGTCGCGAGTGATGCCGAGGAACGTCAGGACCCTTTCGAGGTCCTTGGCTCGCATCTCTCCGGGATAAAGCTCGTAACGGTCATAGGTCGGTTGGCTAACTCCCAACATCCGCTGAACTGCGACTTTCTTAACCCCTTTGCTCTCGCGAACATCTCGCAGGGTGTTCAAGTGGCCTCCTCTCTCTTGCTGAACTAATAGTAAGTCTTTCTTTGCATCGTGTAAACAAAAACTTTTCTAGAATGAAAAGTTTTCTTTTCTAAAATGATAAGTAAAGTTATACATAGGCAAGGAGAGGCCCATGGAAATCGGTAAAAACCTTCGCCGGCTCAGAAGTAGAGCTGGACTGACCCAGCAGGAAATAGCCGACAAACTCGATGTATCACGAGTTGCCATCGGCCAGTGGGAATCCGAGAAGTCGATGCCGAGAAAAGCGAACCTTGAGCAACTCGCCGAGCTTTTCGATACCACGGTAGCCGACCTCATGGGAGAGGACGCCGCCGAGGCCGCCATCAGCGGCACCTCGCGCATGGTCCCCCTGCTGGGCTTCGCGCACATGGGCGAGCCGTGCGACGAGGGCAGCCTCGCCGACGAGGTCGAGGTCCCCGCCTCCATCGCCGACGCGCACCCGCGCGGCTTCATGGTCCACGCGCAGGGAGGCTGCATGGACAACCGTTTCCCCCACGACGCCCTGCTGCTCGTCGACCCCGACATGGAGCCGGTCAACGGCCAGCCGGTGCTCGCCGAGACGTCCGACTACGGCGCCGTGGTGCGCAACTACACCCGGGGCCGCTCGACCGTGATGCTCACGGCGGACAGCCACAGCGGCGAGTACGACGACATCCTCGCCGGGCCGGGCGACGAGCCCGTGGTCTGCAAGGGCCGCGTGGTCTGGTACATGGGCGAGCGGGACGAGAGGGGCTAGAGGGGCGCCGATTTCAAAGGCGTCGAATTCGATGTCTTTAGTAGACCCCGAGCAGCACGCAGGTCACGACGTGGCCGATAAGAAAGCCGACAAGGGCGTCAAGCAGGTATCTGTAGAGAGGAATGTCGTGCTTCATATCGAAAACCCTTTCAAGAAGGAGCCGGACTTCTCGAGCTATTCCGACCCGTACGGCTTCGCCCCGTTGCCGCCCGGCCTCGAGGTGACACTGGCGAAGATGGTCGACGACGACGGCTTCGACAGCGAGGACGATGCCAACGAGCTAGAGAGACTTGGCTATATCAGCGACCTGACCTTTTACTTCCGGCAATACGCTAGATGGGAGATAACTCCCAAGGGGAAGTCCTACGCATCCGACAAGGCCGAATACCTCAAGAGGCGTGAAGCGTGGGCAAGGCGGCAGCGACAGCATGGACGCGGTCAGTTCGCCAGGGAAATACTCATAGCCGTGATAGGCGCAGTCATCGGCTCAATCGTCACACAGCTCATCGCAGGGAGGTGATGCCCATGAAAGCAAAAAATCTCGGGACCGCAGGCTGATGCCGCGGTCCCGAGACTAAGGAGACGGCCCCTGCACTTTGGAACGTGAGACGGGGCCGGAGTCAGAACCGGGCGAAACGGAGAATATGCCCGCGATCTGAACGGATCTGATTATATGACAAAGAAGCAGCGCCGCCGCGTCTGGGGCTCCGTGACCGAGATGAGGCGCGGCAAGAAGTACGTCCTGCGCTGGATGCAGAACACGCCGCAGGGCCGCAGGCGCAAGACCAAGACCGTGTACGGCACCTACCGCGAGGCGTGCGCGGAGCTGGACCGCATCCACGTAGAGCACGCCGACGACGCCCCCGTGCCCACCATAGCCAAGGCCTACGAGACGTGGCTCGTCCCCAAGATGGCCGCACAGGTCGAGGCGGGGACCCTTGCCCCCAACACCCGCGACCTCGTGCTGCGCTCGTGGAGAAACTACGTCGGCCCCCGATGGGGGCAGGCGCCCGTCGACCAGCTCCGCGCCGTCGAGCTGCAGGACTGGCTGCTGACGCTGCCCGCCGCCACCGCCGACACCGCCCTGCTCACCCTGCGCAAGGTCTACGCCTGCGTCTCGACCTTCATCCGCCTGCCGCTCGACCCGTTCGCCGCCAGCGTCAGGTACACCATGCCCACCCGCAAGACCCGCGAGCGCTCAAAGCGCGTCTATACCCTCGACGAGGCCCTGGGCGTCCTCGACGCACTGCGCGGCAACCCCCTGGAGCCCGCGTTCATCCTCGCGTGCTTCGGCTCCTGCCGCTCAGGCGAGTCGCTGGGCGTGCGCACCGAGGAGGTGCTGCGCTGGGAGCGCTCCGGCACCGTCCTCGCCTCCGCCGACATCTGCCGCCAGATGCAGCAGTCCGGCACCGAGCCGGTGGGCGCCCTCAAGACCACCAAGTCCGCCCGTACCGTCGTGATCCTACCGCAGGCCGCCGACCGCCTCGTCGAGATAGCGGCCTCGCGCGCCGCCGAGGGCCGCGAATGGCTGAGCGACCGGGGCGACGGGCTGCCCATGAACCGGAGCATTTGCAACAACCGCTGGCGGAAACTCTGCGCCGCCCGCGGCATCGAGCACATCCCGTGGTCGAACCTCCGCAACTCATGGCGTACGATAGCGGAGGTCGAGCTTCGCCTGCCGTGGGACCTCATCGAGATGCTGATGGGCCACGCCCTTCCCGGCGTGTCGGGACGGCACTACATCCGCCCCACCGCCGAGCAGGTCGTCCGCGCCGCCTTCGACGCGCTTGGGATAAGTTAGGATATTCACCCGCAAAGCCGCAGGTAGATGGCGCGCCGTTAGTTGTGGCAGTATTAAGATTCGTAGTCCAAAACCACCGCAAAGGGGACAGGCACCCTTGCGGTGGTTCCCACAAACATCTCGATCTGTAACAGTTAGAGTCCATTTTTCGGCCCACCTGTTATAGATTGAGACATTCAAATTCCGCTGAAACGAAAATCTCAATCTGTAACAGCAACTCGGCGAAATCGACCCTAGATGTTACAGATCGAGACAAAGCAACGAAACAAGCCACCACAAGGGGAACTTCTGTGGTGGCTTGGGGTCGCGCTACTCACCGAGCATCTCTTGGAGCTTGGCTGCCACGGCGTGGCCCAGGCTCTCGTGGCTTTCGGGCATCATGTGCAGATAATCGATATCGCCCGGCTCGGCAAAATCAGCGGCATTCAAAAAGTCGCAGCCAAACTGTTTAGCAGCATACGCATAGTATTCGGCAAAATGCTCCGAGGCCTCGACGGAGCGCTCGTCAAAGTCGGTCATGTACACATCGGCGATCTGCGGTTTAATCTTGATAGGCGCCATCAGCAGAATACGCGGGCAGGGCGCGGCTTCGGTCCAGGGAAACGCACGGACGGTGCGAATCAGCGCCATGGCACCGTCAGCGATATCGGCAGCCCCCACGCTAAAGACCGTCTTGCAGTCGTTGGTGCCCAGCATAATCACGATCGCATCCAGCGGCTTATGAGCCTCGAGCAGCATCGGCAACGCGCGGATGCCGTTGAGATTAGTGTCCAGATGGCACATGTCGTCGCGTACCGTCGTGCGGCCGTTGAGGCCTTCCTCAATCACGTGCCAGCCCTCGCCCAGGTCGCGCTGGGCCACACCGCACCAGCGCACATCGTGCGCATAGCGTACCGCGGTGCCGTCGCGCATGCCCGCCGGATCATAGCCGTAGGTATTACTGTCGCCAAAGCACAGAACGTTTTTCATCGTAAGCCCTTCCTCTAGTAAAAAGAAAAAGTCGGCGGGAGCAGTCTCTCCCGCCGGATCGACCTATCTGTCAGCACACACCGATTACAGGTACTTGCGCCAATCGTCATCGTCTTCATCGTCCTCGGCGGCAGCCTGGGCCTGCTCGGCGGCGCGGGCAGCCGCAGCGCGAGCGGCAACCTGGGCATAGGACTCCTCGTTGCGCTCGGGGAAGTTTGCCAGCACGTGCTCGAACTTGGCAAAATCTTCGTCCCAGCGCGTAGAGGGTACGGCAAAAAAGACCTGCTTGACCTTAAAGTCGCCCGATGCGAGCTCCTTGCGGAAGAGCTCGGCCACGGCCTCGGCGTCAAAGCCGTTGTTGTCGCAGCCCCAAGCGCCCAGCACGAGCTTCTCGCGACCCAGCTCGTCGCAGATGGCAAGCACAAAGCGGATGCGATCGCGCAGGGCGTCCAGCAAGGCATCGTCACCCACGCGATACTCCTGGCGAGCGCGCTTGGCGTTGGGCGCGGCGGCCACGATCACGTCGGCATACGCATGCACGTGGTTGCGGTCGAAGCGCACCGCGGGCACCACCAGCGCACGGTTGCGGTAAAGCTCGCAGTTGATATTACGGCGACGGTTCTCGCCGTACCATTTGCGCTGCTTATCGAGAACGTTGTACAGATACGAATCGGCACAGAGCGTGGCCTCCTGACCCAGATAGCCCTGGATGTAGCCGCCGCCCGGGTTGGTGAACGAGGCAAAGGCGAGTACGGCCATGTCGCAGAATTGCGCGTAGCCTCGGCCGTTATCCAGAATGGCCTGCGTGGCAGAGGCGTCGAGCACGGTGACCTCGGGCAGGGCCGCAGCGGGCTCCTCGGCGGGCTCGGACTCGGCTTCGGCGGCCTCCTCGACGGGCTCGGGCGCCACCTCGGTATCGACTGCAGCCTCGACCTCGGCGGCCTCGGGCTCCTCGGCAACCTGCTCCTCGGCAGCAGCAGCCACCTGGGCCTTGACCTTCATCGCCGCGACAAAACCGGCAGGCATACCATCGAACTCGCACACGCCGGCAAGCGAACGCTCGATGTCCTTGGCGCAGGCCTCGGACATAGCCGCCACATGGCACTCGGCGGCCTTGGCACGCGCCTCGCGCTTGGGATTGGGCTGACCCGTTCGGTTGGACCTGCGGTTACGGTTCCTGTTGTCGACGTCTGCCATACGTGGTCACCTTTCCTGTCGCTGCCGCTATCGGCTTTTCCCATCCATGATACCCCGCCGCGTACAAAAAAGACGGCCCCGAAGGACCGCCTTTCGCATCGATTTACACGCACGGCAAGCACCGCCGCAATTCGCCACTAGTCGCGACGGCCAAGGATGTTCAGGATGCGCAGGAACACGTTGATAATGTCCACGAACAGATTGGACGCCATGAGCACGGCGTTGGGCAGCGTAGGCGGCACCGTCGTGGCAACATAGGTGTCGTAGCCAATAAAGCCGGCGAACACCACGATCACGATCAGATCGGTGATGGTCTGCGAGATGCCCATGAACATCAGCACGATCTCAACCAGAATAGTGGCGAGCAGAATGCCAAAACCGATGCCATATACGCGCTGGAAAAACTTGGGGAACGTCACGCCCAAGGCGCCAAAGACAAAGGTGATGGCGGCCGTGACGATAAAGGCAGTGTTGATGGTGGGCAGGTCGTAGTTGGCAAGGCCAAACGACGCGGTCAGGCCAAAGGTACTCGCAAAGATTACGTAGCCCACAAGGGACAGGCCTACGGACTGCTTGCTAGCGGCAGCCGACATCATGACCATGCCGACGATGGTCAAAATAAACGAGCCAAAGACCAGCGGCAAGGCGGCACCGCTCATCATCATGCGCGCAAACGACATGGTGCTCGTAAAGTAGGCGCCGGCGCCCATGGCGCAAAAGCCCAAGAAGATGAGGGCAGACATGGCAAGATTGTACGCGCGCGGCGACATCTCCTTGGCGCGGCTTGCGCCGCTCTCGACGGGGCCGTTCTGATAGCCCTGGATATCGTTCATAGGTTCGTCCTTTCAAAAAGTGCCGTGAAAGACGGCGCAGCAGATGACAAGATTCCTGTCATTGTACCCGAATGCCGTACGTCCTTACCTACGGCGCTCGCCCTCGAGCGTGCGATCAAAGGCCCAGACCCACCAACGCATCACGTGTGCCTGCGAGCCGTCCGCCCGCTCGCGCGTCTGGTCCTCCAGATACAACTCGGTCGCGTGCCCGCCAAAACGCACCTTATAGGTCGCCGTACGGATGCCGTGGACCGTCAGGCCAAACCCGGTGGTCGAGATAATTTCATCGATTGTAAAACAACGGCCGTCGACCCAGCAGACGGTGACCGGCACGACTTGTCCGCCCGCGAGGATGCGAGCCACGACGTCCACATACTGCTTGTGTACGCGCCGAGTTTTGCCGTCTGTCTGTCGATATTCCATGCCTCCTATTATCGAACGCATGTTTGCATATTGTAAAGCGAACAGACTGTGGTTTTGGAGTGTCGTAGTAATCGCACGTGTCCGCATGGCGTGTTAGCAAAAAGAACACCCGCGGTCAACAGGGCTAATATTCAATTTTAGTGCCAAAAAGTTCACTTCGGTTGATTTCCGATCTCAGCCGAACACATTGAGCAAATAGGCCGTTCCCGCACC
>CATXWM010000002.1 GCA_958403205.1 uncultured Collinsella sp. | reverse complement strand
AAAGAATTGTTAGATTAAAAGTAACAGACCGGATGAAGATACGTGCGACGGGGGCAAGGCGAATGGCTGAGCGGTATCGATATGCGGGTTCAACGGTATTATATTGACTACATAGATTATTAACTTGCTTGACTTGTAAACCTAGTCGTCCTGTCATCATATTCAACTTCGAAAAAAGGGGAATGAGGGCATCCCGATGCATCGAGTATTACTGGAACCCCGGCGATACGCTGAATGATTTGTGACGAATAGTCATGTCCATCAAGAATACGTCGATTGCTATCCGACAAACGGGTCTGGAATTGCATTCACCGGCATTTCGGGGCAGATTGATACACATGTACGAAAGGGAACCTATGTGGTGCGTTGGGTTGGAGCTGCTGCAGGCCCGATATGGATTGCGGTCTTGCGCCCCGATGTCCAAATAGGTTTCTCTCTCTAGAAGGGAAGTTGCTCATGGACGCCATATATGACGGAGATGACTGGGTCGATCATTATACTTGGCGCCTGGTCGGCTCGAACGACAATGGGGATGTGGTGTTTGATGGACTATGTCCAAAGCATCTCCATCCTTTTGTCTCGTCGTTAATTGAGAGTTCCGCTCGTGTTGCCCCCTACAGCTCGGCGTCGCTTCATGATACGGACGTTTTGAAGACCATAAGGGAATCAATTGACGATGGCACGATGAGCGGCCCGCTGTTTTCTCGGCTTGTGGGGCTGGATGAGATTCAATCGAAACGACTGCTTGCGGGCGAAAAGGTGGAACTCACTTATCGGTCGATGATTTCAATCCTGCGGCTAGCCGATGTTCTTCGCAAATAAATGAGGCTTCCATGGCCATGTGGCAGCATGTCTCACCGATGGGTGGGAGTCGAGTACTTTTCGGACGATTTACCTGGCCTCGGCGTAGTCTTGGACGGGATCTGCCGGATTATCGCAATCCTCGACGAGATATTTCAAAGCGGCACCTTCTTAAACGGCGGACGTGACGGCGGCCTTCCCTGAATTCTATAAGATCACGGCCTGGCGTGGGCGGCGAATTGGCGGAGCCCGTCATCGTCCATATCGTCGAAGTGCGGCAGCTCCGCCAAAGCGGCCCTCTGCTCCATCAGGTACCTGCCGCTCGGTGACTTGCGAATCGTCTGCAAGATGGCCTCGGGGGCGAGGGCCGGGAAATCCACGCCCTCGGGAGCGACCGAAGAGATGGATTCACCTGCCCCTCCCATGTGTTGGGACCTCATTTAGGGCATCGGCTGCATCCGGCCTTTCGCATCCGCCGCCCGGCACTCCGGTCCCGCCCGGCCGACGGGTCTCCCGTCTATGGCAAGACGATTGCACTTATATACATGTGTGCATTCCCGGATTGGGAATATGTTTCAGCCCACGCCGCCACGGGGCTACGTCCGCAGCGCACTACACCGCTACACGGCTACAGGGCTACAGGGCTACACGCCGCCGCCCGGCCGAACGGCGGGAGGGTCGCCCATGGGCGCCCTCGGGCCATGCTCCCAATTTTGAGAGAGGTGCCGTCTGCGCCTCCCGAAAGCAGTCTGCATCTGCAGGCCCTTTTTCGAAATCGGGCGGCGCTGCCGAAAATCCACGCCTGAGACGCGGGACCCCATCCGCATTCCCGATGACGCATTGCGCAATCGTAAAAAGAAGGGCACGGGCGTCCGCGTTCGCGGAAACCCGTGCCGCGTTTGCGTAACCGAGAAGACCGGGTAGAATCTATCTAAACGCTATTCCACATTCCCGTACTTGCACTACGGATTTGGGAAAGCGCATGCCTCAGCCTCTACTCGACCACGGTCGCCTCGGTCGGGATGGCCCCCAGCACTGCCGCGTACTCGGTGGGGTAGAGGCGGCTGATGGTCTGAACGTCGCGGATGAGGACGTTGCGGTCGTCGGGCTCGGTGATGCCGTAGCCGAACGCCTCGAGCGTCTCGATCGCCTCGCGGATCTTCTGCTGGAACATGGGGCCGGGGTCCACCCTCAGGCCGAGATAGCCGCGCCACAGGCTCGGCGACACGCGCAGCATGTTCTGGATCTTGGACATCGGCTCGATGTCGGCGTAGACGTTGAGCGTGACCATGGCGTCCTTGTGCCCCAGGATCGACTGCAGCGCCTTGATGTCGCCGCCGTGGCGGATCCACTGCGTCGCAAAGGTGTGGCGCAGGCCGTGGAACGTTATCAGCTCGTCGTTGGTGCCCATGAGGCCGTTGGTCTCCGAGAACGTCTTGAACGCCCTGCGGATGTAGCTGGTGGTGGCGAAGGAGCCGTCCGGCCGCGACACGACGTAGCTGTCCGCGAGGTCGCGCAGGCCGAGGGCCGATGCCTCCCGGAGCCTCTGCGAATCGATATCGTGGATCTCTTTCAGGAAGGGGAGCAGGCCCACCGGGTCGATGGGGATCGCCCTCAGGTCGTGGTTCTTGGTGTCCTTGATGAAGGAGCCCCTGTCCTTGACGTAGGCCACCGAGTGCCTGACCGTGATGAGCCCCGACTCGAAGTCGACGTCGCACCAGCGCAGGCCGCAGACCTCGCCGATGCGCATCCCGGTGTGCAGGGCGAGCACGACCGCCCGCCTGAAGGTCGAGTCCGGCATCATCGAGGTCACCGAGTTGAGCTTCGGCACGAGGTCGGAGCGCAGCGCGTTCCTGGGCCTGGCGATGACCCTGGGCGCGAGGGCGCCGTCGAACGGGTTCCTCCCGATCGTGTCGTTGCTCCGCTTGAGGAGCACGGCGTAGAGCCGCTTGCAGAGCTTGAATGACTTGTTGAGCGTGTCCGGCGCCGTGCCCAGGGCGATCCTGCGCCTCGACCACGCGTTGACGTCGTCGGTCGTCACCTCGTTCACGGGGACGAGGCCCAGCTCGTCTCGCTCGATGTGCAGGGCGCTGTAGTGGTAGTCGTCGCGGGTCGTCGGGGTGATCCTGTTCATCTCCAGGCAGAAGTCGATGAACTTCTCGAGCGCCTCGGAGAGAGGCAGCGCGGCGTAGTCGTCCCGCTTCTCGGCGGGAAGCCCGGCGCCGACAGCGGCCCTCGCCTCCTCAGCCTCGGCGAGCTCGAGCTCGACCTCCGACCTGAATTCCGAGAGGAAGCGCATCGCCGCCGCCTTCCCCCTCGTGCTCTGCTTCAGGCAGGGCACGCCGGTGTTCTTGGTCCTCTGGACCTTCTTCCCGGTCATCTCGTCGGCCACCGACACGACGGCCTGCCATTTGCCCTTGTTCTTCCTCACGCCGCCGGGTCCGCATACGCGTAAGGTTTTATTGCTGCATTTCTCGTCTTGCATGTCTGCTCCTGAATCCGCAGTTGATTAGAAACAGGCGGGCCCACCTGTGGGAACCCGGAACGGCGACGATTCGGGGCTCCCACCCCCGTTGATTAAGTCATCGGCTGCACCGTGCTCCGCAAAACCGATAATATTCTAACTTGACAAAACGCGCTGAGCTGGGTTAATCTACATACGTTAAATCGCTCTACTTGCGCTATCTGCGCGTGCTTTAACAAAATAACCACAGGTCAGGGCCATTCTGGGCCCGCTGGGGGTCAAGGGGTCGCTGGTTCGAATCCAGTCGTCCCGACCAGAAGTTTGCAGGTCAGGCACCTAGTGCCTGACCTTTTTTGTTTTTAATCACCATGATTATTTTGCTTAAAGCAACAACGTTCCCGCTCGATGTGATTACCGAACAAAAACGTGTACATCAGCCACCAAAATCGACATTTTTCGACATGTTTGGAGGCTGATGTACACGAATGCGAAATCCCTCGCCGCCTAAAAGCGCCCTCCACATGTCTGGACTCTCTATGCTTACGCTGGATAGACATCGCCGGAACGGGTATAGTATCGAAAGTTTTGTCGTTAACCAGCGGGGGAGTCCTGTGGGAATCAAAAAGAAGATCAAAAAGGAGCTTATCGGCACTTCCGATTACCCGTCGAATAAGATCTTCACGATCTCCAATTTCATCACCTTTACGCGCCTGATCCTCACGCTCGTCTTTCTGTACCTGTTTGTGACGGATAACAACCGCATCGTCGCCATCGTGATTTATGCCATCGCCGCCTCCACCGACTGGATGGACGGGCAGATCGCCCGCATGACCAAGACGGTCTCGTGGCTCGGCAAGGTCATGGATCCCATCTGCGACCGCGCGCTGCTGTTTACGGGCGTCTTGGGCCTGGTGGTCCGTGGCGAGCTGCCTATCTGGGTCTGCGTACTCATCATCGGTCGCGACATCTACCTGGGCCTTGGCACGCTCATCGTGCGCCATTACCACCGTCGTCCCATCGATGTCGTGTTTCCCGGAAAGATTGCCACTGCGCTGCTCATGACCGGCTTCTCGCTCATGCTGCTCGGTTTCCCCGTTATTGACGGCCTGCATCTTTTACCTTCAACCCTTACGGCCTTCCCGGGCCTCAACGGAAGCTCGATGCCCCTCGGCATCTTCTTTGTGTACGGCGGCGTGATCTTCTCCATGCTCACGGCTGTCATCTACTCCATTAAGGGCGGAGCGGCCATTAAACAGGCTCTCGCGCATCCCGAGGACGAGGACATCGACTTTCTGAACCCTGAAATCGAAGACTGATTCGTTGGGGTATGATTACGTACGGTTCATTATTTGCGGCACGTCCGCGATAAGTTAGGGGTTGTCATGGACAACATGGTTAACAATATGCCTCAGAATGATAAGACTGCTGACGCTACCTGCGTATTCCGCGTGCCTTCAAGCGACGTCACCGTTCCCGACCTCATGGCCAAAGTGCGCATCACCGCCCCCGTTCTGTCCATCGTCAAGGGTCCGCAGACGGGTGCCGCTTTTGAGCTCGAGGACGACGTGACCACCATCGGCCGCGATCCCGCGAACGGCATCTTCCTCAATGACATGACTGTTTCGCGCAGCCATGCGCGCATTATCCGCGAGGGCCTCGGCGCTCGCATCGAGGACTTGGGCTCGCTCAATGGCACCTGGGTCGACGGTGCTATCGTCAATGCAGCCCCGCTGCACGACGGTTCTTCCGTCCAGATCGGTACGTTTACGCTCATCTACCACGAGAGCACGCCGGAGCGCATCGAAACCGGTGAGTAGGGCATGGCCGAACGCAACTATCTGAGTATCGGCCAAGTCGTCAACCTACTTCGAGGCGCATACCCCGATCTTTCGAACTCAAAAATTAGATTTCTAGAGGATGAGGGGCTCATTACCCCTCATCGTACGCCTAAGGGATACCGTCAGTACTCCAAGGAGGACGTTGATCGCCTGGAGGTCATTCTGCATTTGCAGAAGACTCGCTACATGCCGCTCAACGTGATTAAGCAGCGCTTGGAAAACGCCACGGACCTGTCAACGCTCGCCTACGAGGTGGGCTTGCTGTCCGATGTTCCACTCAAGACGGAGCCCAAGGAGACTAAACAAAAGCTGCATCCCATCGAGACCATTCCCGATATGTTGGGCGTCGAGATTTCGTTTATCCGCTCGCTCGCCGAGAACGATCTCATTCGCATCATCAAGAGCCCACAGAATCGTGAGCTCGTCGATGGCCGCGATTTTCCGATCATCCGCTACTGCTCCGAGCTGTCACGCTTCCATATCGAGCCGCGCAACCTGCGTCAGTACGTGTCTTCCGCCAACCGCGAGTCCTCGATGTTTGAGCAGGTGCTCGTGAGCATGCTCGGAATGGATACCTCCGATGACGAGCGCGACGCCAAGCTCGAGCGTGCGTTTAAGAAGCTTCACGACCTGACGGAAGGTGTACACACTGCGCTGCTCAAGAACCGCGTTTTTGAGTCGCTCAACGCCGTGGTCGAGGACGCCGACATCGATGCACTCGATGAGGAAATTACTCGCTCCGAGTCCACCAAGGCCAAAAACGAAGAGACAGCCGCGCCGGCTTCGCACGAGGATTCTCTCGTAAAGCCGCTCAAGGTCGTCGCCCCTTCGTAATCCGGCACCGCCACCGCGGGCAAATAACAGCTGCCGCTTATCCGGCAACCCATTGAAAGGTCATGCAATGTACGACTTCGAATCTCAAATCGTCGACATCCCCGACTATCCCGAGCCCGGAGTCATCTTTAAAGACATCACGCCGCTCTTTGGCAATCCCGAGGCGCTCAAAGCCATGACCGATGCCCTCGCCGAGCACTTTGCCGGCATGGGAATCACCAAGGTCGTGGGTCCCGAGGCTCGCGGCTTTATGGTTGGCGTACCGGTGGCTGTAGCCCTTGGCGCTGGCTTTGTTCCCGCACGTAAACCGGGCAAGCTGCCGCGCGAGACCGTAAGCCAGAGCTACGAGCTCGAGTACGGCACCGATTCAATTGAGATCCATGCCGACGCTATCAGCTCTAAAGATACCGTGTTGATTCTGGACGACTTGGTCGCGACGGGCGGAACCGTCGAGGCAACAGGTAAACTGGTGCGAGATATGGGCGCAAAGCTTGTCGGTTACGGTTGTATCCTTGAGCTTGCGTTTCTCAACCCGCGCGAGAGGCTCACGCCGTCTGATGACGATGTGGAGCTCTTTAGCCTGGTGACGGTGGACTAGCCGTTACCCTTAGTTACTGGAAAGGAAGCTACATGCGCACAGCAAACACGCACAAAAACATGGCACGCTGCGCTGCTACGGCAACCCTCGCTTGTGTTTTGGGCTTGGGCCTCGCGGCTCCTGCCTACGCCGATACCGCATCCGACCTTGCCGCTGCTCGTACGAAGCTCGAGCAGATCGGTACGCAAACCCAGCAGATTTACGATGAGCTCGCCACGCAAACGCAGGCGCTCGATCAGACTGCCGGCGAGATCACGCAAAAACAGCAGGAGATCGCCGATGGCCAGGCCAAGCTCTCGACCTATGTCGCCGGCGAGTACAAAACCGGCGGTCTGAGCCTGCTTCAGGTTCTGACGGGTGTCGATGACCTGAGCGATATGCTCAACCGTCTGTTCTACTACGGCAAAGTTTCCGATAAGCAGGCTCAGACCATTCAAGAGGTTAAGGAGCTTAAGCAGCAGCTCACCGATAAGCAGGCCGAGCAGGAGAAGAACGTCGCCGCAACGCAAAAGAAGGTCGACGAGCTTAACGCCCAGCAGGCTGAAGCCCAGAACGTCGTAAACTCCCTGGATTCGCAGCTGCAGGCCGAGCTTGCCGCAGAGGCCGAGGCCAACGCCGCGCTGCAGGCCGGCATCAACGCCAGCACCGCCGAGAAGGCCACGGTGAGCAACGAGACTGCCGGTACGACCGAGAACACCAACAACGGTGGCCAGACCAGCAATAACAACAACCAGGGCGGCAACACTCCGGCTCCTACGCCGACACCTGCTCCGACGCCGCAGCCCTCCACGCCTGCTCCGGCTCCGACGCCTTCTGCTCCGAGCCAGTCCGTCGATGGCGGCTCTGTTGTCTCGCGTGCATACAGCAAGCTTGGTTGTGCTTATTCTTGGGGCGGAATTGGCCCGAACAGCTTCGACTGCTCTGGTTTTGTTAGCTATTGCCTCACTGGTCGCTATTGCCGCCTCGGCACCACGGGTACCTTTATGGGCTGGACGCGTGTGTCCGATCCGCAGCCTGGTGACGTTGTAGTCAATTCGTACCACACCGGCATCTACATCGGTGGTGGTCAGATGATTCATGCTTCCGACTACAACACGGGTGTTATCATCAGCTCCGTTGCCGCCGGCATGAACAATAACTACATCTTCGTGCGCTACTAAGTCATCTTACACAGCGTGTGAATGTGGACCTCGTGGCTTTGAGCCATGGGGTCCATTCTTTTGCCTTTCGTGCAGTCCGCTATCTAGTTTTGAATACTAGATATCGGCCCAATCGGTCTGTAAGATGGCTATAATTGTATGGGAACAATTAGAAAGGACCCTCTATGAGCTGGGCACTTATCTCCGATTCAAGCTGCAACCTCCGCGATTGGCAACCGACCGCGCCCCATACCACCTTTGCATTTGCGCCCCTCAAAATTCGAGTGGGGGAGCGTGAATTCATCGATGACCTTTCGCTCGATGTTCATGAGCTCAACTGCGCTGTTCAGGCGGAGACGAACGCTTCTTCGAGCGCTTGTCCCAGCGTAGGGGAGTGGGCCGAGCTCTTCAAATTGGCAGACAAGACCATCTGCATGCCGATCTCTGAGGGCGTGTCGGGCAGCTACAACGCGGCAGCCACGGCTCGCGATATGGTTCTTGCCGAGGAACCGGACCGACAGATTCATCTAGTCAATTCACGCGCAGCTGGCGGCAAAATGGACCTCATTTTCCTGCTGTTCGACCGCTATCTTGCAAGCAACCCGGATGTCTCATTCGAGGACGCTTGCGCATACTTCGATAGCCTTGAACAGAACAGCAAAATCCTCTTCAGCTTGTGCAATTACGAAAACCTCGCCAAAGCCGGACGTATCCCTAAGGCAGCCGGCGTCATTGCCAACAAGCTCAATATCCGCATTTTAGGCACGGCGAGTGAGGCCGGTAAAATCGAACTCGTCGGGCACACGCGTGGCGAAAAGAAGATGCTCAACAAGATCATCGACACCATGGAAGCCGAGGGATTTACGGGCGGTAAGGTCGTCATCGACCATGTGGAGAACGCAACGAGTGCCCAGGCGCTGGCCGATCGCATTATTGAGCATTGGCCCGGCTCCAAGACCATCATCATGCCCTGCAACGGCCTGGATTCCTATTACGCCGAGATGCACGGCCTCATCATCGGCTACGGCATGGGCGTAGCTTCGGGCAAATAAAGTCCAACCAAGCAAAATACGGGCGGGACAAAGCGACAGATGGCTCTTTGTCCCGCCCGTTTTATACGTCGGCTAGCTATTAAACCCGTTGAACTTGAGATAGCTCATCAGGTAAGCCTTCGAAACGAAGGACGATACCGCACTGCGCACAAGCAGCGACTCACGCGTTACCTGATGCGCCGTATCGGGAACCGGCGTCTGCTCGACAGAAAACGCCGAACGGATCGATGCCTCGAGCTGATCGACCACATAATCAAAAGCCGTCGGGGCATCGTAGCTCAAACGCTGAATGTTAAAGAGTGCCTGCACCGCAGCAATAGGTAACACCTGCTTAAAGATGCAGATAGCGATCAGGCGGGCAATCTGCTCGCGACCATATTGCTTTTTGACCGGAGCAGGCACCAGGCCGACCTTCACGTAGTTATTGATCATCGATGGCGTAATGACAGGCTGCTCAACGCAAATGGACAGCGGCTCCATCCATAGCGCAACATACTCAATAACTTGGTCGCGGTAGAGCGTCACATTGGGCAACTGGTCATAGCGCGACAGACTCAACGTATTGAGTTTGCGCACGATATCGGACTGAATAAATGCATCGGGCAGCACAGTGGGCTGAATATCCTCAGGCTTAATACTGACCGACGAATCAGACATCGGAATAACGTGTTTAACGTGGTTCATAAAGGTCCTCCGTTCATTTTCTATATTGTATTCTACGTTATCTAGTTTTGCATACCACATAACCGCCGAGAATAGTGGCGGGACAGTGCACTGATGCATCGTCCCGTCATTTAGTTAATAGATGACAACCTTACATAAGTTATATTATCGTACTTATCCGCGGAGAAATGCGTATGCGCTCGTTGCTGCTATGGCTCCGTCAGAAACGGCGGTCACAACCTGACGTAAGCGCTTGGAACGGATGTCGCCAGCAGCAAATAGACCTGGCGTGCGGGTCGCCATGGATTCATCAGTCAGAATGCCGCCATCAGGCGCCAGATCGACTAAATGCTCGACAAGCTCGGTATGGGGTTGCGTCCCGGTAAAGACAAAGATGCCAAACGAGCCAGGCTCAAATGACTCGGTATGAGTCTCGGCGGATGCATTGTCCTTAAAGGTGATCGTCGTTGGCATGGCTTCGCCCGAGAGCTCCACAATACTAGTTTGGTACCTAACTGTAATATTGTCCTTTTCGAGCACCTTCTGAACAACACCATCAGGCGCACGGAACTGGTCGCGGCGCAGCACGATGGTCACACTGCTGGCAATATCAGACAAGAACAGCGCCTCTTCGCATGCCGAATTGCCACCACCGATTACAAAGACCTGTTTGCCGCGGAAGAACATGCCGTCACACGTTGCGCAATATGAAACGCCACGACCGCGATAGGTATCCTCGCCAGCAAAACCTGCCGGACGCGGGGTGGCACCCATGCAAGCGATAACGCTCGAGGCCAGCGTATCGCCCATGTCGTGATGCACCGTAAACAGCGCTGCATCGGCATCGTAATCGATACCCGTAACCATGCTCCATGCGACCTGCGCTCCCAGGCCCTCTGCATGCTGCTGAAAACGCTCGCCGAGTTCGGCGCCACTCAAGAGCGGAATGCCCGGATAGTTCTCGACTTCATTGGTCGTGGCGATCTGTCCGCCCGACATGCCCTGTTCAATCACGGTCGTCGTTAGGTTGGAGCGCGCCGCATAAATGGCCGCAGCATAGCCCGCAGGGCCGCCACCGATAATCGCAACATCGATCGGCTGATCGGTAGTCATGAAGAGACCTCCTGTCGAAAGATTGGCGTTCTTTGCGCTCATACCCAAATTTAGGCAAACGTGACACTCATGCACTACAATGATTCTTTGCGAAACAAAGATTAAGGGGAGTTATCTATGGATCAAACGCAGACGAGCAATAGCGCTTCCCTGCCCATGCAAGCCACTCCCCAACCGGAGCAAATGACCGTTTCACCTACACAAAAACCCCTGGTAACCATTGTGCACGCATCGGTTGGATCGGGCCACAAAGCCGCCGCCAACGCGATTGCACAAGCATTTGACCTTATCCGCGGCACCAAGGGAATCCCTGAGGATATTGAAATTGAAGTGCTCGATATCCTTGATTTTGGACGTATTAAGTTCGACGGCAATAAGACCGCGGCTTCTTTTACGGGAGCCACACGCCCCATTTACGACCTGACCTGGCGATATACGCTTACGGGACATCTTCTCTGGGGTGGCGGCACGGCATGGTCGCGAATTATGTTCCCCGCCTTCAACGAATATATTCGTCGTCGCAGGCCTATAGCCGTGGTCGCAACGCACATCACAGCAGCCAATGTTGCCGTGGGCGCCCGCGTCATCACGGGTATCGATTACCCGGTCATCTGCGTACCAACAGACTATGAAGTCGAGGGCTTTTGGCCCCACAAGGACACCGACCTGTTCTGCGTGGCCAACGAGTTTATGGCCGAAACGCTGCGCCCGCGCAAAGTTCCCGAGTCAAAGATCCGCATAACGGGCATCCCCATCCGAGCCGGTTTCGATTCAGATTACAAACGAGAAGATGAGCTCAGCAAGTTCAATCTCCCCATAGACAAAACCGTCGTATTGGTGATGGCCGGCGCCAGTTTGCCCCAACCATACGTGCGTTTCCGTGCCGCGATGGACCGCACGCTCCCCTTCTTACGCAGCTTTGAGGACATGCACTTTGTCTTTTTACCGGGCAAGGATAAGGAATACGCCACCCGACTCAAGACGCTCTTCGACGCCATGAAGCTCGACAACGTCACGGTTCTGGACTACGTGGATGACATGGCGGCCCTCATGCACGGCTGCGACCTGGCAATCCTCAAATCGGGCGGACTCACCGTCACCGAGTGCCTGTGCGCTCATCTGCCGATGATCCTGCTGGGCAAGTCCTATGGCCAGGAAAAGGCCAACACCACGATGCTCACCGGCATGGGCGCCAGCATGCATGTCACCACCGCACGTGAACTCATCGTAACCCTACGTCACTTGCACGACCATCCCGAATCACTCAAAGCCCTACTCATCAACGGCGAAGTACTACGCCGCCCCCACGCAGCCGAGGACATCGCCATCGCAACCATGGAGCTAGTAGGTAAACCCCAAAAGCGCAAACGAGCCTTCTGCCGCTTCTATTGGGGCGGAAAACCCGCGCATATCCGCTAGTCGAATGTCCGCCGCTCTGTCGGAGCCGCCCTTATATCATTCCATGCTCAAACATTCTCGCTTCGCTGCGAAACTGCGCGTGGAACGATATAAGGGCGGCTCCGACAGAGCGGCTGCGTTTACTTACTAGCAGCTACTTCGGTATCCCCTCCATTAGAACCTGCAAAGGTAAAACAGGAAAATATAAATACAGTAAGCCGATGCGACAAAGGGACAGCCCCTTTGTCGCATCGGCTTACTAGAAAAGTAAATATTGTTTCAAGCGAGTAGCCGCCCGCCCGGGGCTTACCTATATCGTTCCACGCGCAGTTTCGCAGCGAGCGAAGCGAAGCGAGAATGTTTGAGCATGGAATGATATGTGTGAGAGACGGGCGGGAGGGATACGAGCGCCCCTAGGCGACGCCGCTGGAGCCGAAGCCTCCGTTGCCCCGGTCGGTTTCGTCTAGTTCTTCTACTTCTATGAGGTTGACCGTGGGAACTTCTTGGATGACGAGTTGGGCGATGCGGTCGCCTTTGTTGATTTGGATGTTGTTCGTGGGGTCTAGATTGATGAGGATGACTTTGAGTTCTCCTCGGTAGTGGGCGTCGATGAGACCGGGCGTGTTGACTATAGACAGGCCCTGCTTAATGGCCAGGCCGCTGCGGGGCTGGACGAAGCCGGCGTAGCCGTCGGGCAGGGCGATAGCTAGGCCAGTGGAGACCAATCGGCGCTCAAAGGGCTTAAGCGTGCAGTCTTCGTTGGCTCGGAGGTCAAGACCGGCATCCGTGGGATGTGCGTATTTGGGAAGTTCGACGGTTGGGTCGAGACGTTTAATGTTAACGGTAATGTTGGACATGAAATCACCTTAGCTTATCGAGCTCTTGCAGAAACTCATCGACATCTTTGAAATCGCGATAGACCGAGGCAAAGCGGATGTAGGCCACTTTATCGATCTTGGCCAACCGCTTAAGAACCATATCGCCCAGCTCATGGGACGTAACGGCCGTAAGCGTACGGGAGCGAAGCTCGACCTCAATATCGTCAATGATCTCGTTGAGCTTCTTAGTGTCGATATCACGCTTGATCGTGGCGCGCATCAAACCGACCAGAAGCTTATTGCGATCGAACCGTTGCTTAGTTCCGTCTGACTTAATGACCTCGATAGGGTCTTCACAACGCTCAAAAGTCGTAAAGCGATAATTACATGAGCAGCATTCGCGACGGCGCTTGATGGTGTTATTAGATTCCTGCATGCGGGAATCAACGACGCGGGTATGTGCCTTGCCGCATTTGGGACAGCGCATGGTACCTCCTCTAAAACGATTACAAGGGTACCATGCGACGGTACTTAAATCTTAGGAACGTGCGGGAACTTTAAGATGCGCACCGGCATCGAGCGAGCCATGCTCCAGGTGATTGACGTTGCGGATCATATCAGAGGTCTCCTGTGTGGAAAGACCTTCAATCGGATGCTCCTGGGCAAGCGACCACAAGGAATCGCCAGACTGAACACGGACGGTCTCATAGGTAACGTTGGAAACGGACTCGGCATACGCGGCGTGACGAGCGCTAAAGACAGACGTAGCGAGGACAAAAAAGAGCGTGAGCGCAACGGCGACGGCAACAATCGTCGAGACCTTCAGGGCAGCGGGAGTCGGCGCGGCAACAGCATACTGAGTGCGAGCAGACTTTACGGGCAAAGGCTGATAACCGGAACGTCCACCCTTGACAACAGTAAAAGCGGGCGCGGCAGGCGTCTCGAGCTTAAGGGCGAGGTTTCCCTGGACCATATTCGTTGCGTTCATCATGTTCTCCTCTCGCGTGTTTTGCTGAGAACAGTTTTATCAAGCCGCGCGGACAAAAATATCTAGCGCGAGAACGAATGTTCGGTTATTATTATCTTCGAACAGTTGTTCCTGTCAAGCAAAATTCGAACATTTGTTTGACATGGGTAGAGAGGATGCCCTGATGGCTCGCAAAATTACCAAGCGTCAGCAGCAAATTTACAACTTCATCAAGGAATATCAGCAGGAGAAGGGTTATCCGCCCAGCGTGCGCGAGATGGCTTCTGCCGTGGGCCTTTCCTCCCCCAGCACCGTGCACGCCCATCTATCTGCCCTGGAGGCGCGCGGGCTACTCAAGCGCGATGCCACCAAACCGCGCGCCCTGGAACTCTTTAACGAGGACGGTTCCTCTGTCTCAATTTCTAAATCTGACGAGCCCACCGCACCTCGCGGAACGGTCTCGCTACCGCTCGTTGGTCGCGTCGCGGCTGGGATTCCCATTCTGGCCGAGCAGAATATCGAAGACACTTTTACTATCCCGACCGAAATCGCCACCGATCAGGGTTCCTTTATCCTTGAGGTGCATGGGAGCTCAATGATCAATGTCGGCATCTTCAATGGCGATTACATCATCGTCCGTGAACAAAAGAGTGCCATGAACGGCGAAATTGTCGTGGCCATGATTGATGGTTCAGCGACCGTCAAGACGTTCTACAAGGAGCAGGGACGCGTACGCCTGCAGCCCGAGAATGACACCATGGAGCCTATCTATGCAACGAATCCCGTTATCTTGGGCAAAGTCGTCGGCTTGATGCGCCGGTTCTCGTAATGCAAAAACGCATCACCATCTTTGATACCGTCCGCGGGTTTACGATGATTTCAATGGCAGGTTTTCACGCTTGCTACGATTTCGCCTACCTGTACGACTGGGATATGCCCTGGTTTACCCAGACTGTCTTTCAAGACATCTGGCGCGCCAGCATCAGCTGGGTATTTTTATTTATCGCGGGTTGGATGTGCACCCTTTCGCGCAACAATATCAAACGTGCCGCCCAATACGCCTTAGCAGCACTCGTCGTCTGGTTGGCAACAACACTTGTCTCAGTAGACGATTCGGTTAATTTTGGCATCATCTACTGCATGGCCGCATGTACCGGCATCGTGGCGTTGACCGATCCCGTCCTTAAGAAGATATCGGCGAGATGGGGCATATCCCTATGCCTTGTGTTGTTCGCCCTCACCTGGAGTATCCCCAAAACGATCTATCCTGTCCCCTACCTGGCGTGGCTGGGATTTCCGAGCTCTGGGTTTGTTTCAGGCGATTACTACCCCATCATCCCGTTTATCTTTATGTATCTTGCAGGATACTTCGCCGCACATATAGCGCAGGGAATCGATAAGACCGTCCCTAGCTGGGCCTACGCCAATCCCGTCCCGGCGCTCGCCAGCCTTGGACGTCATGCACTCCCCTTTTATCTGCTGCATCAGCCCATCATTCTAGGCATTTTGGAGCTCGTCTACTCGGTGCGATAACGCTCGAGCCGCGGCGCAATACGGGCCGGTAGCTTCGCCACAATACGAACGCCGTCCTCAAGATATTCCTCGTGCAAAAGGGTTCCCTGCTCATGCACCAACGTGATGAGGGCGCCCTCACGATACGGGATTTCAGCAGAGAGCAACACATCGGTAGCAGCCGCCTCACGAGCAATACGGTCGACGAGATCGTCGAGTCCCTCGCCCGTCTGGGCCGAGAACAGCACGGCCTCGGGATAGCGACGACGGAAGCTCAATCGATCAACGCTATCGAGAAGATCGATTTTATTGAATACGGTCAGCGTTAGGCGCTCTCCAGCGCCGATCTCATCAAGCACGCGGTCGACAGCCTCCAGCTGCCGCTCATAGTCCTCATCAGACGCATCTACGACTTTGAGAATTAGATCGGCACCCAACACTTCGGACAGCGTCGATTTAAAGGCATCGACCAGACCATGCGGCAGCTTCTGAATAAAGCCGACGGTATCGGTAATCGTCATGCCGCGACCGCCGGGCAGGCGATACGAACGCGTCGTCGGGTCGAGCGTAGCAAACAGCTTGTCCTGAGAAAGTACCGTAGAGCCGGTCAGACGATTGAGCAACGTCGATTTACCGGCATTGGTATAACCGGCTAACGCGACGCGAAACGCCGGTGACTCAATGCGGCTCTTGGATTGAACATCGCGACGCTGTTCAACCTGCTTGAGCTCACGACGAAGCGCAGCGATCTTATTACGAATGAGGCGACGGTCAACCTCGAGCTGGCTTTCACCCTGGCCAAAGCGCGAACCGATGCCGCCGCGCGTCTGCTCCTTGGCAAGATGGCTCCACATACCGCGCAGACGAGGCAACAGATATTGAAGCTGTGCCAGCTGTACCTGTAGGCGTCCCTCACGCGTCTGAGCATGCAAGCCAAAGATATCCAGGATCAGTGCTGTGCGATCGATAATCTTTACCGGCTCGCCCACGGCTTTCTCCAGATAAGACTGCTGCGAGGGCGATAAATCGTCGTCGAAGATAACAACATCGACATCCATACGATGCACGAGCCCGCAAAGCTCCTCAACCTTACCGGAGCCGATAAACGATTTAGGATACGGCTTTACCAAACGCTGCGACAAGCGTGCCACGCACTGGGCACCAGCCGTGTGGGCAAGACGCTCCAGCTCATCAAGCGATCGATCAAGTGGCCATGCATTGTCGCGCCACTCAACACCAACTAAAATGGCACGCTCGGGCTCGGGTGACGTGGAAACAAGGGGGAAACGGGCCATTAGGCAGCCTCAATACGATGCAGGATATCCTCAACGACCTCATCGATCGTAAATTCATCCATATCAAACCACACGATACGGTCATCGCGTTTAAACCACGAAAGCTGACGTTTGGCATAGCGACGCGAACGCATCTTAATGAGTTCGCGAGCCTCGTCCATGCTCATCACACCATTGAAAGCATCGATGATCTCTTTATAGCCAATTGCCTGCATCGACGTCAGGGCATCTTCCAGCCCCTGGTCCATAAGACCGCGGACCTCATCGACAAGACCCTGCTCAAACATCAGATCGACACGCAGGTTAATGCGCTCGTAGAGCACCTCGCGATTACGCGTCAGACCAAACCATAGAGCATGATAATGCTCGCGCGGAACACTAAACTGACTTTTTTGCTGTGCATAGGAGATACCATCATCATGCATCTCGAGCGCACGAATCACACGGCGCACGTTATGGGGATGAATAACAGCAGCCGATTCTGGGTCGCGCTCGGCAAGCAGGGCATGCAGTTCTTCCACGCCAATACGTTCGGCAAGCTCCTGATAGCCCGCACGGCGATTGTCCTCAAGTTCACCCGAGGGAAAGTCCATCTCATCGAGAGCAGCCTTGAGATACAAGCCTGTACCCCCGCAAAACACCGGTAGGCGGCCCTCGCCCAGCAAGCGCTCAACATGCGCGCGAGCGTCAGCCTGATAAAGCGCAGCAGAATATGCCACACCCGGCTCTACAATGTCGACGAGACGCAGCGGCGCCGTACACTCATCGGGCGCCATCTTTGCGGTACCGATGTCCATGCCGCGATAGATTTGCATCGCATCGCACGACAGCACTTCGGACGAAAGACGAGCTGCCAAACGGTCGGCAACATCACTCTTACCAACCGCCGTCGGACCGACGATCGCAACGGCGGAAAGTCCTGCCCTGGGAGAAACCATTAGCGCGGCTCGCCCACAACGGAGCCGGACAAATACCAGGTCTTGGCAACGTCAACATCAACATCAACGATCTTGCCAACAAGCTGATCGATACTGTAACCCTCGGGGATAGGCGCATGCACGGTCTGATTCTTGGGACTCTTGCCCAGCAGGACCGCGTCGTTCTTTTTACTCGTTCCCTCAATGAGCGCCGGCACCACAGTATGAAGCTCACCCTGGTTATACTCGTGTGCCGTAGTCTCGATAACCTTAACCAGGCGGTTGAAACGCTCGAGAATAACCTCATGCGGCGTAGGATCGTCAATCTCTGCGGCCGGGGTACCGGCGCGCTTGGAATAGATGAAGGTATAGGCCTGGGCATAGCGGACCGTCTCGGCAAGTGAGAGCGTCTGCTCAAAGTCTTCTTCAGTCTCGCCCGGGAAGCCAACGATGATGTCGGTCGAGAGCGCGATATCGGGCATCCGGTTGCGAATGCGATCGACCAGGCCCAGATAGTCCTCGCGTGTATAACGGCGATTCATTTCCTTGAGAATGCGCGTCGAACCTGACTGGACGGCCAGGTGCAGCTGCGGCATAACAGCAGGCGTCTCGGCCATGGCGTCGATGGTCTCGGGCAGCAGATCCTTGGGATGCGAAGACGTAAAGAAGATGCGCTCCACACCCGTATCGCCCACGGCACGCAGCAGATCGGCAAAACGCGGCTTGCCAAACAGATCGCGACCATATGAGTTAACGTTTTGGCCCAGCAGCGTAATCTCACGCACGCCCTGGCGCACCAAACCGGTCACCTCGTCGACAATCTCCTCGAAGGGGCGGCTCTTTTCGCGACCGCGCACGTACGGCACGATGCAATAGGTGCAGAAATTATTGCAGCCCGTCATGATGGGCACCCAGGCGTGATACTGGGTCTCGCGATGCCACGGCATGCTCATGGCATCCGTATCCTCATGCTCATTGGTGCGGATATGACGCTTGCCGTCAAGGAACGCCTCGGCAATGAGCTCGGCCACATGTGCGATAGAATGCGTGCCAAAGATGACATTGACGTTATCGACGTTGGTGAGCAGGCCCTCGCCATCACGCTGCGCAATGCAGCCGCCCACGGCAACCACACGCTTGCCCGAAGGCGAAGGCGGCAGGCTTTTGCAGGAATTGCACTGACCGTACAGGCGAGTATCGGCGGCTTCGCGCACGCAGCATGTCATGAAGACAACGATATCGGCATGCTCGGGATCGAGTGCCATGAGACAGCCATACGAATCAAGCAGACCGCTCACGCGCTCGGAATCGTGCTGATTCATCTGGCAGCCAAAGGTGCGGATAAAGTAGGTTTTACCGGCAAGAATATCGCGTACGGAACGCTGGTCCATGTGCATAAGTCCTAACGATGGAAGGGAGGCGAATCGAGGCAAGCAGAGGCTATGCCACAGGCTTAACATCATCCATGACGACGTTATCCATAGCAGCTCGATTGATCTGGTGAACGTAGATAGAAAGGCGGATGGCCGTGCGCGACTCCCCGTTAATGAGGATGTCGGAGAACACGGGCGCGCAGGAAATATCAAAACCGGTTGGAATCAAAAAACCGCGCGCGATAGCCACGGCCTTAATGGCCTGGTTGACAGCACCAGCGCCGACACACTGGATGTTGACGGGTACACCATCCTTGACCATGCCGGCGATGGCGCCGGCAACGGACGCGGGCGATGATTTGCTTGATACCTTCAGGCAATCCATGAAGAAACTCCTGCGTTTAAAAGTACGTTTTAACTGCAATAACTGTATCGTACCGAGTGGACTCGGTAAAGGCACTATTCCTCTTTGGCAAGATCGAAGGTCACAGTGATTCGATCACGCGAAACGCGAATCTTTGGGTCGCCGCAAAGGTTGAGATAGTACCGGGCGGCAAGGTCATTAAAGTCACGCTCCACAGCACGCGAAAACTGTGCCATGTCATCCTTGGCAATACGTAGCCCGCGACGATCCTTCGCGAGATCGACAGGAGCCGGCGAATGCGAGGAAGAATCACGCTCGCGCAGCAGACGCGCGGTCACACCGCGAACGGGCTTAATCTGCCCTGCCAAAATGCGATGTGCCGTGCGCTCGGACATCTCAAGACCCAAACCCGAGCAGATACGGATAAAGTCCTCGGCATCGGAGGCAAGGCCTAAACGATCGACAACCGGAAGCTCGCTCTCGTCGTCAATGAACAGGAGACGAGACGTATCGAGCCGACTTGACGCCTGAGCATAAAGGGTCGCGGCAATCTCAGACGGAGAACCAAGATAGACATCGCAACCACGCAACTCCTCGAGCGCAAACTCACAAGCAGCGCGAATAATATTATGCGGACCGCGAGCACAGACATAACGTCCATCCTCATCCTTGACGGCCTGGGGCCAGCTGGACTGATCGGCACGCTCGCTGAGGCGGTCGGCCGCAACGCTCACCTTAAAGGCCGAGCCAAGATCGACACCGGACGTGACCACACGGGCCTCGTCGGTGTTCTGCTTGATCGAAAACAATGCCATGCCACGACCGTGAACGCCCCAACGGTCCATCTTCATGCTCTCGAGCTTGGAGGTAACGCGGGCATCGAAGATTCGCTCTTGCATATCCTGCGGAACGCCCGAACCGTTATCCAGAAAGACGAGCGTGCGGATGCCATCTTCCTTGGTCGTGGCGAGATAGACCTTGTCGGCGCCAGCATCGCGAGCATTACGGAGCATTTCGATGACGATATCCTCGACATGCTGAATGTCGTGCTTTGCCTGGCGCCGCTCGGCCTCCGAAACGCGGAGGCGGACATACCCTTCGCCAAGGTTCTCCTCGACGCGAAGGTTGCCCTCCCCCGACATCGACGCGATAAATGAGATGAGCTCGTTCGCGTCGCTCATGTTATTTAGCGATATCGACAGCGCGGCTCTCGCGAATCACGACGACGCGCACCTGACCGGGATACTCCATCTCTTCCTCGATCTGATGGGCGATATCGTGAGCCAGGACCGTGGACTGGGCATCGGAGATCTTGTCCGGCTGAACCATGACGTGGACCTCGCGACCAGCCTGCATGGCATAGGTACGCTCGACGCCTTCATGGGAGTTGGCGATCTCCTCGAGCTTCTCAAGACGCTTGATGTAGTTCTCGGCAGACTCGCGACGGGCACCGGGGCGAGAGGCAGAGACAGCATCGGCGGCCTGTACCAGGACATCGAGCACCGTGTTGGGGTCGACGTCGGCATGGTGAGCCTCGATAGCGTGGACGATAACGGGCTTCTCGCCATAACGGCGGGCAAGCTCGGCGCCGATGACGGCATGCGGGCCCTCGACGTCATGGTCGATTGCCTTGCCCAGGTCGTGCAGCAGGCCGGCGCGCTTGGCGGTCACAACGTCCAGGCCAAGCTCGGAAGCCATCACGCCGCACAGGTCAGAGACTTCGAGGGAGTGCTGAAGCACGTTCTGACCAAACGAGGTACGGTAGCGCAGGGCACCAAGGGTCTTGACGATCTCGGGGTGCAGGTCGTGGATGCCGGTATCGAAGGCAGCCTGCTCGCCAGCCTCGCGCACACGCTGCTGAACCAGGTCGGCAGCCTTGTGATACATCTCCTCGATGCGGGCAGGGTGAATGCGGCCGTCGGCGATGAGGTTCTCGAGGGCGACACGGGCGGTCTCACGACGGACCGGGTCGAAGCTCGAAAGAACGACTGTCTCTGGCGTGTCGTCGATCACGAGGTTGACGCCGGAAACCTGCTCGAAGGTCCGGATGTTGCGGCCCTCGCGACCGATGATACGGCCCTTGAGGTCATCAGAGGGAATGTGCACGGAGGTAACGGTGACCTCGGCTGTGTGGTCGGCAGCGCAGCGCTGAATCGCCAGGGACAGAATCTCCTGGGCGGTCTTGTGGCACTCGGCGCGAACCTGCTGCTCGGACTCGCGAATGATCGTGGCGGCCTCGTGGGTGACCTCGCCGCGAACCTTATCGAGGAGCTCCTTGTGGGCGTCCTCGCGGGTAAGGTCGGCGATTCGCTCGAGCTCGGAGGTCTGCTTTGCGCAGAGATCCTCGAGCTCGCGGGAGCGCTTCTCGACCTGACCGGCCTGGCTGGACAGCTGGTGCTCGCGCTTGTCGAGAGCGTCGTTTCGGCGATCAAGGGACTCCTCGCGCTGCATCACACGGTTCTCGAGCGTACGAATCTCGCTCTTACGCTGCTTGTCCTCGGCCTCGGCGGCCTGCTTGTTCTTGATGATCTCCTCTTTAGCCTCGAGCAGAGCCTCTTTTTTGAGGGTCTCGGCCTGACGCTTAGCATCACCGATCAGGGACTCAGCCTGTGCGTGTGCCGACTGGATCTTTTCGTCGGCCTCGTGAAGACTACCCTGCTTGGCGGTGCGCATGTAGGCAATGGCGGCGATGGCACCCAAAACGATGCCAACGAGCGCTGCAATGATAGGCATGCTCACTCCTTTTTATGGATTCGTTACACAACAAAGCGAACCGTCCTTACGAACGGCTCGCGACATTTGAGTAATATGGGCGCAGCTTATGCGGGTCGGATACAGATAAACATATAAACAAACTCATCACAGATGAGCACATATCACAAAGCAAATGACAGTATTTATCGTACGTTGAACCACAACAACTGTCAAATAAATGGCCCCGGCACGGCGGCTAAAACGCGGTGAACGGCAGGGCCACAAAACGCATACGCCTAAACCGCACATTCCTCGCGTTCGGCATCGAGACGTGCCTTAACGGCATCGGCGGCGATGTGATACGAGAAGCCCTTGCCCATCAAAAACCAAACCAGTTTTTCGAATCCGCGCGTCTCTGGAACACGCCGCTTGGCGAGCAGGGCTGACGCACGCGCCAAATCGTCTTCGGCGGCAAAATAATCCTCGGGATAACCGGGAATGTCATCGAGCACGACATGACGGCGCTTGAGCTCGGTCTCGATTTTGCGCTGTCCCCAACCGCGCCGCTTGCGCTCCTCGATAAAGTACGAGCAAAAGCGGCTCTCGTCTAAAAAGCGATACTCGGTGGCGCGCTCGACGGCGAAATCGATCGCAGGCTGGTGAAAGCCGTAGCGAGACAGCTTGTCACGGACCTCACCCGTCGCATGGTCGCGGCGCGATAACATCTCGGTCACCATGGTAAGTGCACATTTACGCTCGATGAGCTGCACCGCCTCACGAAAGTTGCCCCAATCACAGGGAAGATCGGGGTGGTTTTTGACATACAGCCGCGCGACCCGCACGGGAATCCAAATGGACCGCTCAAAACCGCCCTCAAGCTCACAATCGATATGTGCGCAAGGCTTTTTGGACGCATACCCGCTCGAGAACGAGGAGGCCGCCTTCTTATCGGGAAAGACGACCGTGGCCTCGGTCACCGTATAGGACATGAGCGTAACCGCTACTCGTCGTCATCATCGAGCATGGCGGAACCATCGATGGCGTAAAGCTCGTCAAACTCCTCAGGCGCAGGCTGATCGGTCAGCTCGACCTCGGACGGAGCATCGTCATCAAACTCAAGTCCACAGGCAAGGCGGACCTTATGCTCAATCTCGTCGGCACAATCGGGGTGTTCGCGCAGGAACGCCTTGGCGGCCTCGCGACCGTTGCCGAGCTTATCCTCGCCATAGGCAAACCAGGAGCCCATCTTCTTACAGATGCCGCACTCGACAGCCATGTCCAGAATCGAGCCCTCCTTAGAGATGCCCGTACCGTACATGATGTCGAACTCAGCAGAACGGAACGGAGCTGCCACCTTGTTCTTAACGACCTTGGCGCGCACGCGGTTACCGATAACCTCGTCCTTAAGCTTAATGCTGTCGATACGGCGAATGTCGATACGCACCGAAGAGAAGAACTTAAGGGCGCGGCCGCCCGTCGTAGTCTCGGGGTTGCCGAACATAACGCCGATCTTCTCACGCAGCTGGTTAATGAAGATGCACGTCGTGTTGGACTTGGACAGCGAGCCGGCGAGCTTGCGGAGCGCCTGGCTCATCAGGCGAGCCTGAAGACCGACCGTAGTATCGCCGATTTCTCCCTCGATCTCGGCACGCGGGGTCAGCGCGGCGACGGAGTCGACGACGATGGCATCGATGGCGCCGGAACGCACGAGCATGTCAACAATCTCGAGCGCCTGCTCGCCCGTATCGGGCTGGGAAATGAGCACCTCGTCGATATCCACGCCGATGCGCGCGGCATACGTGGGATCAAGCGCGTGCTCGGCATCGATAAATGCCACAACGCCACCCATTGCCTGGGCCTCGGCCAGGATCTCGAGCGAAAGCGTCGTCTTACCGGAGGACTCAGGACCGTAAATCTCGACGATACGGCCGCGCGGCACGCCGCCGATACCCAGCGCGGCATCGAGGGCCAGGGCGCCCGTGGGAATGGCCTCGACCTCGAGCTCGGGACCACCGTCGCCGTACCTCATGATGGAACCCTGGCCGAATTTCTTCTCGATCTCGGCCTTGGTGGTGGCGATCATCTCATCGCGCTCTTTACCCGTCGTGCGAGCATGAACGGTACGTACGGGACCTGAATTCTTGGCCATGAATAGCCCTCCTCTTAACAACCTGCATCGATAATAAACGAACGGCTGTTCGTGGTCAACCGTTCAGGCCAATCATATGCAGGCGGTCTTTCCAAAACCCAACCAAACGCCGACCAAACACTGACCAAATACTTGACCACAAAGGACCAAATATGAACAAGGCAGGCAAAAATACATCTACAACCAGCACAAACGCTAAATTTGTCAGAGGTCCCTATCTCCACAATTAAGGGGCCCTAAGGCCCCTTAAAACATGTCTATTCCATAGAGTTGAGCACAAGGGGAATGCGCCCCAATGCCTCCGCGACCGCATGGGCACGAACACGCGAACGGTCGCCCTCATTGTGGCAGCGCACAGAGTCCACGACCGGCACGCCCCCATCGGCGGAACGATGCGCCCAGCCAATATAGAAAGTGCCCGCCGGATCGTCCTCAGTGCCACCGCCGGGGCCGGCATAACCCGTTGCGCTCACTGCAATATCGCTCTGGTACAGCTCCAGCGAACCCACCGCCATCTCGCGCGCGGTCTGATGCGACACCGCGGTATAGCGGTCGAGCGTCTCCTGCTCAACACCAAGAACACGATGCTTAATCTCATCGCAATAGGTCACCGCACCGCCACGCAGCACCGCCGAGGCGCCCGGGATATCGGCAATCGTCGAGGCGATCATACCCGCCGTCAGCGACTCAGCCGTCGAAACCGTCACGCCCCGAGCGCTCGCGCGCTCGACAATATCACGCGCCAGCTCCTCGTTATGTGCGGAAATCTGCTCAAAAGAGTCCGTCATACCCACCAGGACCTAGACCGAAAAGACGATCTTGCGGCAGTTCCAGAAGTACTGGGCGCCCGAGATAACGGTCAGGACAACGGCAACGGCGTACAGGAAGCGCGACACCGAGTAGATGTCGAGCGTCAGCGCCACCGGGCCAAGGTGCAAGCCGGCCATAGCAAAAACGCACAGGTAACCGCAAATGGAGACCATCGTGGTTGCCGTCTTGTACTTGCCGAGCTTATCGGCCGCAACGACCACACCGGCCGCACTCGCGACCATGCGAAGGGCGCTCACCAGCAGCTCGCGGAACAGGATAATGAACACGGACCACACGGTCACCGCGCCAAAATCCAAGAACAGCAGCAGGGCCGAGAACACGAGCAGCTTATCGGCGATGGGGTCCAAGAATTTACCGAAGTCGGTGATCTCGTTGCGCGAACGCGCCAGATAACCGTCGACCTTATCGGTGCACGACAGGATCACATACAGAATGAAGGCAGCGGCGGCGAGCGGGCCGTCGAAGGTGCTCCAATCCGTACCGGCAACACTCGTGTGAGAAAGCGTCGACACGATCATGAACACCGGGATAAAGACGATGCGAACGCACGTCACGATGTTGGCGGGCGTCCAGACACTCGTCAGTTCCTTATTGCTCTCGTTAGCCACGACGCTCTCCTACTCCACAACATGACCGATAAGCTCATAGCAGAAGCTATCGGTAAACTCGACGGTCAGAATATCGCCCACGGACGCCTCGCTGGCGTCCAGATGCACCGCGCCATCGGAATCGGGCGACTGGAACCAGGCATGGCCGATCAGCTCGGCGCCGTCCTCAGTCTCTTCGATACCGTCGACGATCACCTGGGCGCGCTCGCCCACATGTGCGGCAGTGGCGGCAAAACCGAGCGACTCGGCCAGGTCCATGGCCTCCTGGGCGCGCTCGAGCTTGACCTCTTCGTCGACCTGACCCTCCATCTTAGCGGCCAGGCTGCCCTCCTCCTGCGAGTAGGCAAAGACGCTCGTGTAGTCAAAGCCGACGGTGTCCATAAAGTCGATAAGGTCGCGGAACTCGTCGTCGGTCTCGGTCGGGAAGCCGACCATGGCCGTGGAACGGATCACGATGCCGGGGATACGCTCACGCAGATCGCGGAACAGGTCCTCGAGCTCCTGGCGCGAACCAGAACGGCGCATAGCCTTGAGGATGCGCGCGTCGCAGTGCTGCACGGGGATATCGATATAGGGCAGCACCTCGGGCGTATCGCGAATCGTCTCGATGAGTTCGTAAGTCATGCCCTCGGGCTGCAGATAGAGCACGCGGACCCAGACGTTGTGCGGGCGCACGGCCTCGGCGACGGCACGCAGCAGCTGCGCCAGATTGCGCGGCGAGCCATCGGCGACGTCCTCGTCGGCAAAGTCGGTACCCCAGATGCCCGTGTCCTGGCCGATCAGCACGATCTCGCGCACACCGCCGGCAACCAGGTCGCACACCTCGGAGATGATGCTCTCGGCATTGCGCGAATGATAGCGGCCGCGGATGTAGGGAATCATGCAGAAGCTGCAGAAGCGGTTGCAGCCATCGGAAATCTTGACGTAAGCGACAGCACCCTCGACGGTACGTTTGACCTGCGGGATATAGGCTGCAATCTCACGCTCGACACCCAGCACGCCATCGATGACCGCCACGATGCCATCTTCCTCGTCGGCCTTCACAAAGGCAGCGACCTCGGGCAGCTCGTCAGGCAGGTCATCGCCATAGCGCGACGGCACGCAGCCGCACATGACGATGGGGCAAGAACGAACGCCGTCCTGAACCTCGTTGGCGAGCTCGAGCGTGGTCTCGATGCTCTCGGACGTTGCGGAGGCGAGGAACGAGCATGTATTGACGATGGCGATATCGGCGTCCTGCGGGTCGAATGCCTCCTCGTAGCCTGCGGCGGTCAAAAGAGAACGCATGCGGTCGGTGTCAACCTCGTTCTTAGCGCACCCGAGGGTGATGTAGAGCACGGAGCCCAACGGTGTATCCATGTTGGAGAGCGGTCCTTTCGAATGATATTAGCGGTAGTTGGTGAACTGCAGCGGCTGACCGTAGTCCTGGTCGCGCAGGAACTGGATCACGGTCTGCAACGCGTCCTTCGAAGCAGAGGAAACACGCAGCTTGTCGGCCTCGATGATCACCTTGACTTTGAGCTTTTGGTCCTTGATGTCCTTGTTGATCTTCTTGGCGGTCGCAGGGTCGATACCCTCGACGATATGGCCGAGCACGCGCACGGTACCGCCCGATGCCGCCTGCGGAGCATCCCACGAGACAGCCTTGAGGTCAATGCCGCGCTTGATGAGCTTGGAGCTCAGCACGTCGATAATCTGCTTGGAGACAAAGTCGGCCGGGGCGTTGATCGTAAAGAGCTTGTCGCCCTTCGAAAGCTCGATCGTGGCGCCGGAATCCTTAAGGTCATAGCGCTGGGAAATCTCGCGCGTGGTCTGCTGGAAGGCGTTGTCGACCTCTTGCATGTTGACCTCGGACACGACGTCGAAGCTGGAATCTTTAGCCATGATGTTTCCTTTCGCGTACGAGCGGCTTATTAGCTATCGTACGAATAGTCGGTAGAATCGGTGGGCGTCTGACCGTCAGTTGCGGTATCGGCGCCATCCGTGGACTGGGCATCGGTACCGTCGGTGGTATCGGTACCATCGGTGGAGTCGGTACCATCAGAACTTTCACCATTCTCGGAATCAGTCGTCTCCTTCTTGGGAACGGTGATCGTCACGCGCGCCACGCCCGAGGTCTTGGTATCGTAACGGACCTTTTCGCCGTTCTTGGTAACGGTGACATCGGAAGGCTTGGACGTGGTAATCTCGATTGAGGACTCGGGCGTGTACTCCTGCTCAAAGGGGCCAGTCGCCTGGGCGCCATAGACCGACTTGCCGTCGACCTTGACCTCAATCCACGCGGTCTTTCCCTTGGCAACGGAGACCTTGACCTTCGTTACCTCGTTCTCTTCCTTTTTAGCCGTCGTCTTGGTGGCTTCCGCATCGGTCGACTCATCCGTCGGCTCATCGGTGTCTTCGTCCTCGTCGACCGTTTCGGTCTTCTTAGAAGACTTCTTGTTCGTCGTCTTGGTAGCAGTGGGCGTCTCGGGCGTGTTCTCGGGCGCCGAAGATACGCAGCCGCGCAGAAGCACCACGATGAGCACAATCAACAGCAGCGCAACGGCGCCGATGCCGGCGTAGACGATACGCGGATCGAGCCCGTTGTTTTGAGGAGTACGTGATCCGCCGCGTCCACGACTGGAACTGCTGCGGCCGCCTCCCTGAGGCATACGACCACGATTGCTATCGGAACGGACGCGATAGCCACCCTGGCCCTGAAGGTTGCGCTGACCCGAGCGGAGCGCAAGTTCACCGCGGCCTTGATAGCCACGCTGGCCAGAACGCGAAGCCGAAGAGCGCTGGCCATACGGCTGCGACTGAGAGCGAAGACGCGGCGTCACCTGCGTGGTATCGGCGTCCGCATAGCCACCGCGAGAGCGTCCGGTAGAGACACCACGGTAACCGCGATCGGAATAGCCGCCGTCGCCGTAGCCGGCACGAGGGTCACGCGCCACGCCGCGGGCAGCGGGAAGTGCACAGTCCTCGGGCATCGGCGTACTGCGGAACCGGTCACGCTGTGAGCGAATCTCCTCGCCCGAACCCGTCTCGGTAATGTAACCGGCCTGCTGAGGACGCTGTCCATAGCGGGTCGAACGACCGCCCTGAACCATCAGGAAGCGCCCATTATCGACCGAGGAACGCGAATTGACGTAGCCGGCGGCGTCCTGAAAACGACCGCCCTGCTGCGACGTCTCGCGTTCGTATGCCATCAGGTCGTCAAAGTAGGCATTGACGACCTCGCGCGGATTGAGGCCCAAAAAGCGAGCATAGCTCGAAATCATGCCCTGCGCATAGCCGCGCGGCGGCATCGAAGCAAAGTTACCGGTCTCGAAAAACTCGATGATCTGCGGCCTGATTTTGATGGTGTTGGCGACCTGCTGAATGGAAAGGCCCATTCTGCGACGCTGCTCGAGCAGCATGTCACCAAAGCGTGCAGCCATCAGAATCCTCCAAACTCACGATCTTCACGTGCCATCTCGGCGTCGACAGATTCCAGCGCGGCAAGCCCCTCCTCGTCCAGCAGGACCTCGCGCGGCTTGGAACCGTCGGGCGGACCGACGACACCCTTTTCTTCCAGCATATCCATAATACGCCCGGCACGCGCATAGCCAACCTTCAGGCGGCGTTGCAGGCCAGATGTGGAGCCAAGCTGCGAATCCACCACAATATGGGCGGCTTCCCAGATGAGCGGATCATCGTCTTGCGGCTCGGCGACTCCGGTGCGGACAATGCCGCCGCCACCCGCCATGGACATGGAAGCGGGCGCCACGGCAGACAGGATCTCCTCGTGGTAGTCTGGCTCACTCTGCGACTTGACGAACTCGACAATCTCGTTGATCTCATCATCCGAGACAAAGCAGCCCTGGATACGGCGGGGCTTGCCCCAGTCGACCTTGGAGAACAGCATGTCGCCCAAACCGGTGAGCTTTTCGGCACCCATCTGGTCGATGATGACGCGCGAGTCGATGCCCGTGGCGACGTTAAAGGCGATGCGGTTGGTGATGTTGGCCTTGATGAGGCCCGTCACCACGTTGGAGCTCGGGCGCTGCGTGGCCACGATAAGGTGGATACCGGCGGCACGGCCCAGCTGAGCAATACGCACGATCGAGGCCTCGACATCCTTACCGGCGACCATCATCAGGTCCGAGAGCTCGTCAATGATGATGACCAAGTAGGGCATCTTTTGCGGCGGGTTATCGTAATGCTCAAACTCGCCGGCGGCCTGCTTTTCGTTGTAGGTCGAGATCTTACGCACGTTAAGACGCTCGAAGACCTTCAGGCGACGCTCCATCTCGGACACGGCCCATTGCAGAGCGCTCGCGGCCTGCTTGGGCTCGGTCACCACGGGCACATAGAGATGCGGCAAACCGTTATAGCCCGCAAGCTCGACGCGTTTGGGGTCGACCATGATCAGGCGAACGTCCTCGGGAAGGGCGCGCATGAGCAGGGTCGTGATGATGGAGTTGATCATCACCGACTTACCGGAACCGGTCGTACCGGCAATCAGCAGGTGGGGCATCTTGGCGAGATCGGCGACAACCGGCGTGCCCTCGGCATCGCGGCCGATGGCGAGCTCGAGCGGACCGCCCTTCACATAGGGCAGCACGTCGCCCAGGTTGACGTTCTGGCGCTTGCGGTTGGGAATCTCGATGCCCACGAGCGAGGTACCGGGGATCGGAGCAAAGATACGTACCGACTGGGCAGCGAGCGAAAGCGCGATATCGTCCTCGAGGCTCGAGATTTTGCTCACGCGCTCGCCCTCACCGGGCTGAAGCTTAAAGGTCGTAACCGTGGGGCCGGCGATCCAGCCGACCACGCGGGCACTGCGGCCAAACTCAAGCAAGGTGGATTGCAGTGACTCGGCAGTCTGTTCCAGCTCCTTGTCAGATGACGCGGAGGACGCCGACTGCGGGTTGGCGTGCAGGATCTCGAGCGGCGGAAGCTTGAGGCCGTCCTCTTCTTCGCCCTCGTTATCTGCGGCGCCGCCGTCCGCTCCCCCATCGCTAGCCGCAGCCGAATCGACAGCACTCGAGGCAGACGCATTGGCAACATTGGGATGCTTCAAGAAGTCGGGGATCTGAGGTGCTGCCGAAACAGGATTCACGGCAAACGGCGGCTCGGACTCGTCGATCTTATCGGGGTCGTCTTCCATCGAAAGTTGACCGGTTACCTGGTCGTGCTTTGCATGGCGGCGCGGCAGCAAAGTTGTCTTTGCGGTCTCAATCGGAGCCTCGTCATCCTCGTCATCGCCCTCGGTGAGCTCAATCTCGCTATCGGACCAAGACGGGTCGGGCTCGCTTGTATTGAGCTTAGGCGCAGCCTTGCCCTTCTTTGCATGGCGGCGCGGCAGCAGCGTCGTCTTAGCGCGCTCAGTCTCAACCGACTCGGACACGTCGACAAACGGATTCTCATCCTCGTCGTCATCGTCCAAAACCGGGTCCACATCGTTGCCCATAACCGTGGTCACGGCAGCATCGGAGCCCTTTTGACGAAGAATGCTCAGGTGCGGACGGGCAACGCCGGGCACCGACAGGGCTTCGTCGTCACCCCACGGGCTCGCGTTAACATCGGCACGACGGCGCTCGGCAAAATCGGCCGCGCGGTCGCGAGCAGAGCGCAGCACGCCACCCACCGAAAAGCCGATGATGACAAAACCAACGACGGCCAGACCCAACAGGACCACCATCGCGATAGGCTTACCCAGGGCATTCTGCAGCGCACTCGCAATAAACGCACCGATGTAGCCACCTGAGGCGGACAGATTTTGCGGCGTGAACATAAGGTCACACGAGTCGCTCGTACCCGGCACCATCAGAGAAAGAATGGAGACAACGGCGATAAAGACCACGGCTCCACCCGCGACCGAGCGAATGTTGAGCGGCGAGTCCTCGCCTAAAAAGAGCGTGGCGGCAAACAGCAAAATGACGATCGGCAGCACGTAGGCGCCCAGACCAAAGCCCAGGTGGTAGAAACCGGCAACCGCAGCCGTAACGGGTGCTGTTGCCGGAGAAATCACGGCAATGAAGGACGCAATCGCCAAAACGGCGATGACCACGCCGGCAATATCGCGGTTGGCCGAGGGCTCGACCAAGGGCTCAAAATCGTCAAAGTCCGCCTCGTGGCCCTTATTGGCACGCAGATGGGAACCGGCACCCTTAGCAGATGCCGGTTGGTTATTGGCCTTATTGCCTTTGGCGTTTTGTGCAGATCCGCGCGCCAAACTAAACCTCCATGACGACCGGGATGATCATCGGACGGGTGCGCGTACGGCTCCAGATAAAGTTGGAGAGCGAATCGCGCACGGCCTTGCGAATGGCATCGGAGCCGCTGCTCGTAAAGCTGAACTTGCCCTTCTCGATCGTCTTCATAATGGACGCGGAGGCATCCTCGGAGAACTGGTCGTCGATGGCAAACGAGACGCCGCGACCCGAGAACTCGATGGCCTCGATCTTCTTGTGCTTGAGCGAGACGATGGCAACGGCCGTGACCATACCGTCGTTGGCGAGCTTCTGGCGATCGCGCAGGACGATGGGGTCGGTATCGCCGATACGCAGTCCGTCGACGTAAACGACGCCGGACTCGACGGGCGTACCGCGCTTGACGATACCACCGCGCATCTCGAGCGTGTCGCCGTTATCGAGGATAAAGATATGATCGTCCTTGATGCCCATCTTGCGGGCCAGCTGGGCATGGGCGCGCAGATGCACGGCCTCACCGTGAACCGGCATAAAGTACGTGGGCTTGGCCATGGCCATCAGGAGCTTGAGTTCCTCCTGGCTACCGTGACCGGAGACGTGGACGAGAGCGCGGTTCTTATCCCACACGTCGCAGCCGAGCTTGGCCAGGCTGTTGACGACCTGCTGGACGGCCTTCTCGTTGCCGGGAACGGGAGTTGCCGAGAGGATGACGGTATCGCCCTCGTGGATAGAGAGCGTCTTGTGCTCGCCATTGGCCATGCGGGACAGGGCCGACAGCGGCTCGCCCTGCGAACCGGTGCACATGACGACGATCTTGTCGTCGGGCAGGTTATCGATATCGAAGGCATCGATGATATCGGCATCGTCGATGTTGAGGTAGCCCAGCTCGCGCGCGACGCGGGTGTTGGTGAGCATGGAGCGACCGGTCACAACGACCTTACGGCCGCACTTGCGGGCGGCATCGCAGATCTGCTGCAAACGATGGATATGGCTCGAGAACGAAGCGACGAACACGCGACCCGGGGCGTTCTTGATGGCATGCAGCAGGTTGGGACCAACCTCGGCCTCGGACTTGGTAAAGCCGGGAACCGTGGCATTGGTGGAGTCGGAAAGCAGCAGGTCGATGCCCTGCTTGGCAAAGCGGCTGATAGCGGCATAGTCGGGCGTGACGCCGTCGATGGGCGTCTGGTCGAGCTTAAAGTCGCCGGTGTGCATAACGGTGCCCTGATTGGTGCGGATAAACACGCCCAGAGCGCCGGGGATGGAATGCGTCATCGAGAAGAAGTCGAGCGAGATGCCGCCGAGGTTGACATGGCTGCCGCCCTTGACCTCGCGGAACTTGGGTGCGCGAATGCGGAACTCAGAAAGCTTGCCCTCGATAAAGCCAAGCGTCAGCTTGCTCGAGAAGATGGGCACCTTGTTGTTGAGGTCCTGCAGCAGGTACGGAAGCGAACCGGTGTGGTCCTCGTGGCCGTGGGTGACGACGATACCGCGGAGCTTCTCCTCGTTCTCCAAAACATAGGTGTAGTCGGGAAGCACCAGGTCGATACCGGGCTGGGAGTCATCCGGGAACATGAGACCGGCGTCGACGAGCACCATGTCGTCGCCGCACTCGAAGACCGTCATGTTCTTGCCTATGCCGTCAAGGCCGCCGAGCGGGATGATCTTCAAGGAAGATGATTTTTTAGCTGCCATAGGTTAGTGTGGTTTCCTTTCTTCGAAACGGGTCTGGAACAACCGACGGGGCGCTTCTGGCAAACCGACCGCCGGGAACGTACAAACATGCATCTCAGAGTCGATGCAGTAACCACAGCATCATACCCAATTGTCCATCAACAGACCACCCATGCATCAAAGCCCCATCTGAACCGGTCTATCCCGCCGGTTTCCCGTGGGGCGGGCACTGATGAAGTTTCCTGCTCTACAGTCCTGCTCACGACGGAGGCCACATTAAGTGGCCTCCTGTTCGTGCGGAACTCGCGATAAACTTCATCAGTGCCCGCCCCACGGGAAACCTGACAATAAGGGACAGGTTTATTTTGGTAGGTTTTATCTGGGGAAATGCTGCTGCATCTCTCTACAGATCCGAAATCTGACTGCTGAATAGACTGTCTAACTCAATGGCGAGCGGCACTAACTAGCCCTTTTGCTTGCGCCCGGGAGGGGCGCATATGAAGTTTATCGCGAGTTCCGCACGCAAAGGAAAGCACTTAATGTGCTTTCCGTCTTGCGCAGGACTGTAGAGCAGGAAACTTCATATGCGGCCCTCCCGGGCGCAAGCAAAAGGGCGACCCCTTAGGAGTCGCCCTTGTTGAGCTGCTTATATGTAGCTGTTACTCGGCGTCGTGGTGACGGCGGGGCTTGCGGCCTCCGTTGTCGCCGGGACGGCGCGGGCGATCACTGCGCTCGGAGCGCTCGCGACGCGGACGCTCACGGCGCTGGAAGTGCTCGCCGTCGCCCTCGGAGGCACCCTCGGCGCGAGCCGGGGCCTCGGGCTTGTCAAGACGATCGAGCGAGATCTTACCGCGATCATCGACCTCGATGACGACGACCTTGACCTCGTCGCCGACGTTGAGGACGTCCTCGACCTTCTCCACGCGGCCCTTGGCGACGCGGGAGATGTGCAGCAGGCCATCCTTGCCGGGCAGCAGGTTCACGAAGGCGCCGAAGGGCTGGATGGAGACCACGCGACCGGTGTACTCCTCGCCCGGCTCGGGAACCTTGATGATGAGCTTGATACGCTCGACAGCCTGGTCGACGGACTCGCCGGTGCCGCCGACAAAGACGGTGCCGTCCTCCTGGATGTCGACCGAGGCGCCGGTCTCGTCCTGGATACCGCGGATGACCTTACCGCCGGAACCGATGACGTCACGGATCTTGTCAGTCGGAACCTGGATGGAGACGATACGCGGAGCGGTGCTGCGCGTGGTGTGGCGCGGCTCGGGGATCACATCGAGCATCTTCTGCAGGATGAAGGCGCGACCCTCCTTGGCCTGCTGCAGGGCGCGGGCCAGGATGTCGAAGGTGAGGCCGGTGGCCTTGTTGTCCATCTGCAGGGCAGTGATGCCCTCGGTGGTGCCAGTGACCTTAAAGTCCATGTCGCCCAGGAAGTCCTCGAGACCCTGGATGTCGGACAGGACCACGGTCTTGCCCTCCTCCTGGATCAGGCCCATGGCGATACCGGAGACCGGGCGCTTAATGGGCACGCCGCCGTCCATAAGGGCGAGCGTGGAGCCGCAGGTCGAAGCCATCGAAGAGGAGCCGTTGGACTCCATGACCTCGGAGACGACGCGGATGGCGTAGGGGAACTCGTTCTCGTCGGGAAGCACCGGAAGCAGAGCGCGCTCGGCCAGATTGCCGTGACCGATCTCGCGGCGCTTGGGGCTGCCCATGCGGCCGGTCTCGCCGGTGCAGAACGGCGGGAAGTTGTAGTGGTGCATGTAGCGCTTGCCCTCGGTGGGCTCAATGGTATCCAGACGCTGGCCCTCGTTGAGCATGCCGAGCGACAGGACGGAAAGCACCTGGGTCTGGCCACGCTGGAACAGACCGGAGCCGTGAACGAGCGGCAGGTAGTTGTCCTTCACCATGATGGGACGGATCTCGTCGGCAGCACGGCCGTCGACGCGCTCGCCGGTCTCGACGACCATGGTGCGCATGGCCTTCTTCTCGAGCTTTTTGAGCGCCACGGGGATCTCGCGCTCCCAAGCAGCCTGCTCCTCCTCGGTGAACTCGGCGCGGATGGACTCCTTCAGAGCCTCGACCTTACCGATACGGGAGAGCTTGTCGGCGTCGCGAAGGGCGGCTGCCATCTCGTCGTAGTGGGCGAAGATGCGCTCCTGGACCTCCTCGACGGGCTGGTCGAGCGGGTACTCCTTCTTGACGATGGCGCCGTTGACCTGCTCCCACTCGGCGACGAACTCGTCCTGAGCCTGGCAGAAGGCAGCAAGGGCCTCCTGGCCAAACTTCATAGCGGCGAGCATGTCGTCCTCGGAGATCTCCTCGGCGCCGGCCTCGACCATCGAGATGAAGTCGGCAGAGCCGCCCAGCTCCAGGTCCAGATCGGAGTTCTCGCGCTCCTCATAGGTGGGGTTGACGATAAACTCGCCGGTCTCCACGTTACGGCCGATGCGCACGCAGGCAAGCGGGCCCTCGAAGGGCACGCCGCCGAGCGTCATGGCCAAGGAGGCGCCCATGACGTTGATGACGTCGAAGGGGTTGACCTGGTCAGCGACGAGTGAGGTAGCGACGATGTGCACCTCGTTACGGAAGCCGTCCGGGAAGCTCGGGCGGATCGGGCGGTCGATCATGCGCGCGGTGAGCGTGGCCTTCTCGCTGGGACGGCCCTCGCGCTTGAGGTAACCACCCGGGATGCGGCCGGCGGCGTACATCTTCTCGTTGAAGTCGACGGTCAGCGGGAAGAAGTCGTAGTTCTTACGCTCCTTGGAGACGACCACGGTGTCGAGCATCGTGGTGTCGCCCTGCTTGACCAGGCACGCGCCGGTGGCCTGCTTGGCAAGCTCGCCCGACTCAAAGGTGTAGGTCTTGCCGTACAGCTCAAAGGTCTTGGATACGAGTGTCATTGTTCTCCTTTACCCCGCAGACCCCTTGCCTGCGGGCTTCTCATGTGACGCGAGCCCCCTGCCCCCGCCACGCTTCAGAGCGTGATTGTTCACGCCCTTACACAAAAAGAGCGCCCCGCTGCGCAGGACGCTCTTAGCATGTACAAATCCTTACTGGATGTTGTCGCGGATGCCCAGAGCCTTGATGAGCTCGCGGTACTCGACGATGTCGCTCTTCTTGATGTAGGAGAGAAGACGACGACGACGGCCGACGAGCATGAGCAGACCACGACGGGTGTGGAAGTCCTTCTGGTGGGACTTCATGTGCTCGGTCAGCTCCTTGATGCGCTCGGTCAGGATAGCAACCTGAACCTTGGGGTTACCGGTGTCGACCGGGGTGTTACCGAACTGGGCAGTCAGCTCCGCCTTGCGCTCTTTGGAAACAGTCATTGTTTCACCTTTCGTTTTGCGTCGCCCACGGGCGACTCGATTCGCCTCGGACTGGGAAGCCGCCGGTGGAGCGAGCAACCAAGGTCGAGGTACCAACAGGTCGGTATGTTACCACAAGCAGCCCACGCCTGCGCATCATCACCGACCCAACATGAATTCCATCGCACGGAGGCGCTGATCGGTGTGCGTCGCAGCCCACACATGTGAAAGCCCCAGCAAAAAGGCTGCGGTATGGGAGTCGATCCTCTCGGCCATGAGCGCATCGAAGGTCATGGACATGAGGGCACGCAGCCACGCGACCTCACCGGTCGACACCAGCTCGGCACCCGGAACGCTCGACGCGCACGACCCGCACATGAGACCGCCCGCCTGTGGTGAAAAATACGACAGCATAGGGTCTCCGCACAGCACGCATGCCGAAAAATCAGGTCGGTAGCCAACGTGCGACAGCAGCTTAAAGACATATGCCGCCACAAGTAGATCCATATGCGCCGAGTCGAGCCTGCTGCCGACAAGTGTGAGCGCCCGCTGCGTGATGGCAAAGGTAAACGGGTCCTCGGCGTCCTCGAACGAGCACACGCGCGCGACCTCGGCAATCGCGCTTGCCGCGCATGTCGTCTCGTAATCGGGCGCAACGCCGAGCGGAGCCTCCATAAGCTCGGCCTGGGAAACCACGTCGAGCGACCGTCCATGCGCGAGCAGCATATCAACGGTACAGAACAGCTCGCAGCGCGCAGCCAGGCGCCCACCGGGTTTGCGGGCGCCCTTTGCCACGGCACGAACCTGCCGACCCCGCTCGTCAAGCATCGTCAGGATCAGGTCCGTCTCTTTAAGCTTCGTCTTATCGAGGACGAGCACCTTCGTACGATATGTCCGGGAGCCTGCCATGCGTGCCGCGCGCCCTTAGTCCTCGGCGCTATACCCAAAGCGACGAATCTGGGCCTCGTCGTCACGCCAGCCGGCCTTGACCTTCACGTCCAGCTCCAAAAAGACCTGCGTGCCAAAAATGCGCTCAAGATCGCGACGGGCGTCGATACCGATATGCTTGATCATCTCGCCGCCCTTGCCGATGATGATGCCCTTTTGGCCCTCGCGCTCGACGTAAATGGTGGCGTGCACGCGCAGTACCTTCTTGGTCTGCTCGAGCGCATCGCAGATCACGCCAACGGAGTGCGGGATCTCATCACGGGTGCGGCGCAAGACCTTCTCGCGCACAAACTCGGCAACGAGCGTCTCATCGGAAGCGTCGGTACCCATGTCCTCGGGGAACCAACGCGGACCCTCGGGCAAAAAGTGCGCAACGGTCTCGATAAAGGCATCGACGTTGAAGTTCTTGACCGACGACGTCACGATCTCGTCGTCATATTCCATGAGCTCATGCGCTGCCTTAAGCTGTTCCATGACCTGTGCGGGGTCGGCCTCATCGGCCTTAGTGAGCACCAGGACCTTCTTGCAACGGGCGCATCTGACGCGCTCGGCAACCCAGGCGTCTCCCCTGCCGATCGGTTTGGTGGCATCAATCAAAAAAGCGACGACATCGACATCGTTCAGCTCGAACAGCGCGCTCTTGTTGAGCTCGGATCCCAGACCGTCCTTAGGCTTATGAATACCCGGGGTATCGACAAAGACCAGCTGGTAGCCGGGACGGTTGACGACGGCGCGCATGCGGCGGCGGGTCGTCTGGGCCACCGGCGAGGTGATGGCGACCTTTTTGCCATAGCAGGCATTAAGCAGCGTGGACTTGCCCGCGTTGGGACGACCGACCAGGGCCACAAAACCGCTGCGGAAACCGGGCTCCACGTCACCAAAGCCCGCGAGACTGTCGCCCTCGTCGCACAGGGCGTCGAGCTCCTCGTCGCTCATGCCCTCAAACGGGTCGAACTCCTCGACATCCTCGAGCTCCTCGGTATCCACCGCGTCCAGGGACTCGTCGTCCAAAATTTCATCGGTAGGCTGCATATTGTCGGACATGGGAATCCCTTTCTAAATAAAGCCGAGCGCGTGGGCAAATACCAGCAAGCCCACAATCGCGGCGGTGATGGAAAGAACGTATACAGAGGCGGCGGCAATGTCCTTCGCACGCTTGGCCAGCGGATGGAGCTCCTGGGTCGCTAGGTCGACGATGGCCTCCATGGCGGTGTTGCACAGCTCGCCGTGAATCACCAGGCCACAACAGATGATAATCGTGGCCCACTCGGCAATGTCGAGGCCCACGATACAGCCGGCAATGACGGTGCACACGCCCGCCACGAGCATGACCTTGATGTTGCGCTCGGTCTTGACGGCGGTAACGAAGCCCTCCATGGCGTAGGAAAACGACTTTAAGAAGGACGGATGGTCCTTGTTCGATCCGGGAATCATAGACGGCTCCTAGTCGTGGGCGTGGTTGGTGATGGGGCCGACGTGGACTAGCTTGGGGTCCTCGCCGCGCTCGAGCGCCAGATCGCGCAGGATGGCGTCCTCGCGGGCCTCCATGACCTCGGCCTCGTCGTCCTCGATATGGTCATAGCCCAGCAGGTGCAGCATGCCGTGTACGAGCATCAGACGGCACTCGTCAGCGGGGCTATTGCCAAAACCAGGGGCCTGACGGGCAATAACCTGCGGGGCCAAGATAATATCGCCGAGCTCGAGCGTCTCATCGGCGGGAATATCATCGTCAAAGGCCGAATCGCACTCAAACGAGAGCACATCGGTGGTGCGGTCGATACCGCGCCACTCGTGGTTGAGCTCGTGCATCTCGTCCTCGTCGACATACGAAAGGGAAATCTCGACTTCACGCTCAACGCCCTCGGCGGCAAGCACAACCTCGCAGATATGCTCCACCTCCTGCGCGTCGAGCAGCGTATCGAGCTCGGCATCGTTGCTGATCAATACACTCAACGGGACTCCTTTCGGTCACGTACGCGCTTCTCGCGCACATCATCATAAGTATCGTATGCCTCGACGATACGACCCACCAGGGCATGGCGCACCACGTCGGCACGCTCGAGGTGCGAAAATGCGACATCATCGACACGGCCCAAAATCTTCTCGACATCCGCCAAGCCGCCACGACGACCCACCAGGTCGCGCTGGCTCAGGTCGCCGGTAATCACGAACTTGGAGTTGAACCCAAGGCGTGTCAGGAACATCTTCATCTGCTCGGGCGTGGTATTTTGCGCCTCGTCGAGCACCACGAAGGCATCACTCAGCGTGCGGCCGCGCATGTAGGCAAGCGGGGCGATCTCGATCACGCCGCGCTCCATAAGCTCATCGGTGCGCTCGCGATCCATCATGTCAAAAAGGGCGTCGTAAAGCGGACGCATGTAGGGATCGATCTTTTCCTCGAGGGTGCCGGGCAAAAAGCCCAGATTCTCCCCCGCCTCGACAACCGGACGCGTCAAGATCAGACGGCCCACCTCGTGACGCTTGAGCGCGGCAACGGCGAGCGCCATAGCCAGATAGGTCTTACCGGTACCGGCAGGACCCAAGCCAAACGTGATGGTATGCGAGCGGATGGCATCCACATAGCGCTTTTGCCCGAGCGTCTTGGGGCGAATGACGCGGCCGCGATACGAAAGCAGCACGTCATCGCGAAGCGACGTAGCCTCGTGCTCACCGTCGCGCAAGACGGCCAGGCAGCGAGAGACATCGTCGGCAGACAGCGTGCGCCCGGCGGCCGCCTCGCGAAAAGCGTGCTCGAAAAAGCGCGCCACGAGTTCGACCTCGTCCGGGTCGCCGCTCACGGAGATGCTATCGCCACGGGCGACCACATGGGCGCGAACCAAGCTCTCAAGCGCACGAAGGACGCCGTCGCCGGCGCCCAAAACGCGCGAGGGATCAATTCCCTCGGGAACGGTAAGTCTAATCTTCGAGGCTTCCATGAACCTCCCTGCGTGCATGGACCAAGCCGGAATCATCGACTCCGATGATAGCAACATCGAGCAGGCACGGGGCTGTAAGTCCACAGGTATCGTCAAGACGGGCATGATGGAACGAGCCGAGCGTCAGGTTGTCACCATACTCGAGCACGGCACGCTCGACCGTGCCCACGCGACGACGAGCGTCGGCAATAGCGAGCTCCTGTGCGGCGGCCCGCATACGGCGGCTGCGCTCGGCCATAACCTCGGGTGGCACCTGGTCGGGCATGTCGGCAGCAAGGGTACCGGGACGCTTGCTGTAGCGGAACACGTGCATACGCGAGAAACCCACACGGCGGCACAGCGCCAGCGATTCCTCGAACTCCTCGTCCGTCTCACCAGGAAAACCGACGATGACATCGCACGAAAGGGACGCCTGGGGCAAGATGGCACGAATCATACGCACCGTGTCCTCAAAGGCCTCGGCGCTATAGGGACGGCCCATGCGATGCAGGGTCGCCGTGCAGCCGGACTGCACGGGCAGGTGCAAAAACGGGGCGATACGCTGCGGATAGCGCGCCATAACCTTAAGCAGGCGCTCGGAGATATCCATGGGCTCGACCGAGGAAATGCGCACATGCGGAATAGACGTGCGCTCCATGATGGCCTCGAGAAGCTCATCGATTTCGACGTGCTCGTCGGTCGCGCTCTTGCCATCGTAGGCACCCAGGTTCACACCGGTCAGCACCACCTCGGGCACGCCGGCCTCCTGGGCCTCGCGAACTTGCTCGAGCACGGACTCGACGGGCACGGAGCGCTCGGGGCCGCGTGCCTTCCACACAATGCAATAGGTGCAGCGATGGTTGCAGCCGTCCTGAATCTTCACGCCCAGGCGAGAGCGACCGAGCGCATCGACCACCTCGCCATCGCTGCAGGCGGGAACGCTATCGGATTCGACACCCAGCACCTCGCAGACGCGCTCGGCGACATCGATCTTGGACGGCTCGGCGATCACGCGATCGGAGAGCTCCAACAACTCCTCGGGATGCAGGTTGACGACGCAGCCGGTTACGACCACGTAAGGCTCGCCCGGATAGGCCAGCGCATGACGGACGGCCTTACGGGTCTTGGCCTCGGCCTCGCCCGTAACGGCACAGGTGTTAATGACGATCAGATCGGCATCCTGGGGCTCCACAATAGCAAATCCCAGGCGCATAAGATCGGCAGTGATACGGTCAGACTCAACCCGGTTGACGCGGCAGCCGAGGTTGACGACGGAAATATGGGGTGCGAGCACGCGGGCTCCTTAATCGAGGATATCGTCGAGGGCACTCATGATACGGTCGGTCACCGACTTCTTGCCGGAAGCGACGTCATCGCCCATCTCATCGGCAAAAGCACGGAGCAGCTCGCGTTGCTTATTGGAAAGATTGGTGGGAACGACCACGCGCAGTTGCACGATCAGGCGGCCACGCGAACCGCCACCGCCAATGCGCGGCATGCCGTAATTATTGACGCTCACGGTGTCGCCGTACTGGGCGCCGGCGGGAACCGTCACCTTAACGACCTCGTCGGGCATAATGCCCTCGACCTCGATCTCGCAGCCGAGCGCAGCCTGTGCAATCGAGATATCGCTCACCAGGTACAGGTCGTCACCGTTGCGCTTAAAGCGCTCATGGTCGGCAACGCGCACGTTGACAATCAGGTCACCCGAAGGCTCGCCGCGAAGGCCGGCCTCGCCAAAGCCGCTCACACGCAGCTGGCGACCGGTCGAAACGCCGGCGGGAATATCGATGTCGATCTTTTCGTGCGAAGGCGTGCGGCCCTGGCCGTCGCAGGTCTCGCAGGGATGGTCGATAACCGTGCCCTCGCCATGGCAGTCGGGGCAAGGCGAGGAAGACTGAACCTGGCCCAGGAACGAACGCTGAACCGTCGTGACGTAGCCCGTACCGTGGCAGCGGCCGCACTGCTTTTCCTGCGCGCCCTCTGCCCTACCGGTTCCATTGCAGTCCTCGCAAGGAGCAAGGCGATCATAGCTGATCGTCTTTTTGCAGCCGAGCGCCGCCTCCTCAAGCGTCACCGAAAGCGAGATGGCCATGTCACGTCCGCGACGACGCTCACGACGGCTGCGGGCGCCACCGCCGGCACCGCCGCCAAAGAACGACGAGAACAAGTCGTCCATGCCCATGCCACCAAAGATATCGTTGATATCGACGTAGCCCGAACCACCAGGGCCGTCGGCAGTGCCGTAACGGTCGTAGTTAGCACGCTTCTGCTCATCGGAAAGAACGGAATAGGCCTCGTTGAGCTCCTTGAACTTGGCCTCGGCCTCGGGGTCGTCCGAAACATCCGGATGTACGGTACGGGCCTTCTTTAGAAACGCGCGCTTAATCGTCCGCGCGTCGGCATCCTTGTCGACGCCAAGTACCTCGTAGTAATCCCTATTTTCCGACACGACCGAATCCTTCCGACTTTCATTATTGTCACAGTGCGTCCTATACCCATGCTGGGGCGGCCGCAAACAGAGGGTTTAATGTTATTGCATTTGGTACGGCGAAAGCATGGCCCGTTGCGAGCAGCTCGCGAACCAAACCGACACGAGCGCGAACATGAAGCCGTTGGCAAAACCGTTGGCAAACTGCATCGCACCGCGCTTCCACCACAGCAGACTGCGATGAAGCACACCGTCCGAAAGCACCATGAACAGGCCCATGGTAAACGGAATAAAGCACATCACGGCAAAGGCCGAGAACACGCCCGAGATGGCCGAGAGTACCAAAAACGGCGCCACGATGCCCATCAGGTAAAAACCGGTACGAGCTTTGCCTTCCAAGCGTTCGGCCTCAACATGGGCGCGGCCGACCAGATCGCCGCCCGCGGCACCGTTGGTGCCAGCATGACCCATGCCGCTAATGCGGACCTCGTCGCCATCGTGCGTACCGGCAGGAAACTCAATCGTCTGCTCGGAGGTTACGCGAGTACGACCGCTGCCACCGCAATCGGGGCAGGGGTCGGCCACGACTTTACCGGAACCGCCGCACTCGGGGCAGACCGACTGGAACGTACCCGCACCAAACAGGAAGGACAGGTCGACGTCGATGTGACCGCGGCCACCGCAGCTCGGGCAGGTATGGGCATGCTCAGACGAAACGGAGCCCGAACCGCCGCAGTTGTTACAGGTATCGAAGCGCGTGTAGCGGACGGTCTTGCGGGCACCGCCCTTGGCCTCCTTGGCGTCGAGTTTGATATCGACGACCACGTTGGCGCCGTTCTCGGGATTGTAGGCAGCCTGCCCGCGACGCGGCTGGCCCCAGGCGCCACCAAAGGGAAAACCGCCCTCAAAGGGATTGCCATAGCCCGTGTTGCCGGCGTAGCCGCCACCATAGGACGAAGCCGTAGGAGCACCGGCAAAGGGATTGCCAGAACGCATGGCGTCGTAGCGCGCACGTTTTTGCTCATCCGAAAGCACGGCGTAGGCCTCGGAAACCTCTTTAAACTTTTCCTCGGCATCCGGCTCTTTGTTGACGTCCGGATGGAGCTTGCGGGCCTTTTGCTGAAAGGCCTTTTGAATATCACGCGAGGTGGCGTCCTTGGAGACACCTAGAATCTCGTAGTAATCTTTTTCGTTCATCGTCGCCATGCGCGGCAACCTCCTGCTCACAGCAGCGTATATATTCCGGTAATTCTACCCGAGCGGCCTAAGCTAGATCCCAAAACAGCTCGAACAGAACATTTCCATCGAGCCAGCCCAGGTGGGTCGGCGCCAAACGAGCCCGAACATGGCCCGCGACGACATCTGCCGAAGTGAGGGGTCCCTCATGGACCCCGAGCGTCTCGGGCACCCAAGTGGCAAGACCCAATTCGAGCGCGCGATCGCAGGCAGCCGTCAGCTCGCCCGTTGGGATGACGCAAGCCGTACGAACCAACAGATCGGACGCAATACCACGCGTCATGCGACAAGCGAGCATCAGGTCTTCAGCCGCAGCCTCACGCTGCGACAGATATTCGGCCTCGAACGCCGTCGCGTCATCGTTACGTTGCACCAGACGCACGCGGTACGCATCGCCTCGAGAAGACACGCCGGGAAACAGCCCGGCCAAGCGATCAAAATCCTCAGCGTCGAGCATACCGGCGGCAGAGCGACCCAGGCCTAAATAGCCCTGGCCGGTCCAGTAGGCAATGTTATGGGCGCACTCATGGCCGTCGAGCGCGTAGCTCGCCACCTCATACGGGTGATAGCCGGCCGCACCCAGGAGCTCGCGTGCCACATCCATGCAGGCGGCCTGAAAATCCTCATCAGGCTCGAGCGACTCGTTGCGGCACGCCATGCGATAAAGGGGCGTCCCCTCCTCAAGCGTGAGCGGGTAGACCGAAACATGATGCGGAGCCGCCGCCAGCACGCCATCGAGCGTGCGCTTCCAACTCGCTGCGGTCTGCCCGGGAAGTCCGCACATAAGGTCGCACGACACGTCAAGCCCAGCGTTCTTGACCGTCGCGATGGCAGCGAGCGCCCGATCGGCATCGTGAATACGACCGATGGCGGTAAGTTCGGTGTTATCGAGCGTTTGCACGCCCAGAGAGACGCGTGTAACACCAACCTTGGCAAGCGCAGCGGCAAGCTCGGCGGTCAGCGACTCAGGATTGGCCTCGCAGGTAAACTCAACGGGGGCGCACCACGCACGAATACGCCGCGCCAGCTCCACCAGGCGCTCCCCTGCCAGCGACGGCGTGCCGCCGCCAACATAGACGGTACGGATCTGGTCAAGGGCCCCAGCTTTGCCAAAAGCATCGAGGCGCGCGAACAACTGCTCAAAATAGGCATCGAGCGCAGCGGTCAGTTCGTACGGAGCAAAACTGCGCGAGTCAAAGTCGCAGTACCGGCACTTTTGGGCGCAAAACGGCACATGCACGTACAGCGCGGTAACGGCCACCCTTAAGCCTCCAGCGGATGAGGGGGCACCGATTCACCGGCGGCAAGGGCAGCCTCGCAGGCCACCACATCGTGCTCGATCTCATCGACCAGCGCCATGAACTCCTCATACGTGGAGCAGCGCACCACATGGGCACGCCAAGCGGCGGCATGGGGCATGCCTTTTAAGTACCAGCTTGCGTACGTGCGGGCACGCGACATGAGCGGCAGGAGCTCATGCGTCAGCGTTAGGTGTTCACGCAGGGCGTCCAGGCGCTCGACGGAGCTGCGCGCCGGCACCGGCGTGCCATCGAGCGCAAGGGCGCGAGCATCACCGAACACCCACGGATTGCCGTAGATGCCGCGCGCGATAAACACCGCGCTGGCACTCGAACCTTGCAGATGCTCAGCAGCGTCCTCGGCCGAGAACACATCGCCCGAACCGATAACGGGAATCTCGACGGCGTCGGCCACCTCATCGACGACCGACCAATCGGCCTGGCCCGTGTAGAGCTGCGTGGCGCAACGACCATGTACGGCGACTGCGGCGGCACCGGCGCCTTCGAGCATCTGGGCAAACGTCGCGGCATTACGGTCCTCGGCATAAAAGCCCTTGCGGATCTTTACGGTCACGGGCACATGCGCCGCGCCCACCGCCGCCTCGACGATCTTCTCGGCCAAATCGGGCGTGCGCATAAGGGCAGAGCCCTCGCCCTTGGTGACAACCTTTCGGGCAGGACAGGCCATGTTGATATCGATGAGCGACAGGCGATCGCCCACACGCTCCTCGACGGCGGCGACGGCACTCGCAAACTGATCGGGCTTGGAGCCAAAGAGCTGCACGCAAATCTGCTGCTCCTCGTCGGCCGGCAGCACCAGGCGCCACGTTTTGTTGCTGGCATAGGCAAGGCCCGCCACGCTCACCATCTCGCTATAGGCGAGATTGGCACCGCGGCGACGGCACATGATGCGGTAGGCAGGGTCAGTCACGCCCGCCATGGGAGCCATAAGGAACGGCTGCTCGGCATAGGCACCCAGCAGCTGCTTGCTGTATTCAGAAAGCGCCATGGACCTACTCGTCCACCTTGAGGATCGCCATAAAGGCCTCCTGAGGGACCTCGACCGAGCCGATGGCCTTCATGCGCTTCTTGCCCTCTTTCTGCTTTTCGAGCAGCTTGCGCTTACGCGAGATATCGCCGCCGTAGCACTTGGCAAGCACGTCCTTGCGACGCGCTTTGACGGTGGAGCGGGCAATGATCTTGTTGCCGATAGCGCCCTGGATGGGCACCTCGAACAGCTGACGCGGGATGATCTCCTTGAGCTTGTCGCATAGGCCGCGGGCAAGACCGTAGGCCTTGTCCTTGTGGACGATAAACGACAGCGCGTCCACCTCGTCGCCCGAAAGCAAGATATCGAGCTTAACGAGCTCGGAGGGACGGTACTCGTTGAACTCGTAGTCGAGGGAGGCATAGCCCTTGGTACGGCTCTTAAGCTGGTCAAAGAAGTCCAGGATGAGCTCGGCGAGCGGCATATCGAAGCGCATCTCGACCGACTTGCTCGTGAGATGGATCATGTCGGTAGTAATGCCGCGGTGCTCGATGGCGAGCTGCATGACGGCGCCCGTGTACTCAGGCGGGCAGATGATCTTTGCCTTGAGGTAGGGCTCCTCGATACGCTCGATGCGCGTGGCCTCGGGAAGGTCCTGCGGGCTGCGGACATCAATCATCTCGCCGTCAGTCTTGTAGACGTGATAGTCCACCGAGGGGCTCGTGGCAATGAGGTCAAGATTGAACTCACGCTCCAGGCGTTCCTTGACGACTTCCATGTGCAGCAGGCCCAGGAAGCCCACGCGGAAGCCAAAACCGAGCGCCACCGAAGTCTCGGGCTCCCACACCAACGACGGGTCGTTGACGTGCAGCTTATCGAGCGCGTCACGCAGGTTCTCGTAGTCCTTGTTATCGATCGGGAACAGGCCCGTATAGACCATGGGCTTGGCCTCGCGGTAGCCGGGAAGCGGCTCGGGGCAGGGATTCGACGCCCACGTGAGGGTATCGCCCACGCGAACGGCCTCGGGGTCCTTCAGGCCCGTGACCACGTATCCGACCTCGCCGACCGTGAGCGCGTCGACCGGGGTCTCGGCGGGACGCTTGACGCCCACGCCATCGACCAAAAAGTCGCCCTTTGCCTGCATCATGCGCAGGGTATCGCCCTTTTTAATGGAGCCGTCAAAGACGCGCACCGTGGCGACGACGCCACGATACTCGTCGAAGTACGAATCCAGGATGAGTGCCTTGAGCGGCGCGTTCGCATCGCCCTTGGGCGGAGAGATCAAAAAGACAATGGACTCCAGCAGATCGTGGATGCCCTCGCCGGTCTTGCCCGAGACACACACGGCATCATCGGCAGGGATCGCCAGGTCATCCTCGATCTCGGTCTTAACCTCGTCGGGATGAGCCGAGGGCAGGTCGATCTTGTTGATGGCCGGCACAATGTCCAGATTGGCGTTCATGGCGAGCGTCGCGTTAGAGACGGTCTGCGCCTCAACGCCCTGCGTGGCGTCGACAACGAGCACCGCGCCCTCACAGGCTGCCAGCGAGCGCGAGACCTCATAGGTGAAGTCCACGTGGCCCGGCGTATCGATCAGATTGAACTGATACGTCTCGCCATCGTCGGCGTCATAGGACACGCGAACGGCATTGGACTTGATCGTGATGCCGCGCTCGCGCTCGATATCCATGGTGTCGAGCAGCTGCGACTCCATGTCGCGTTCGTCGACGGTATGGGTGAGTTCGAGGATACGGTCACTAATCGTGGACTTGCCATGGTCGATGTGCGCAACGATTGAGAAGTTGCGGATGTGGGAAATGTCAATTGAAGTATTCATGCGGACTATCTTACCCGAGCGGTACAAAAAATGGAGCCTGTTCCATAAAACAGGCTCCATTTATGCGCGTAATCTGTTTGGTGTGAAATTTACAACTTAGGCGTTGATGCTGTTCACGAGCTTGGCAAGACCGGACTTGCGGTTGGAAGCCTGGTTCTTGTGGATAACATGCTTGGCGGCAGCCATGTCGAGACGCTTGGTGACGGTCTTGAGGGCAGCCTGGGCCTTCTCGGCGTCGCCCTCGGCGACGGCGGACTGGACGTGCTTGGTCAGCGTCTTGAGCTCGGACTTGACAGCCTTGTTACGCATGCGAGCTGCCTCATTGGTGCGGATACGCTTCTTCTGAGACTTGATGTTTGCCACTTCTGGAGTTCCTTTCGAGTTCCTTGCAAAAAATGTATGACACCTCTGAGACACGGTGAGGTCATGCAAGCGCCTACTATAGCACGCTCCCCCTCAAAGGGATAGAACGAATTTGTCAAATAGGCAGGTATCATCACGATTTTCTCAAGATGTTCGTAATCCAGAGCAAAAGCGCGGTCTGAAAATCGGCCGAACCCTTGAGCGCGAGCTCCACATCAACGGCACCCTCGAGCGCTGCGACGAGCTCTGCCATCGAAAAGCGACGTGCCCAGGTCAGGTGATTCTTGACCTGCCAGGACTGGAGCTTGAGCGTTGCGGCCAGCTCACGACTCTGTCCGCGCGCATCGAGCGCCTTGGCGACGATAAGCTCGCGGATGCGGCCGCACAGCAACGTGTAAGTCCACACGTAGCTCTTGGCGGGCAGTAAATTGAAGAGCTCGAGCGAACGGCGCATGTCACGGGCCGAGACCGCATTGAGAAAGTCCCAGGGTTGAACCTCGGCCGTACGTACAATCCAGCGCTCAACGTCGGCAAGCTCAATCTGGGGCACCTCGACCATCTGGGCAAGCTTAGCCAAGTCGTTATCGAGCATGCGCGTGTTTTCACCCGAACGCGAGACGAGCTCCTCGGCGGCCGCCGTCGAGATCGACTTGCCGTGCTGCGTCGCCATCTGCTGCACGCGGCGCGGAAGCTCCCAGCGCTTGGTGCCGGAGCAATCGATCACGGCCTTCTTGTCGATCTTGGCGATCGCCTTATACAGGCGCGTGTTCTTGGCAAGCGAGTCCGCGATGATGAGGCAAACCGTCGTGGGGCTGGGACTCGTCAGATAGTCGACAAGCGGCTCCGAGACCGCCTTGGCGAGCTTTGAGCAGCCATCAAGGATTACCAAGCGAAACTCGCTGCCCATCGGAAAGGTGTTAAGCGATCCGATAATGGACTCGATATCGGGGTCTTTGGTCATGTCGCGCTCGTCGAGGTTGAACTCGACCATTCCCGACTTTTCCAGACGCGCCTTCATACGCGAGACGGCGTGATCGCGCTTGACGCCGTCGGTACCGACGATCAGATATGCCGGCAACAGACCGGTTTCGGACATTGCGCTCCCCTCCCGCAGGCCTTCGTATTCGCTCCGTGCCATTCTAGCCCAGGGGCCCACCACACGCCAACGACGTCGTCACGGTCGCTGGCATCGCATCGCAAAGCCATTCGCAGTCGGCATGACGGTAATGTCGCCGTGTTCGATGGTGCACGCGAACACACCACCCGCTTCCTTCACGGCATCGATGCAGACATCGGACGGATGGCCGTATCGATTCCCTTCGCCCGCGCTCGCGAGGGAAAGCTCGGGCTTCAGGACGTCCAGCAACTCAACATCGACTGAAACCTTGGAGCCGTGATGCCCAAGTTTAAGGACATCAATATCCCCCACCTCCTGCACGAATTCCCGTTCTTGGTCGAGCTCGGCATCACCGGTGAGGAGTATGCGCAGGCTCTTGCCTTCCTGAACATAAGAGAGCAGCAGGACAAGCGAGTCCTCATTTCCCTCGCCATCCACGGACTCGAATGGCCACATCACGCGGGCGCAAAATGAGCCGATGTCGACCGTATCCCCACAGCGCACCTGCCGATACTCCACGCCAGATCGGTTCAATACCTCAACAGGAGCATCCTCCAGCGCATCCGCCGCCACGGCAATCGTTCCGACCGAAAACTGTTCGAGCACGGCAGGCAGACCACCCCAGTGATCCTCATCCCAATGCGTCACAAAGACGGCATCGATATGGTGCACGTTATTGCGAACCAACGCCGCCACCACGCGCTCATCGAGCCCGCAGTCGACGAGCGCTACTGAGCCGCCCTGGCGGATAAGAATCGCATCGGCCTGGCCCACATCGAGCACCGTCACCGAAGGCGGAGCGAATCGATCCCAGTAGACGTACGGAATCGCAGCCAAGAGCACCAGACACGCAAGCCCCACCGCCATAGGACGTGCGCGGGGACGCGGCCACCAGACTAAGAGAACCGTCAGCAAACACGGCACTAGATAAATCCACATGCTATCGGGCGGCGCACTCACGGATGCACCCGGCACGGCGGCAAACAGCTGCTCGAAAAACAGCGCGCAACGGGCGGCAATCATAGGCACAACGAGCGCCCAAGTCCGCAACGGTGCCACGAGCGAAAAGGGAACCAGCACGATCAACACAGCAAGCAGTACGCTCACCACCGGACCGATGACCGCATTTGCCAACGGAGCAATGAGCGAGAACGTACCGAAGGCGGGAATGGTAATGGGAAGAGTCGCCAGTTGCGAGCACAGCGTGACGGAAAGCATGCTGGCGACGCCCGATGGCACACCCAGCTCACCCAAAGCGTAGGTCGCATAGGGGCAAAAGCACAGAATGGCTAAAACGCTGGCACATGAAAGCTGAAAGCCCATCTCGAACAGCACCGTCGGCCGCAGTAGCACAAAGATGGACATGGTTACGAAGAGAGCCGATGCGCCGTGCCGGCGACGCCCCGCGCCGTTTACGACAAGCGTCGCGAACACCATGCAGCACGCGCGCACGGCCGAGGGAGACGCGCCCGTAAAGGCAGCGTAGCCCACAAGCGCTATCGCCAATATCGCCCGCTGAAGACCGCGCGAACACCGAGTCTTTTGCAATACACCCTCGATTACAAACCCCACGATAGCCAAATGGCTGCCCGAGACGGCGATAAGATGCGCCGTTCCCGTCACCGAAAACCAGTCGCCCGCCGGTTGGGCGCGCAGCTCGGCCGAACGACCACAGACGACACCGGCTATGAGCGCACGCGCCGGGTCGGTCGCAGGCGCGATGGACGCAAGCAGCCCATTTCGCAGTCGAAGCAGCGGCCCCGGAGAGCCCTCATCGACCGACACAATCCGAACGGCTTGAACCTTGCGCACCTCGCCTCGGAGCACGCGCGATCGTCCATATGCATCGTTCTCAAAACGTGAAACGCGACCGATAACACGCGCGTGCGCCCCGACCTTGAGCTCGCGGTCACACGATAGGCGAACCGTTGCCAAGTTCTTACCGTCCGCACGTGCCTCGCAGGTATAGGAATACACGTCGTCGTTTATGGATGGATCGCCCTGCACGACAAACTCGAGGCCGCTTGCCGCTCGACCGTCGAGCGCCTTCGAGGCGTTGAGCGCGCCCGCAGCCCACCACGCCGAGACGACCGCTCCCGCCACGAGACCAACGGACGCGGCATACAGCCACCGCTTCCAAGGAGCAAGCGGTGCACAAAATTGAGCCAGCACAACGAATACCGCCGCCGCAACGGGAATGGCCCATAGCAGCCCGACCGCCGGCGCCTGCTCCCTCAGCAGCACATCAGCGGCCACGTTGAGCACCAAGGCGCAGCTCATGCACACGCCGGAACACAGAGCCATCGTCCACGGCATCAAGGGCCGCGGAGGCATCACATGCTCGCGCTCTGTCGCACTCATACGCAGATGCAATCTTTGATTTTGGCAAGCTTCTTCTCGCCGATTCCCGACACACGCATCAAATCGTCAACCGAGGCAAAAGCACCGTTCTTTGTACGCTCATCGATAATCGACTGGGCCATGGAGGGGCCGATGCCCGAGAGCGTCTGCAGCTCTGCCGCACTTGCCGTATTGATGTTTACTAGGCCTGTTGCGCCACTCACGCCCGATGATGCGGAAGCCCCACCATCAACACCGGCTTCCGCAATGGACGCCTGCTGTTCCCCTACCGTTGGAACGTGAATTTTTTGTCCATCAGTGACCTTAGATGCCCGATTGAGCCCCGTAACGTCTGCCTCGGGCGCCAGCCCGCCGGCGGCATCAATCGCCTGAGCCACCCGCGCGCCGTCCTTGAGGCGATATACGCCGGGCGACACAACGGCGCCATCAACATCGACATAAACCTCTGCCGCGGCAGAAGCCTTTGTCGAAGAGCCTTCGGATACCTTTCCGCTCGAGGCATCGCCGGATCCCGGCTTCACCAACGAGCCTGAACCGTCAGTGCGCTCAAACGACACACCGCCGGCACCGCCGCCAAGGTTCGCCATCGCCAAGCCGCTCGCCATCGCAATGACGACCAGTATCGCCATCAACACTGCCTTATGACCGAACAGCTTGTCCGCCCAGCGGTCCATCTTTTTGACCCGTTCGTGTTGTTCGCGCTGCGCCATAGCAAAACCTCCCAACACCATCGTGTCAGGAAAGGAGTTCCACAACAGCCACGCCCCAAAACCGGTTTTCTCGGTCAAACCAAAAGCTGACCAAAACCTTGCACAAATCTGTCCATTTATTCAGGCACACGTCAGCAAATGAACACTTAGCTGCAAAATGCTCAGATAGCAAAAGACCGACGATGCAGACGCATCGTCGGTCTATGCACATATTTACTCGTGATCTTGGTAAATCTCACGCGGAGCAAGCTCCGAATGTTTGCGTTTTAAGGTCTTGGGGGCCTTATACGTGTTGCTCTCAAAGTCGATGTACTCGGTCTGCTTGAGCAGGCGCTCGATCATCTCCTCGTGATCGAACAACTCCCAGGCCTCATGAACGGCATCGAGTTTAGCGTGCGTCTCGGGACGGCGCGGCATAAATAGCGTGCAGCAGTCGGGAGCGGCCTCAGTCGAGATATCGAACGTACCGATCTCCTCGGCGCGAGCGATGATCTCCTGCTTGTCCGAACCGATGAGAGGGCGGAACACGGGGATCTTCACGGCCTCGTTGACGGCCATGATGTTCTCAAGCGTTTGGGAGGCAACCTGCCCAAGCGATTCGCCCGTAACGATGGCCTTGGCGCCCTCGATGTGTGCAATGCGCTCGGCAACCGAATACATAATGCGGCGATACATGATTACGCGCAGGTTGCTGGGACAGGTGACCGAAATCTCACGCTGGCAGTCGCCAAACGGCACCACGTACAGGCGGCCGATCTGGACACCCGGCTCAAGCGCACGGATGATGTCCTGCACCAAATACTCGCTCGTGTCGGGCGTCTGCGGACGACCGGAGAAATGTACCGGCACGCACACCGCGCCGCGACGCGCGAGCATCCAGGTCGCCACCGGAGAATCGATACCCGACGACAGCAGCGTCACGACCTTGCCGGCAGAACCCACCGGCAGACCGCCCACGCCGCGCTCGGAGCGCGCGTACACATAAACGCTACCCTGGACCACCAGTACGTGCACCATCGCATCGGGGTCGTGCATTTGAACCTTTTTATCGGGGAAGGCCTCACACAGCACCTCGCCCACCTGACGATTGATGTCAATCGAGGTGAGCTCATAGTCGGTATTGGAACGCTTGGCGTGCACCTTAAACGAATCGAAGGAACCAAACTCGCGCAGCGCCTTCACGGCGGCGGCGCAGTACTCCTGCGGGTCGCGGTTGGTGTGATACGCCAAAGACACACGGGCAACGCCGGGAACGGTGCGAATGACACGCGCCGCCTCATCGGCCTGATGCTCGTTAAAGGTCACGAGGATATAACCGGAAATTCGAGACACGGCATTCACGGAAAAGGCGGCCAAGGCCGCCTTGATGTTATCCATGAGGATATGCTCAAAATGTGCACGGTTCTTACCCTTCAGTCCAACCTCGTGATAGTGGACCAGGCAGACGCGAGCCGCCATTTAGGCTTCAGCAACCTTGTGGCCGAGCGCCTTCTCGTAACGGGCCTCGTCGTAAGAGATGTCGCCGTCGACAATCTCGTCCATAGCCATCGAGATGGTGTCGGCACCGGAAAGCCCGATGGTGATGTCATCGACATCCTGGACGGCAAGCACGCGGTTGTGCTGGCCACGCAGCATGCTATTGATGTCGCAGGCGCGCTTGGAGGCAAGCGAAGCGAGCAGGAAGCGGTTGTGATCGGTCTTCTCCAGAAGATCGTCAATGCAAGGCTTTACAACGGACACGGACCTCAGATCCTTTCATGCATATCGAGAACGCGAACGAGCTCATCGGTCGCGCGGTCGAGATCGTCATTTACCACGACATCGTCGTAGCGGTCGGCAAGGGCAAGCTCATCGGCGGCGTTTGCCATACGCAGCTCAATCGTCTCGGGCGTCTCGGTACCGCGACCGACTAGACGCTCGCGGAGCACCTCAAGCGAAGGCGGCTTGATAAAGATCAGCACGGCCTCGGGGAAACGCTCCTTCACCTGCAGGGCGCCCTGGACATCGATCTCCAAAATCAGAGACGCGCCCGAGGCGAGCTTGGATGTGACCTCGCTCACCAACGTGCCGTAGCAGTTACCGTGGACCTCGGCCCACTCAACAAACTCGCCGTTTGCCACGCGGCGGTCGAACTCCTCGCGCGTCAGAAAAAAGTAGTTGACGCCGTCGACCTCACCTTTGCGTGGTGCTCGCGTGGTAGCCGAAACCGTCAGGCCCAGGTTCGAGCGGCGCTCGCGCACACGAGTGACGAGCGTACCCTTCCCTGCGCCTGACGGTCCAGAAATCACAAAGAGCTTGGAATCCTGAGCGCTCACTTATTTGGTCAGCTGCTCGAGGAGCTGCTCGCGCTGACGGACGCCGAGGCCCTGGACGCGACGGGTAGCGGAGATACCGAGCTCCTCCATGATCTTGGCGGCCTTGGCCTTGCCATAACCAGGGAGAGACTCGATGAGGGTGGAAACCTTCATGCGGGAAGCGATGGGGTCATCGGAGTTGAGCACGGACTCGAGGGACTTCTCGCCCTTCTTGATCTGCTCGCGAAGCTCAGCGCGGGCGTGACGTGCGGCAGCAGCCTTCTCAAGAGCCTGCTTGCGCTGCTCATCGGTAAGCTGAGGGAGTGCCATTCGTACCTCCAAATAGTTGGGTTATATCTGATTCAATAATTGGCATTTTAGCACGTAGAACGTACAAAATGCCCAATCGCGGCTCCATAGGTTAGACGATACCCGCAAAAAGTGCAATATACTGCGCCCAAAGTTAAGCCCCTGACCTGCGATTCCACACAAAGGATGGGAAAGTTTACGCAGGCACAGGGGCTATTTTGTGCTAATGAAACCCAAAAGTGGTGACTTAGGGGAATCTTTTACGCGACGTTTTCGACCAGCTCAGCGACGATGGCGTCAAAGACGGCAACCGGATCGTCGGCACCGGTGATGGGACGGCCCACCACAATGTGGCTTGCGCCACGCTCGATAGCCTGGGAAGGCGTCGCCACGCGGGACTGGTCACCAAGGGCGGCACCCACCGGACGCACACCCGGAGTCACGATCAGGGCATCAGGGCCCAGCAGCTCACGCATGTCGTGAGCCTCCATCGGCGAGCACACGATGCCATCGATGCCGTTGGCCTGAGCGAGCTTTGCCAGGCGGGCGGCCTCCTCGGCCACGGGCGACTCGACGCCGATCTCGCTCAAGGCATCCTGATTCATGCTCGTGAGCACGGTGATGGCGACGAGCTTGGCGCGGTCCTCGCGCGCCTCCTCGGCACCCTCGCGGCAGGCAGCGAGCATGGCGCCCGAACCCAAGCCGTGAACCGAGAGCAGGTCGGCACCGGCAAGCGAGGCCGAACGGGCGGCACCGCGAACCTGATGCGGAATATCATGGAACTTAAGGTCAAGGAAGACCTTAAAGCCCAGGTCCTTAAAGGTCTTGACGATCTCGGGGCCCTCAGCGTAATAGAGCGTCATACCAACCTTAAGCCAGGCGGCATGGCCCGAAAGCTCGTGGGCGAGCTCGAGCGCACGCTCGCGGTCGCAGTCGAGGGCGACGATTACGCGGTCGCGGGCATCGGTCTCTAGCATTCGAAAGCACCTACCAGCTCGTTGATGTCCTTTACGCCCTGGGACTCGGCCCAGGCCTCGAGCTCATGCGCGATCTTGAGCGAAGCGCACGGATCGACGAAGTTGGCCATGCCGACCGACACGCAGGTGGCACCGGCCAGGATAAACTCGGCCGCATCCTCGCCGGTCATGACACCGCCGACACCGTTGATGGGGATATCGACGGCCTGGGCAACCTCCCAGACCATGCGCACGGCGATGTGGTGGCACAGCGGGCCCGAAAGGCCGCCCTTGGGCTTGGCCACGCGGGACTTGCGGGTATGGACGTCGATGGCCATGCCCTGAATGGAGTTGATGACCGAAAGGCCGTCGGCGCCGGCGGCCTCGAGGGCCTTGGCGATCTCGGCGACGTTGACCGGCGCCATCTTCACGAACAGCGGCTTATCGGTCACCTTGCGGCAGGCAGCCATAACGGAAGAGGCGCCCTCGGGCGTGGAGCCCATGGCGGCACCGCCGGCGGCAATATTGGGGCAGCTCACGTTGATCTCGTAGCCGGCAGCCCAGGGGCACAGCTCGACATACATCTCGAGCGCGCGGACAAACTCGTCAACGGAGTGGCCGGCAACCTGACAGATGACCTGGCAGCCGTCCTTGGACAGTTGTTCGAGCCACGGACCGGACTCGCGGGCAAAGGCAGCCACGCCGGGGTTCTGAAGGCCCACTGAGTTGATCATACCGCCGGGAATCTCAGCCATGCGGGGCGCGGGATTGCCGGGCCAGGGCTCGGCAGCGCAACCCTTGGTGGTGATGGCGCCCAGCTGGGAAACATCAAAGAAGTTCTGGAACTGCCAACCGTAACCAAAAGTACCGGCTGCGGTGTTGATGGGGTTCTGCATCTTGACACCGCCGAAATCGACGGCCATGTTCACGGTACCCACTAGAAGACCACCACCTTGGAAGCATCGAACACGGGGCCGCACATGCAAGCACCCTTCATACCGTCGACCGTCTCGACATTGCAGGTGTTACAGGCGCCAAAGCCACAGCTCATCATGCGCTCAAGCGACACCTCGCAGTACGCACCGGCCTCGGCGGCAGCGGCGGCGACTTTCTTCATCATGACGGCGGGGCCGCAGCTGGCCACATAGTCGTAGCCGCCCTCGCCGAGCAGCTCGGCTGCCGGGTCGGTGCAAAAACCGTGCGTGCCCAGCGTGCCATCATCGGTGCAAACGTTGACCGTGGCGCCCAGCGCGCGGAACTCATCGATGCCCACAGCCTTGAAAGCGGTGCCAAAGCCCAGGCACACGTCGACGGCCACACCCTGCTTGGCAAGCATGTCGGCAAGGCACAGCACGGGCGGAACACCGATGCCGCCCGCCACGAGCAGCGCCTTCCTGGTGCCCTCGGGCACAAGCCAGCCGCGGCCGCCGGGGCCCAGCAGATTAGAGGTGGAACCGGGAGCCATCTGCGACAGACGACGGGTATCGTCGCCCACGACGGCGTACCACAGCTCGACGGTGCCGGCCTCGGCGTCGGCACGATAGAAGCTCAGAGGCACGCGAAGCAGCGAGGACGCATCGCCGGGCACGGCAATGTTCACAAACTGACCGGGCTTGAGCGCACTTGCAAGCTTGGGGGCCGAGATGACGAGCGAGAAGATGCCGTCGGCGATCTCCTGGTTCGAGACGACCTCGAAGTCGTGCATGCGTGCAGTGGAAGGTGTGGGCATAGACGCTCCAATCCCCCATGCGGTTGCATGGTCAAAACGAACAGAAAGCGCGGCACCGCAAGGGCACCGCGCACAAAAGCGATAAGGCTATGCTAGCAGATGCAGCCGTCGGCGAGCGTCTGCTTACCGCCGACAAACACATCGGTGGCACGACCGGTAAGCGTGCGGCCGGCAAAACCGGAGTTCTCGGCGCGCGACTCGTAACCGTCCTCGCCGACCGTCCAGGTGGCAGAGGGGTCGAACACGGTCAGGTCGGCAACGGAGCCCGCCTTGACCTGAACCTGGTCGAGGCCCAGGATCTCACGCGGCTTGATGGCCATGAGCTCGACCATACGGCCCATGCTCATCTTGCCCGTGTTGACCAGCTCGGTGAGCACGAGCGACAGCGAGGTCTCGAGACCGATCATGCCAAAGGGCGCAAGCTCGAACTCGCGGGCCTTCTCCCACGGGGTGTGGGGAGCGTGATCGGTGACGATAACGTCGACGGTGCCGTCGATGACGCCCTGACGGATGGCCTCGGCATCCTCCTCGGTACGCAGCGGCGGATTGACCTTGAGCGAGGTGTTGTAGGTCTCGTCCAGGTCGTTCTCGGTCAGGAACATGTGATGCGGGGTGGCCTCACAGGTAACCTGAACGCCAGCGGCCTTACCGGCACGCACGATCTCCAGGCCATGGGCGGTGGAGATGTGCTGAATGTGCAGCTTGGCACCAGTCAGCTTGGCGATCTCGATGTCGCGGGCGATCTGGAGCTCCTCGCCGGCAGCCGGCCAACCCTCGAGAGCCAGACGGGTCGAGACCTTGCCCTCGTTGATCTGGCCGTGGCCGACCAGATCCTCGTCCTGGCAGTGGCTCATAAAGACCTTGCCGAACATCTTGCCGTAGTCCATGCAGCGACGGAGCATGCCCGCACCCTGCACGCCGCGACCGTCGTCGGTGAAGGCGACGGCGCCGTGGGCGACCATATCGCCCATCTCGGACATGGCCTCGCCCTTAAGACCGCGGGTCATGGCGCCCGACGGATAGACGCGGCAGTGACCGACCTCGGCAGCACGGGACTTGACGAACTCCACGACGGTGCCGTTATCGGTGACGGGATCGGTGTTGGGCATGGAGCACACACCGGTAAAGCCGCCCTTGGCAGCTGCGCGGGTACCGCTCTCGATGTCCTCTTTGACCTCGTAGCCGGGCTCGCGAAGGTGAACGTGCATATCCACCAGGCCGGGGACGAGGTACTTGCCGGAAAGGTCGCGGACCTCGGCTCCCTCGACGGCGAGATTCTCGCCGACCTCGGCGATCTTGTCGCCGTCAATCAGGACGTCAACGACACCGTCAAGCTCGACGGACGGGTCGACGACGTGGGCATTCTTAAGAAGCAAGGCCATTATCGGCACCTCCAAGCAGCAGATACAGGATAGCCATACGCACGCAGATACCGGCGTAGACCTGCTCCAGGATGACGGAGCGTTGCGGGTGGTCGGCCATATAGGAGTCGAACTCGACACCGCGGTTGATGGGGCCCGGGTGGCAGATGATCGCGTCGGGCTTCATGAGCTTCTCGCGGTCCTTGGTCAGGCCGAAGAGCTTGTGGTACTCGCGAATGGTCGGGAACGGGGCACCCTCGAGGCGCTCCTGCTGCACGCGCAGCATGTAGACGACGTCCAGCTCGGGCAGGACGGAATCGAGATCGCTCGTCACGTGGTCGCAGCCCAGGACCTCGGGCGCCGGCGGCAGCAGCGTGCCGGGAGCGACGGCGTAGGTCTCGCAGCCCATGATCTTAAGGGCGGGGATCAGCGAGCCGCACACGCGGGAGTGGGAGATATCGCCGACAACGGCGACCTTCAGACCATGGAAGTCACCCTTGTGCTGCCAAATGGTGTACAGGTCGAGCAGGGCCTGCGTGGGGTGGTTGTGCTTGCCGTCACCGGCGCAGATGACGCTCGCGGGCGAGTTCTGCGTGACGATGTAGGGCGCGCCGGCGTGCTTGTCGCGCACGACGATGCAGTCGATCTTATAGGCGTTGAGGGTCTCGACGGTGTCGACGAGGCTCTCGCCCTTGACCGTGGAGGTCGAGGAGCCGCCAAAGTTGAGGCTGTCGGCCGAAAGACGCTTCTCGGCGAGCTCGAAGGAGCTGCGGGTGCGCGTCGAGGGCTCGTTGAACATGTTGACGATGGTCTTGCCCTTGAGCGTGGGGACCTTCTTGATCGCACGCTCGTTGACCTCGGAGAACGCCTTGGCGGTCTCGAGGATGAGCTTGATGTCCTCTTCGGAGTACTCGGTAATGTCGATCAGGTGCTTATGGTTGAACGCCACGGTACTACTCACCTCCCAGCGGCGCAGAACCCACATGGGAGCCCGGCGCGACGTCGTTGATCTCGACGGCGGTGTGGCCGTCGACTTCCTTCATATATAGATGCACGTTCTCCTCGTGCGACGAGGGAACGTTCTTGCCGACAAAGTCCGGCGAGATGGGAAGCTCGCGGTGACCGCGGTCAACGAGAACTGCCAGCTCAATGCGGCTCGGACGGCCCAGATCCATGACGGCGTCCAGAGCGGCGCGAATGGTACGGCCCGTGTACAGGATGTCGTCCACCAGCACGACGCGCTTGCCGTCGACGCTGAAGGGAATGTTGGTAGCGTGGATCGCGGGAGCGAAATTGGTCGCATAGTCATCGCGGTAGAAGCTGATGTCGAGGCTGCCGAGCGGAACTTCGACGCCCTCGATCTCCTTGATCTCCTCAGCGAGCTTCTTTGCCAGAAGGTCGCCGCGCGTGACGATGCCGACCAGAGCGAGGTCTTCACAGCCCTCGTTGCGCTCGAGAATCTCGTGCGCGATGCGGGTCATCGCTCGATTGACGGCGGTCTCGTCCATGATGACCGCCTTGGGGGAAGTCGTGCCCATCGATCTCCTTCCTCACATGTCTTGACTGCTGACACAGTCAAAAAAATAGATGCCCGACCGCTCAAAGCGGACCAGACACCCACAGGAAGGGCTGCTCATTGGCAGCTATGTAATTCCATGTGGGTATCTCGTACCCCTTTAATGGTCAAGTGATAGTGTAGCCAACCTCGAGCCTAATTGCGAGCATAAATACAAAGCAATCCGAAAACGGAGCCCAACGCACCATAAACCTATATATATTTGTGAGACGAGCTTGAAAACCTTGTTGCGAGCTGGCATAATCCCCTCTGCCGCACGCAAATCGGATCTACGTCCAGGGCCGTGGCGTGGGCACTATCGCCAAAAGAGAAATATCTCTGTGTAGATTACGCACAGGGATCTGCTTCTGTGCTATAGTTCAGGCTTGTTTGTTAACGCGACATGTTCGTTTGTCGCCCAAGGAGGGTCAGTTATGTCCAAAGTTTGCGAAGTTTGCGGTAAGCACCCCGTTGCCGGTCGCTCCATCAGCCACTCTCACCGCGTCACCAACCGTAAGTTCCGCCCCAACATCCAGCGCGTCTACGTCGTCGTCGACGGTCACCGTCGCAAGATGAACGTTTGCTCCACCTGCCTCAAGTCCGGCAAGGTTGCGCGCTCCTAAATAAGGTCTTACCAACAAGTACCTCGGACTCTCCGGGTCAAAGACCTCGCGTTCACATAGAACTTACCAATGGCGCCCCCCTACGGAGGGCGCCTTTTTGCACTCATTGCACTCATTGGGGACAGGCTTACATGAGTGCTTTCACGCATTGGGGACAGACGTGACGTACACATGCGGCGCCATGATCAGGTCCTGCCCAGCCTCACGCCGCCTCGTTCCAGCCCGCGGTGGCCTTGGTTACGCTTGTAGCGCCGATGCCGGTGATACGAGCAATTTGCTTGACCGTGAGATGTGCCCGCCTGAGCCTCAGCAGACAGGCATCGCGATCGGGGCGTGGCAGGGCCTTGAGCAGCGCTGGATCTATGCTCGGCAGGACTTCATGCGCAATGGAAAGGACCTCCTCATCGGGGATCCGCCGGCGTGGAAGAACCTCCACTGACCAAGTGCGCCCGGCAACTTCCTCGAGATGCTCGCAATAGCAACGGGAGCCTCCGACGATATCGAGCATAGGAGCCGCGTCACAGATGTCAAAGGGATCATAGCCCAGCTGATATGCCTTGTAGCTTGACCAGCGGTACGCCTCGAGCGAGTCGAGCGCACCTTTCACGGGATTGAGATGGATATAATCGAGCAGCTGTACCGCCTGCGTGTCCGACTCAACCGCGACCCGTGAATAGCGATTGTCAAACAGATGGCCTGTTCTCCCCGTTTTCCCATTGAAATACTTGGCATACGCCGTCAGCGCACACTGCATTGCCTTTGAAAGATTGTCAAATGGGTCATCAACCATCAAATGGAAGTGATTGTCCATAAGGCACCAAGCCAACACCGTCACTTTATGGTGCGCGAACCTGTCCGAGATGTCCGATAAGAAACGATATCGGTCAGAGTCATCTTCAAAAATAATCTGTTTGGAATTGCCGCGGTCATAGACGTGGTAATAGCCGGTGAGCGAAACGGCGCGGGCGCATCGGGGCATAATCTCTCCTTTCAAAACTGTACAGGCAACACCTAAAAGGAGAGAAGCAACGCGAAATGCTGAGCCTGTAACCTATTTATATCCAATGAGCGGCAATAACAGGACCAGAACGGCAAAATGGCAAATCTATGTCTGTCCCAAATGAGTGAAAGCACTCATGTAAGTCTGTCCCCAATGAGCGGGCAGATAGTTTTAGTTGAAACGGTTCATTTGATTGAAGCGTTTTAGTTTGTCTTTTACGGGAATCTGCCCGTTCACCGAATTATTTCTTGCTATCATGCATCTTGTAGGGTAAATCTCCGATCGCAAGGAGACACAAATGGTGAAAAAGTCACCGGAAAACACTACTCCCGCCATCGTGGACAACGTGGAGGCGCTTGAGGCCAAACTTAAATCTATGCGTGAGGCCCAGGCTAAATTCGCTGAGTACACTCAGGAGCAGGTAGACAAGATCTTCTACGAGGCTGCTATGGCCGCCAACAAGGCTCGTATTCCTTTGGCCAAGCTCGCCATCGAGGAGACCGGCCGTGGCGTTCTCGAGGACAAGGTCATCAAGAACCACTACGCCGCTGAGTACATCTACAACGCTTACAAGAACACCAAGACCTGCGGTGTCATCGAGCGCGACGACGCTTACGGCATCACCAAGGTCGCCGAGCCGATCGGTATCGTTGGCGCTGTCATCCCGACCACCAACCCGACCTCCACGGCCATCTTCAAGACGCTCATCTGCCTGAAGACCCGTAACGCCATCATCATCTCCCCGCACCCGGCAGCCGCCAAGTGCACCATCGCCGCCGCCAAGCTCGTTCTCGACGCAGCTGTCAAGGCCGGTGCTCCTGAGGGCATCATCGGCTGGGTCGACAAGCCGTCCATCGAACTGACCAACATGGTCATGCGCGACGTCGACATCATTCTCGCAACCGGTGGCCCGGGCATGGTCAAGGCTGCTTACTCCTCCGGTAAGCCCGCACTCGGCGTCGGCGCCGGCAACACCCCGGTCATCATCGACGATACCGCGGACATCAAGCTCGCCGTCAACTCCATCATCCACTCCAAGACGTTCGACAACGGCATGATCTGCGCTTCCGAGCAGTCCGTCACCGTCCTCGACTCCATCTACAAGGATGTCAAGGCTGAGTTCCAGCGTCGCGGCTGCTACTTCGTCAAGCAGGGTGCCGAGATGGAGGCCCTGCGTGCCGCCATGTTCAAGAACGGCGCTCTCGATCACCGCATCCCCGGCATGGCTGCCGCCAAGATCGCCGAGCTCGCCGGCATCGAGGTTCCCGCCAAGACCAAGATTCTGATCGCCGAGGTCACCTCCACCGATCCCGAGAAGGAAGAGTTCTCCCACGAGAAGCTCTCCCCGGTCCTCGCTATGTATCACGCCAAGGACTTCCAGGAGGCCGTTGACAAGGCAGAGCACCTCGTCCTCGCAGGTGGCCCGGGCCACACCGCCTCTCTCTACGTGCACCCGGCACAGAGCGAGAAGATCGCTAAGTTCCAGCACGTCATGAAGGCCTGCCGCATCGTCATCAACACCCCGTCCTCGCACGGCGGCATCGGTGACCTCTACAACTTCGGCATGAAGCCGTCTCTGACCCTGGGCTGCGGCTCCTGGGGTGGCAACTCCGTCTCCGAGAACGTTGGGGTGAAGCACTTGATCAACGTCAAGACCGTGGCAGAGCGCCGCGAGAACATGCTGTGGTTCCGCGCACCCGAGAAGGTCTACTTCAAGAAGGGCTGCACGCCCGTCGCACTCGACGAGCTCGGCACCGTAATGGGCAAGAAGCGCGCCTTCATCGTTACCGACCAGTTCCTCTTCAAGAATGGCAACACGCGTGCCATCGAGGCCAAGCTCGATGAGATGGGCATCGCTCACGACTGCTTCTACGACGTTGAGCCCGATCCCTCCCTGCAGTGCGCACGTCGCGGCGCCAAGCAGATGACGCTCTTCGAGCCGGATGTCATCATCGCCGTCGGCGGCGGTTCCGCAATGGACGCCGGCAAGATCATGTGGATGATGTACGAGCACCCCGAGGCGAACTTCGAGGACATGGCCATGGACTTCATGGACATCCGCAAGCGTATCTTCACCTTCCCCGAGATGGGCAAGAAGGCTTACTTCGTCGCCGTCCCGACCTCTTCGGGCACTGGCTCCGAGTGCACGCCGTTCGCCATCATCACCGACAAGGAGACCGGCATCAAGTGGCCGCTCGCCGACTACGCGCTGCTCCCGAAGATGGCAATCGTCGACGCTGACAACTGCATGACCGCCCCGAAGGGCCTCACCGCAGCTTCCGGTATTGACGTCATGACCCACGCCATCGAGTCCTACGTCTCCATCATGGCTTCCGATTACACCAAGGGCCTCTCCGAGCGCGCCGCAAAGCTCGTCTTCGAGAACCTCCCGAGCTCCTTCACCAACGGTGCCAAGGATCCGCACGCTCGCGAGGAGATGCACAACGCATCCTGCATGGCCGGTATGGCATTCGGTAACGCCTTCCTGGGCCTCAACCACTCCATGGCCCACAAGCTCGGCGCTTTCCACCATTTGCCCCACGGCCTCGCAAACGCAGTCATCCTGACCCGCGTCATGCGTTACAACGCCGCCGAGGCTCCTGTCAAGATGGGAACCTTCTCTCAGTATCCTTACCCCAACGCGCTGCACAACTACGCCGAGATGGCTCGTTACTGCGGCATCGACGGCAAGGACGACCGTGAGGTCTTCGAGAACTTCATCACCAAGCTCACCGAGCTCTGCGACTTCATCGGTGTCAAGCACACCATCGCTGAGTACGGCGTTGACGAGAAGTACTTCCTCGACACCCTCGACGAGATGACCGAGCAGGCATTCAACGACCAGTGCACCGGCGCCAACCCGCGCTACCCGCTCATGAGCGAGATCAAGGAGCTCTACCTGGACGCCTACTACGGCCGCGAGCCTCACGATTACGCCGTCTGCTAGTTCTAGCACGGTTTTTAACGGCGGGGGTGCACGGATGTTTCACACACCCCCGCCGTCGCTTCTATCGCATCGTTGAAAGGATGCAACCATGCTGCTACCCGATTCCAAGACCGAGCTCGTCCGCCGTGGCAACAAGGTCGTTTACGACCTGGGCGACAAGATCGTCAAGGTCTTTAACGAGACCAAGCCCGTCTCCGACGTGTTCAACGAGGCTTTGAATCTTGCCCGCATCAATGAGTGCGGCATCCGCAGCCCCAAGGCTCTCGAGGTTTCCCAGCTCGAGAACGCCAACGGCTGGGCGCTCGTGACCGAGAAGGTTCCGGGCACTACCCTTGCCGAGAAGATGACTGCCGAGCCCCAGCGCTTTGGTGAGTACCTCGAGATGTTCGTCGACCTCCAGATCGAGATCCACGGCTACACCTCCCCGCTGCTTAACCGTCAGCGCGACAAGTTCGCCCGCATGATCGACAGCCTTGATCAGCTCAATGCCACCACGCGCTACAACCTTCAGGAGCGTCTGGACGGCATGACCAAGGAGTTCAAGGTCTGCCACGGCGACTTCAACCCCTCCAACGTCATCGTCGGCGACGACGGCCAGCTCTATGTGTGCGACTGGGCACACGCCACCCAGGGCTCCCCTGCTGCCGACGTTGCCACCACCTACCTGCTCTTTGCCCTCGACAGCAAGGATCAGGCTGAGGCCTACCTGGAGCTCTACTGCGACCGCGCCGACATGCCCATGCAGGTCGTGCGTCAGTGGACGAGCATCGTCGCCGCTTCCGAGCTCGCTCGTAAGCGCAACGTGAACGATGAGTTCCTGAAGAACTGGATCGACGTCGTCGATTATCAGTAATATCTGAGCGATTTATTTCGCATCGGAGGCACAAGGAAAACCCCGTAGCTCGCATGGGCTGTGGGGTTTTCCTTTTAGATATCGAGGATGCCACAAGATAAAAGGACGGCCCCGCATCTCCCCGATCTGGAGAAATGCGGGGCCGTCCCGTATATCGAACTACAAGCGAAATCGTCGATTAACGGCGTGCTGCCTTCACAAGCTCGGCGACCTTGGCGACGACCTCGTCGATCGCCACATCCTCGCGCTCACCCGTGGCACGGTCCTTGAGCTCAACGGTGCCATTCTTAAGGCCACGCTTACCCAGAACGACCTGATACGGGAAGCCCATAAGGTCGTTGTCGGCAAACTTAAAGCCGGGACGCTCGTCGCGGTCGTCGACGACAACCTCGATACCCTCGGCGCACAGGCCATCAACGATCTGCTCGCAGACGGTAGCGCACTCCTCCTTCTTGGGATCGAGCGGAATCACCGCGACCTCGTACGGGGCAACGGAGACCGGCCAGACGATACCGTGCTCGTCGTTGTGCTGCTCCACGACGGCAGCGAGCGAGCGAGACACACCAACGCCGTAGCAGCCCATGATGAGCGGCTTCTCCTTGCCGTCCTCGTCCATAAAGGTGGCACCCATGGCCTCGGAATACTTGGTGCCCAGCTGGAAGACCTGAGAGACCTCGATGCCGCGGGCAGCGGAGAGCGGCTTGCCGCAGTGCGGGCAGGGGTCGCCGGCGACAACGGTGACCAGATCGGCCCACTCATCGACGGTAAAGTCGCGCTCGGGGCAGGCACCGGTAAAGTGATAATCGACCTCGTTGGCACCGCAGGCCCACTGCTTGGAATCGCGCAGGCTCTCGTCGCACACCAGACGAATGCCATCGGGCAGGTTAACCGGTCCGATAAAGCCCTTGTGCAGACCGTTCGCCTGAAGCTCCTCGTCGGTCATCATGCGATAGCCCTTGCCAAAGACGTGCTCGGCCTTGCAGTCATTGAGCTCATGATCACCCGGGACAATGGCCACGACGGGCTTGCCCTCGGCGTCGATGAGTGCCAGCGACTTGCGCGTGCCGTTCTCGGGGAACCCAAAGAACTTTGCAACGGCCTCGATGGTGCCCATGCCCGGAGTCTCGACCTTGGTAAGCGTACCGTCGCCAGGACCCTCGGTCACAACGACCTTGGTGCTTGCGGCCTCATCGTCGGCAGCGAAGCCGCAATCGTCGCAGTAGACGAGCGAAGCCTCGCCGGCGTCGGCCAAAGCCATGTACTCAACGGAGGTATCACCACCGATCTCACCGGAGTCGGCAACAACGGGCAGGGCCTTGATATAGCAGCGCTCGCAGATGTTGGCGTAGGCCTGCTTCATCTTGTCGTACTCCTCCTGCAGACTCTCCTGCGTGGCGGAGAAGCTGTAGGCGTCCTTCATGATGAACTCACGGCCGCGCATCAGGCCAAAGCGGGGACGGAACTCGTCGCGGAACTTATCCTGGATGTGGTAGAGGTTAACGGGTAGCTGCTTGTAGGAGCGCAGCTCATTGCGCACCAGGGCCGTGACGGTCTCCTCGTGCGTGGGGCCCAGGACGAACTCGCGACCGTGACGGTCGTCAAAGCGCACAAGCTCCTTGCCATAGGCGTCGATGCGGCCAGACTCACGCCACAACTCGGCATCGACCATGATAGGCATCATAAGCTCCTGGGCGCCGGCGGCGTCCATCTCGTCGCGCACGATGTTCTCGATCTTGCGAATCGAGCGCCAAGCAAGCGGCAGGTAGGAATATAGACCGGCGGCCTCCTTGCGGATCATGCCGGCACGGAGCAGCAGACGGTGGCTGGCGAGCTCAGCGTCCGCCGGATCCTCTTTAAGCGTCGGCGCATAGAGCTTAGACATATACATTGCTCGGGTCATTTATTTCTCCTCAATAAGCTTGTCGACCTCTGCCATAAGCGCGTCGACAATTTGGTCCTCAGCTACTTTACCAATGATTTGGCCATGCGAAAAGAGCAAGGCCTGACCACGTCCGCAAGCAACGCCCAGGTCGGCGTCAGATGCCTCGCCGGGGCCATTTACGGCACATCCCATAACGGCAATCGAAAGCGGCGCGGCATAGTTCTTAAGCCGCTCGGTTACTTCCTCGGCGATTGCAATCAGGTTAACCTGGCAGCGTGCGCACGTGGGGCACGAGACAATCTCGGGGCCACGGCGACGCAGGCCCAACGACTGCAGAATACCCCAGGCAACCGGCGGCTCCTCAACCGGATCGGCTGTGAGCGACACACGCATGGTGTCGCCAATGCCTTCGGAAAGCAAGATACCCAAGCCTACAGAGCTCTTGATGGTGCCCTGGAGCTTGGTCCCCGCCTCCGTCACGCCCAGGTGAAGCGGAACGTGGGGAATCTCACACGACAGGGCTCGATAGGTATCAAGCGTCGTTTGCACGCTATGGGCCTTGGCCGAAAGCACAATGTTCGTAAAACCACGGTCCTCAAAGTGCTTGACGAAGCGCTCGCTCGACATCACGAGCTTTTCGGGCTGCGTGAGGTCGTCGCGCTCGGCGATATCCTGCTCGAGCGAACCGGCATTGACGCCGATACGAATCGCGCACCCAGCGGCGCCCGCGGCATCGATCACGGCATCGACCTTAGCCCAATCGCCGATATTGCCGGGATTGATGCGAAGCTTGGCGGCACCAGCCTCGACGGCGCCGATGGCGAGCTTATGGTTAAAGTGAATATCGGCGACGATCGGCACCGGAGACTCGGCACAGATGATGCGGAAACCCTCAAGCGCGGCCTCGGTGGGCACGCTCACACGCACGATATCGCAGCCAGCCTGCGCCAACGCGCACACTTGCGCAAGCGTTGCCTGGGCGTCAGCGGTATCGGTGCAGGTCATGGATTGGACCACCACCGGCGCGCCGCCACCGATCTGCACACCGCCCACATGCACGGGGCGCGTCAACTCGCGAGGCAAAGGATGGGATAAAGACAATCCAAACACTCCCCTACAGGATAAATCGAAGGACGTCGGAACGAAGCATATAGACAAACAGCAGCGCAAAGAGCGCGATGCCCACATAGCTCACAATCGTCTGGACCTTGAGCGGAAGCTCGCGGCCAGCAATCTTTTGAATGATCTCGATGACCAGCTTGCCGCCATCGAGTGGTGGGATGGGCAGCAGGTTCATAAAGCCAAGCGAGAACGAAATGAGGGCGGCAAACGAAAGGAACGTGGCAGGGCCGGCAGCAGCAGCCTGTGAGGACATAACGCTAATGCCCACGATCGAAGAAGACTGATCGAGAATCTCCATCGTATGCTGCGGCTGGAGCAGGCGCATCACGCCCTCCGCTGTCTGCACGACATAGGAGAACGAAAGGCGAGCCGACGTGATGGGGTCTAAACGGACCACCTGCGTAGAGGCATACACACCTAGGCGCTCGTCCTCTTTGAGCGCAACCGAGGTCGAATGCTGCTTGCCGTCGCGCTCATACTCAATGGCGATATCGTCCTTACCGGCGGCCTTGCCGATGGCATCGTAAACGTCCATCCAGGTAGAGCACGATACTCCGTCAACCGAAAGGATCGCGTCGCCGCCCTCGATACCCGCCTTGGCGGCAATAGACCCCTCGTCAACCTGACCGATCACGTTGGTATCCATCGGCACGGTGACACCCGCAATAGAGTAGATGCTCATAAGCAGCAAAAAGCCCGTCAGGATATTGACGAGAATGCCCGCGAGCAGCATAAAGGCGCGCTTGAGAAAACCCTGGCCCAGATAGGTATGCGAACGCTCTTGCGCAAGGAACTCGGCTTCGCCGCACGGCAGCTCCCACACATCGCCCTCGGTAGTCGCATGCTCTCGATCGAAACGGCGGCCGTCAAAGGTGGTGTAACCCGCCGCATCTCGTGGCAGCGTCTGATACTTGGTGGGATAGTAGCTCGGCGAGGGCTTCTCTTCTTCCTCATACCAAGGCGCGATAGAGCCCCAACCCAAGAGCAAGGCGCATGCCTCGAGCACAACCTCCTCGGATAGCTCGAGCTCGGCGGCAAGGTCGGCCACGGTCACGCGACCATGACAATAGATAGCCGCGAGCACGCGATCGGCGCACGAGACGTCGGTCGGATCCATACCGCAGATGGCAGCGTAGCCACCCAGCAGCAGCGGGGTCACGCCAAACTTGGTTCCAATGCGACGTGACGTGTAATGGATGTCAAAGCGACACGGAAGGCCCAAAAAGAACTCGGTCACACGGACGCCGCAGGCACGCGCCGCCAAAAAGTGGCCGCCCTCGTGCAAAAACACAAGGACGGAAAGCATCAGCAGGCCCCAAAAGACCGATGAGAGAACGCTCAGAACAGTATCCATAAAACGAAAAAGCAATCCTTATGGGTTAGGAACGGGTTGCGGCGAGCACCTGCGCAGCCTTTTCACGCGCCCATGCATCGATGTCGCGAAGCTGCTCAAACGAATCGACCGCCTGCATATCGTGGGAATCCATGCAGGATTCCACAATGCAATCGATATCGGTAAAGCTGCAGCCATCGTGCAGGAAGGCATCGACGGCGACCTCGTTGGCGGCATTGAGCACGCACGGCATGGTGCCACCCGTCTTGCCGGCACGTTCGGCCAGTGCCAGACAGCGGAAGGTATCCATGTCGGCAGCATCAAACGTGAGCTGCCCCAGCTCGCGGAAATCGATACGAGGCGCCGGGGTATCCCAACGCTCGGGATACGAGAACGCGAACTGGATGGGAATACGCATGTCGGAAGCACCGAGATGCGCCATCACGGAGCCGTCGGCGAACTCGACCATAGAGTGAATCTTGGACTGACGCTGCACGACCACGTTAATGAAATCGAGGCCGCAGTTAAACAGATGCATGGCCTCAATTCGCTCCAGGCCCTTGTTCATGAGGGTGGCGGAATCGATGGTGATCTTGGCGCCCATGGCCCACGTGGGATGTGCGAGGGCATCGGCACGCGTCACGCGATTGAGCTCGTCGCGCGTGCGGCCAAAGAACGGACCGCCCGAGCAGGTGAGCCAAATACAATGAGCCTCGCGCGGGTCCTCCCCCAGATAGCACTGGTAGATGGCGGAGTGCTCAGAGTCGACTGGAATAAGCTGGCCCGGTTGTGCCAACGGCATAAGCAAGTCGCCACCGACGACGAGGGACTCCTTGTTGGCAAGGGCAAGGCGCTTATTAGAGGTCAAGGCCGCATGGCTCGCCTCGAGACCGGCGGCGCCCACAATAGCAACGAGCACGCAGTCGACATCGTCACGACGCGCGAGCTCGCAAACCGCCTGCGCGCCAACGCCGAGCTTCGTTCCCTCGGGCAACTCCTGCAGCACGGCGTCATCGCCGTGAGCGACATCGGCCACGGCAACCGCCGGAACCGAGAACTCGCGGGCAGCGGCAACGAGCTCAGAGGTGCTGGAATTAACGGACAGCGCCGTCACCTGCAGGCGATCAGCATGCTGACGGCACACATCGAGTGCCTGGGTGCCGATAGAGCCCGTACAACCCAGGATGGCAACACGGAGGCGTCCATCGGGGCCATACGTCGTCTGGAATGACATTACAGCACGCCTCCGATCATCAAAAGCAGCTGAGCGGTAATGCAGCCAAAGATAAGCGAGTCGCTACGGTCGAGCATGCCGCCATGGCCCGGGATAAGGTTGCCGGAATCCTTGACGCCCACGCCACGCTTGATGCGCGACTCGATAAGGTCGCCGATAACGCCCAAAATGGACACGACCACGCCGCATAGCAGCGCATAGGGCAGGCTGAGCTTGTAGAAGTGCGTCGCCCACAGAATGAGCCAAATCAAAACCGAGCCCAGGATGCCGCCGACAAACCCCTCCCAGCTCTTTTTGGGAGAGATCTTGGGAACCATCTTGTGCTTGCCGATACGGCTGCCCACGATGTAGGCAAACGAATCGGAGACCCAAAGGGACGCGCAAACGCCCACTGAAAGCAGGGCGCCGGCAAAACCGGGCACGGCATCGCGCAGCAGCACGATAGCCGACAGCATAAAGCCAGTGTAGATGGGACCCATGAGCGTCACGGCCACATCAGAGATGCGGGTACGCGGCGACCAAACATACCAAATGCCCACAGCGAGCATCAGGGCAAAAAGCAGGGCATTCAGCAGCATCGAATCGCCCAACGCCGACAGCGGAAAGAGTACGGCGGCAGCGATACCCATGCGCTCGTTAGCCATCTTGCCATCGAGCCTTGTCATACGGAAAAACTCATAGCAGCACAGACCGCTCATGACGGAAACAAAGATGGCCGTGGGCACAATACCCAAAACCAAGCACAGGATAAAGACAACGGCGTAGACGATACCGGCAGCGGCACGGGTAATAAAGCCCGCCAGCCACGAACCGGTGCCGCTCTTCGCTGCAGGCGCCCCCGCAGTGGCAGCTTTGCGCGCAGGCGTCTTGGGAGAAGATGCCTTGGGACGATCGGACACGATTAAGCCTCCTCGGTCTTGCTCAGTCCACCAAACCTACGGTCACGGCCCTGATAGGCCAAAATGGCGTCGACAAGGCCCCAACGATCAAAGTCGGGCCAATAGGTATCGGTGACGTAGAACTCGGAATAAGCCACCTGCCACAGCAGATAGTTCGAAAGGCGCAGCTCACCAGAGGTGCGAATCACAAGCTCAGGATCGGGAAGACCGGCGGTATAGAGGTGAGAAGCCACCATGTCGTCATCAATTGCGGCAGGGTCGATCTTACCGGCGGCAACGTCGAGTGCGATCTGACGGACAGCGCGAGTAATCTCGGCACGCGCGCCGTAGTTGACGGCAAGCGCCAGCGTCATACCGGTGTGATCGGCGCACTCGGCAAGACCGCGTTCAAAAACGTCGCGGGTCTTCTTGGGCAGCGCGGAAATATCACCCAAAAAGACAACGCGCACGTTTTCGCGCTTCAGAAGCGGCAACTCGTCGATGAACGTCTTGGCAAACAGGTGCATCAAGACGTTGACCTCATGCTGCGGGCGGTTCCAGTTTTCGGTAGAAAACGCATAGGCCGAAAGCACGTCGACGCCCAGGCGCACGCAGGCGGTAATGATCTCGCGCAGCGAGACGATACCCGCCTTGTGGCCCTCAGTGCGTGCAAGACCGCGCGACGTGGCCCAACGACCGTTGCCGTCCATGATGCACGAGATATGGTGCGGAATGTTATTGAGGTCAAGGTCGGAAAAACCGACGCCCGCAGGGGCGTCGGCAAAGTACTCGACCAGTTTATGCTCGTCGTATTGCACCTTAGATCTCCATGACCTCGGCTTCTTTTTCCTTCAGAAGCTCCTCGACCTTGGCGACATACTCATCGGTGTGCTTCTGGACCTTAGCCTGCTCGCGACGGACATCGTCCTCGGTGAGCTCCTCATCGCGCTCGAGCTTGTTGTTGAAGTCGCGACGGATGTTACGGATAGACACCTTGGCCTGCTCGGCGTACTCGCGGCACTCCTTGACGAGCTCGCGACGGCGCTCCTCGGTGGGAGCCGGGAACGGCAGACGAACGACGGTGCCATCGGAGTTGGGGGTAATACCCAGATCGGAAGCGCCGATGGCCTTGACGATAGCGTTGATGAGTGCCTTGTCCCACGGCTCAATGAGCAGCATGTGGGCCTCGGGGGTCTTGACGGCGGCAACCTGCGTGACCGGCGTGGGAACACCGTAATAATCGACGGTGATGTCGGACAGAATGTTGGCATTGGCGCGGCCGGTACGAACCTTGGAGAAGTTATGCTTGAGGGACTCGAGCGACTTGTCCATGTGGGCGGTGATGTTCTCTGCCATGCTTAATCCTCCTGATAGACGAGCGTGCCGACGGGCTCACCCGAAAGCGCGCGCTTGACGGTGTCCTCGCCATCGATGTTGAGGACCAAAATCGGCATACGGTTGTCCTGGCACAGTGCCGTAGCCGTGGAATCCATAACCTGCAGACCGCGGACGAGAACCTCGTGATAGGTAATCTTGTCAAAACGGACGGCATCAGCGCACTTGACGGGATCCTTATCGTAGATGCCGTCAACCTTGGTGGCTTTAATCAGAATCTCGGCGCCGATCTCGCACGCACGAAGAGCCGCGGCGGTGTCGGTCGTAAAGTACGGATTGCCCGAACCAGCGGCAAAAATAACGACGTTGCCCTTGGAAAGGTGGTTGATGGCGCGACGGCGAATATAGGGCTCGCAGATCTCGTTCATCTGGATAGCGCTCATAACGCGGCAGGGAACATCGTTATGCTCGAAGGCATCCTGCAGGGCGAGCGCGTTCATAACGGTTGCCAGCATGCCCATGTAGTCGGCCTGAGCACGCTCCATGCCACCAGCAGCGCCTGCCATGCCGCGGAAAATATTGCCGCCGCCGACAACGACGCCGACCTCATGGCCAACGGCGAGCAGCTCCTTGACCTGCTTGGCAAGATGGTCGGTAACCTTGGGGTCGATGCCATATTGGCCGTCGCCCATCAGCGCTTCGCCAGAAAGCTTAAGAAGCACGCGTTTATATCGGATGTCGGACAAAGCGATCCTCCTTTAGATTGAACTCTCAACATTCTATCAAAGGCTCTAAGAAGAGCCATGAAAAAGCAGGCTGTGAGTAAAACCCACAGCCTGCTCATTACCAGCTACAAGAGCTTATTTACTCGCCACGGACCAGACGGTCAAAGGCAACGACGGTAATGGTGTCGCCGAGCTCCTTGGAGACCTGCTCAGCGTACTTCTTGATGGTGAGGGAGCTGTCCTTGATGAACTCCTGCTCGGTGAGCACGGACTGCTTGTAGAACTTCTCCAGACGGCCGACAGCCATCTTCTCCTGGATAGCCTCGGGCTTACCGGACTCGGCAGCCTGAGCCATGTAGATCTGCTTCTCGTGCTCGACGGTCTCGGCCGGAACCTGATCGCGGGTAGCGCAGATCGGGGCGACGGCGGCAACCTGAAGGGCAACGTCGTGAGCGAAGGTCTTGAAGGATTCAGCCTGAGCGGTCTCAGCCTTCTCGAAGGCAAACTCGACGAGGACGCCGATCTTACCACCCATGTGGATGTAAGAAGCGAGCGCGCCGTTCTCAGCCTTGCGGGCAGCGAAGCGGGAGATCTTCATGTTCTCGCCCATGATGTGAATCATCTCGGTGAGCTCGGAGGATACGGTCTCCTCGCCCATCGGCTTCTCGAGCAGAGCATCGACATCGGCCGGCTCGGTGGTGGCGACAACCTCAGCGACCTTGGAAGCAAAGCCGGTGAACTTGGCGTTAGAGCCAACGAAGTCGGTCTCGCAGGAGAGCTCGAGCAGAGCGCCGGTCTTGCCATCCTCGGAGACGAACGCGGCGACAGCGCCCTCGTTGGTCTCACGGCCAGCCTTCTTGGCAGCCTTGGCAAGGCCGTTCTTACGCAGAACGTCGACAGCGGCGTCCATGTCGCCGTCAGCCTCGACGAGAGCCTTCTTGCACTCCATCATCGGGGAGTCGGTCATCTCGCGGAGCTGCTTGACCATAGCGGCGGTAATCTGGGCCATTGTGGTTCCTTTCAAAGAGATGAAAAAGAATTAACTAAGACTGATTTACTCGGCCTTGGGCTCAGCGGCCATCTCGGCCTCGGAGACCTGCTCCTTGCCGGAGCCAGCGAGGCAGGCGTCAGCCATGAGCTCGCACATAAGGGTGACAGCGGAGATAGCGTCATCGTTGCAGGGGATGCCGTACTCGACCTCGTCGGGATCGGAGTTGGTGTCGATCAGGGCGACGACGGGGATATTCAGGCGCTGGGCCTCCTTGATGGCGTTCTCCTCGCGCTTGGTGTCGATGACGAAGAGAGCCTGGGGCAGACCCTTCATGTCGCGGGCGCCACCGAGGTTGGTCTGGAGCTTAGTGAGCTCCTTGCCGAGAACAGCCTGCTCCTTCTTGGGCAGAACAGCCATGCGGCCGTCCTCGACCATGGCCTCGAGCTCCTCCATGCGGTTGATGCGGGAGCGGATGGTGACGAAGTTGGTCAGCATACCGCCGAGCCAACGCTGGTTGATGTAAGGCATGTTGGCGCGCTCAGCAGCGTTCTTGACGGCCTCCTGAGCCTGCTTCTTGGTGCCGACGAACAGCACGTTGCCACCCTTGGCGACGTTCTTGACGAAGGTGTAGGCCTGGTCGGCGTCGAGGATGGTCTGCTTGAGGTCGAGGATGTAGATGCCGTTGCGCTCACCGAAGATGAACGGCTTCATCTTGGGGTTCCAGCGACGGGTCTGGTGACCGAAGTGGCAGCCGGCCTCGAGCAGGGTGCGGATATTAATCTTGGTAGCCATGTTAAACCTCCTGTGGTTTGCCTCCGCGCGGGGTCATCCTCCAAAACCAACCCGGACATGTGCTACCAAAGCCCGGGCACCACGGTATGAAGTAGCCGCGCGTGCGTGATAAAAACATGTTGCCGTGAAGCAACCCGATGAATGATAGCAGGAATGCCTCTTCCTGCCAACCCGCAATCAAAACCACACACCTGAGTGCGGCGCGGGACGTGCCAGCCACTATTCGCCGCGGGGATGGGCTTGAGCCACAGCCCGCTTAAGCCGATCAGGCGTGAGATGCGTGTAGATCTGCGTCGTGGACAGGCTCGCATGACCTAGCAGCTCTTGAACCGAGCGCAGGTCCGCACCGCCCTCGAGCAAGTCGGTCGCAAAGGTATGGCGCATCGCATGCGGGGCGATGTCAGCCGGAATGCCGGCGAGCGTCGCCAGCGTATGGAACCGCCGCCGGAGCATCGCGGCGCTCATGCGATTGCCGCGCGCCGATATAAGCAGCGGATGCGGCCCGGTAGCGAGGTCGCGGCGCTTTGCCCGAGCGAGCAACTCCGGCCTCCCCTCTTCAATATAGAGACGCGTCACATCGAGCGCACGACGATACAGAGGAACGATGCGCTCCTTGCTTCCCTTGCCCCACAGGCGCAGCGTGCGCTCGGACCATGAGATGGATTCCACATTGAGCGCCGCAAGCTCTGAGATGCGGGCACCCGAGGCATAGAGCAACTCGAGCATCGCCGCATCGCGCAGTCCCGCGGGTGTTGAGGTATCAGGCGTCTTGAGCAGCGCCTCGACCTGCTGGGTCGTAAGGACGCCCGGCAGGTCACGCGGCAGCTTGGGCGACGCGATCGCCGAGACCGCATCGCCCTCAACAATCCCCTCGGCAGCCATCCAGCGATAGAGAGATCGAATAGCCGACAGGTGCGCCGCAAGCGTTCGGGGAGCCACCTGCTCACGCGAAAGCTCGGCAAGATAGCGACGAATGGTGCGCACGTCGGCAGCGAAAGCATCGATATCCTCGCGCTCGCACCAGGCAGCGAAGCGCTCTAGCCTCGAGCCATAGGCCGTCACCGTGTTGGGAGAAAGCCCCTCAACGCGTGCGATATAGGCGATAAAAGAGTCGACGGTGTCGTACAGGTCAAAGGCTATGACCGGTCGCCTCCAAACAAGTCGGAACGCGTGGCCAAGTAGGCATCGAGGGCCTCGAGCGCACGGTCCGCATAGGCCTGATAGCGGTCGCGCTTGCTGCGGCGCTTACCATCCTCGAGTGGCGGCACCAGGCCAAAGTTGACATGCATGGGCTGATAGCCCACGGTGGCAGGATCGGTCGCATAGCCCACGAGCGCACCCAGGGCGCCCACACGCGGCAACTCGACGCCCGCGGCACCGATAGCCTCGGCATAGGTGTTGAGCGCCGCGAGCAGACCTGTCGCCACGGCTTCCATGTACCCCTCGGTGCCGGTGATCTGACCGGCCAGGCGCACACCGGTACCGGGCACGGCAAAGGTGCCATCGAGCACATGCGGGGCGTCGACAAAGGTATTGCGGTGCATGACACCGTAGCGGAAGAACTCAGCGTTCTCCAGGCCCGGCACCATATGGAAGACGCGCTTCTGCTCGCCAAAGGTCAAGTTGGTCTGGAAGCCCACCAGGTTATAGGCGGTCTTCTCCTTGTTCTCGGCACGCAGCTGAATCGCCGCCCAGGGGCGACGTCCGGTACGCGGGTCGGTGAGGCCGACGGGCTTCATGGCGCCAAAGCGAATGGCGTCCTTGCCGGTGCGCGCAACTTCCTCGGCAGGCTGGCAGGCCTGGAACAGATCGCCGCCCTCAAAGTCTTTGAGCACCACGCGGTCGGCCGTGGTAAGCGCCTCGATAAAGGCCTCGTACTCCTCCTTATTGAGCGGAGCGTTGAGATAGTCGCCGCCCCCCTGCTCCTCGTAGCGCGACTGCGAGAACAGCACGTCCATATCGAGCGTGGAGGCATCGACGATCGGCGCCGCCGCATCAAAGAATGCCAGGGCATCGCCACCGACGAGCTTCATAACCTCTTCGCTCAGCGCCGGTGAACACAGCGGGCCCGCGGCAATGACCACGTGACCTTCGGGAATCTGCGTGACCTCGCCGTGCACGACCTCGATATTGGGACGAGCGGCAACCTCGGCCTCGACAAGCTCGGAAAACTTGACGCGGTCGACCGCCAGGGCACCGCCGGCGGGAACAGCCGCGCGATGGGCGCAATCGAGCAGGACTGAACCCATGCGCTCAAGCTCGGCCTTCAACAAACCAGCCGCGGAATCCGGACGGGTCGACTTAAACGAATTCGAGCAGACGAGCTCTGCCAGGTGATCGGTATGGTGAGCCGGGGAGCTCACCTGGGGGCGCATCTCGCACAGCTTTACGGCAAAACCGCGATCTGCCAGCTGGATCGCGCACTCCGAACCCGCCAGACCGCCACCGATAACTGTCACCTGATCGAACTGCATCTGCAAACACCTTTCTAATTGACACGTTTTCCATTGTGACCGAAGGGTGTCTGGGCGTGAAGGGCAAACTTGGAGGGCGCATACCTTCCATCCATCATGCGCTCGATAAGACCCTCGAGTTCAAGCGAACCCAAGAGTTTGAGTACGCCGACAGCATCGAGCGAGACGAGTGCCGCGATGTCGTCGACCTTGAGCGGAGAGGCGATGAGCGCATGCATCACGGTCTGCTGCGTCGGATCCAGGTCGGCAATGCCGGGAGCATCGGGGCGCGAGTAGCGCAGGGTTCCGTAGATGCGTGAGATAGCCATCTCGATAGATTCCTCGTCGACGATGCAGCAGGCACCGTTCGCAATGAGGTAATTCGTGCCACGCGACTCGGGCGATAGAATCGACCCCGGCACGGCAAGAAGTTCGCGCCCCAAATCCATAGCAGCCTCGGCTGTGGAAAACGTCCCGGAAGGCATACCCGCCTCGGATACAAAGAGGGCTTGCGACAGGGCCGCGATTACGCGATTGCGGCGCGGAAAGGCGAACTTGCGCGGACCCATGCCCCACGGAGAGATCGACACGACCGCGCCACCCGTATCAAGCGTGCGCGTAATCAGCCCCGCGCTCGAACGCGGGTAGACCACGTCGGCGCCCGTCCCCAGCACCACAACGTGTTTGCCGCCGGCGTTGACCGCAGCCCAACCCGAGGCCTGGTCACAACCGACCGCACCGCCCGAAACTACCGTCACTCCCGCCTCAACCGCCACCTTCGCCGCAAGCTCTGCCACGGCAAGACCATACGGCGAGGCCTTTCGCGCACCGATGATGGAGAGCGCGGGCGTCGAAAGCGCCTCGGGGTTGCCGCGCACATAGAGCGTCTGAGGTACATCAGAAAGCTCCAAAACGGTCTCGGGATACAACGCGTCACCTGGATGCAGCTCGAAGGTCCCCTCAGCCATCATTGGTCCCTCCTTCCCTGGTACATCGCCGCCTCGAGCACGTGGTCCTGCGTCACTTGCTCGCTCTCGGCGACATCTGCGATCGTGCGCGCAATGCGAACAAGGCGCACGATGCCACGCCCTGTGAGATGCGTGCGCTTCGACAGGCCGAGCACACACTTCTCCGCCGCATCATCGAGCTCAAAGGTCGAAACGACGCCGTCAATGGACCGTGTCTCGTCATCCTCGGCCTCGGCATCCGCATCGTCCATGCGGGATTCGCGCCAAGCGCGAAAGGCGCGACCGCGCACAACGTAGTCACGTAACTCGGCCGACGACATGCCCTCCGCACCCTCGATAATCACTTGAGGGTCGGGACGGGTCACATCGATCATCATGTCGATACGGTCGGCCAAAGGACCACGCAGTTTAGACCGATAGCGCTCGACCATCGCCGCCGAGCAGCGACACGGCACCTCGCGATCGCCCAAAAAGCCGCAGGGGCAGGGATTGCTCGCAGCCAGCAGCTGAAAGCGCGACGGGAAGGTAAAAGCCCCGTCGACGCGTACGATCCTCACGTAGCCGCGCTCGATGGGCTGACGCAGCGTCTGCAGCACGCCAGTGGGAAACTCGGCAAGCTCGTCCAAAAAGAGCACGCCGCCATGAGCAAGGCTGATCTCACCCGGGTGCACCGGGCGCCCGCCGCCGATAAGGCCTGCGGTCGAAATACTGTGGTGGGGACTGCGGAAGGGGCGGTGCCCCGCCAACAAGCCATCAATGTTCTCACCCAAAACCGAATGGATGCACAGTGCCTCCTGCTGATCCTCAACGGAAAGCTCGGGCAGGATGCCGGTCATACGGCGTGCGAGCATCGTCTTGCCCGATCCCGGAGACCCGATCATGAGCAAGCCGAGTTCTCCTGCCGCCGCAAGCGCCATGCCGCGTTTAGCGACTTCCTGCCCCAGCACGTCGGCATAGTCGAGCTCGGGCTCAAAGGTCGCCTCGACACCCTCGGAATCCAAGTAGTGCCGTGCGGCATCGCCCATGCCGTGAGCAAGCTGAGACAGATGGTCGATAAAGCCGCAATCCACGCCCGCGAGTGGCACATGCTGGTCGGACCTGCCGGCGATAAAAGACAGCCCCATGTCGCGAGCCAATAGCTGAAACGCCACCTCGCCTTTGACAGGAAGCACCGTGCCGTCCAAGCCGAGCTCACCGGCGATAAGACAACGATCGAGGTTGTCGCGGGGAATCTGACCATCGGCCGCTAGAACCGCGATGGCGATGGGCAGATCAAAGCCGCTACCGGTCTTGCGAATATCGCCGGGCGCCAGATTGACCGTAATGCCCGAGCGCGGGATCTCAAAGCCGGCCGAGCGCATCGCACAGCGAATACGACCACGTGACTCCATCACCTCCATACTCGGGATGCCGAGCATCTGAATGCCCGGAACGCCGCCGGCAAGCGAGACCTCGACCGTGACGTGAATCGCCTCGACGCCGCGGATGCAGGCCGCGTGAACGGCAAACGTCTCGAACGCCATCACGACACCTGCCAATCGAACGCGTTGTACTGGTGCTCGATCTCGGCAATATGCCCGTCGCGGATGGTGACGCCCACGGCATCGAAGCGAATCGCCTTGAGCGGATAATGCTCCATGAGATAGCAACTTGCGATGCGGCGGTAGCGGCGTTGCTTTTGGGCGTCCACGGCCTCCTCGGGAAAGACCCGCGTGTTGCAATCCAGCGCAACGCGTCTGGTCTTGACCTCGGCCATCACCACGACATCGTCGAGCTCATCGAGCAGCACCAGATCGGCCTCGCCCTCGGTGCAACGATAACCCTGCTCCAGCAAGGTGTAGCCGCGCTCGTTAAAGTAGTCGATGGTGATCAGCTCGCCCAGCATGCCCAGCTCGCGGGGACTGAGTCCCTTGATAAACTCGGGCGTCATCGCCCCGCAGTCGAGCTCGCCGTTTTCCCAACGCTCCTTGAGCTGCTGCGTCTTGCTCTTTTTGCTTGCGGCACTCATGGGGTCTCCTTTCCCGCACACTGCATTGCCCCGATGATGAGGGCACCTTTCATGCGGGTAAGTACCGGAAGCAAACCAAAAGCTGACCAAATGCCGACAAAAAACGGGCCGTACGCAGCAATGGTGCTGCATACGGCCCGCTACCAGCAGGTTTATAAAACCCCAGAGGTCCCTGTCTCCACAATTGGCCTAGAAAAGGCGCTCAGTCTGCAGAAAGTTTCCGCAAAAGCTCACGCGATGCAGCGGACAAAGTCCATGTTTGCGAATGGCCTCGATGTGCTCGGGGCTCGAATAGCCCTTCGACTCGGCCAGATGGTACTCGGGGTACTCGGCGTCGTACTCGACCATCATCTCGTCACGCGTGACCTTGGCCATGATGGACGCTGCGGCGATGCAGGCGATCTTGGCATCGCCTTTCACCACATCGCGCTCGTTGGGAACAGCGCCCAAGGGGTTGCCATCCATGAGGACGCAGTCGGGCTCGAGCCCCGTATCGGCCACGGCGCCCGCAACGGCGGTACGGATAGCACGGGCCATGCCCATCTCATCAATATCCTTAGGCGCGATATGGCAAAAACCGATCGCCGTCGCAACCTTGGCAATCTTCACCGAGAGCAACTCGCGGCGCGCAGGCGTGAGCTTTTTGGAATCGTTGATACCCCAAACGCGCGGCTCCATAGGAAGACAGACGGCGCACACCGTCAAAGGACCGGCCACCGATCCGCGACCCACCTCATCGACACCAACGACCACCCCATCGCCGCCAAGCTCATGCATAAGCTCGTACATGTCATTGACGCGCTCGCGCTCGGCAAGCTCTTTGGCATGGCGCTTGAGGGCGCGTTCACAAGCCTTGATCACCTGCTGGCGCGGGTCCTCGCGATAATGCTCCACGAGGGCGGGAATCTCCTCAAACGTAGCGCTCGCCAACTCACCGGCAACCTGCGATGCCGAAACCGAGCTCGTCATGTTGGCCATACCAGGCCCTCCTTGCATGCAAATCAGATAAAAAGAAGGGCCACCCGAAGGTGACCCTTGTGTCCAAACGAGTGGACAGACGCTGCGATCTTCTTAGCGCTTCTCGGGGATGCGAGCAGCCTTGCCCACCTTGTCGCGGAGGTAGTACAGCTTGGCGCGACGGACGCGACCATGACGAACGACCTCGAGCTTGGCGATCTTGGGGCTGTGAAGCGGGAAGGTACGCTCAACACCGACACCGAAGGACATCTTGCGGACGGTGAAAGTCTCGCGGGCACCGGCGCCGGCCATGCGGATGACGTCGCCCTGGAAGACCTGGATGCGCTCGCGGTCGCCTTCCTTAATGCGGTAGTGAACCTTGACGTTGTCGGCGACGCGAACCTGAGGAATGTCCTCGCGGATCTGCTGACGCTCGATTGCGCGGATGTAATCCATGTGCAATTCCTTACTCTTCTAGAGGTGCCGTACCACCTTGGCCGGCACGTAGTTGAACAAACGTATTTGAGTATACACGCGCGGGTTTGCGCTGCAAGAACAATTTTTTACGCAGACAAAAAGACAAAACCCGCACATGATAACCGCCCGCCTCACGAATGAGACGGGCGGCATGAAGGGGGCTACGCTAGGCGTCTAAACCCAAAACGTTACGCGGAGTGCTCCGCCTCGAGCTTGGCCTGGGCGGCCGCAAGACGTGCGAGGGGTACGCGATAGGGCGAGCAGGACACGTAGTCCACGTCGGCCACATTAAACAGGCCCTTGATGGACTTGGGGTCGCCGCCGTGCTCACCGCACACGCCAAAGTGCATGTCGGGGTTGGTGGCACGACCCTTCTCGACGGCCATGCGCACGAACTCCAACACCGCCGTGTCGATGATCTCGAAGGGGTTGTCCTTCAGAATCTTCTTGTGCATGTACAGCGGAATGAACTTGGCCTCGGCATCGTCGCGGGAGAAGCCGAAGGTCGTCTGGGTGAGGTCGTTGGTGCCAAAGCAGAAGAAATCTGCGTGCTGCGCGATCTCGTCGGCGACCATGCAGGCGCGCGGCAGCTCGAGCATCGTGCCCACGGGAATGTTGAGCTCGACGCCCTCCTCGGCGGAAACCTCGGCGATCACGCGCTCGATGACCTCGCGAGTCTGGACATGCTCAGCCGTGATGGAAACGAGCGGAACCATGATCTCGGGGCGCGGGTCGACACCCTCCTTGATAAGGTGGGCAGCAGCCGTGGCGACGGCGCGGACCTGCATGAGCGGCAGATCGCTAAAGACGACGGACAGGCGCACGCCGCGTAGGCCGAGCATCGGGTTGGACTCGACCATGCCGTCGATACGACGCAGGCGGGCGCGCAGGACGGCAAGCTCTTCCTCGCTGGCGCCAGCGGCTTCCTTCTTGGTGATGGCGACCTCGAGCTCGCGAGGATTATCCAGGAACTCATGAAGCGGCGGATCGAGCAGGCGGACGACCACATCGCGACCGGACATGGACTTGAACATCGCCAGGAAGTCCTCGGTCTGAACCTTGAGCAGGTCGGCCAGGGCCTGCTGCTTCACGGCCTCATCGTCAGACAGGATAAAGCTCTGGATGATGTTCTTGCGATCGCCCAGGAACATGTGCTCGGTGCGGCACAGGCCAATAGCCTCGGCGCCAAACTCGAGGGCGAGCTTGGCATCCTCGGGATTGTCGGCGTTGACGCGCACATGGTTGGCATGACCACAGGTCTCGTCCAGGCGAATCTCGTCGGCCCAGGACAGGATGGTGTCCAGGTCGCCGGTGAGCTCGGCCGAAACCAGGTCAACGGCACCGTCGACGACGATACCCTGGGTACCGTCGATGGAGATGACATCACCCTCGCGCAGCACGCGGTCGCTGCCCTCGATACGCACGACCTTCTCGGCGGCGTCGATGTGGAAGCGCTCAACGCCGCAGACGCAAGGCGTACCCATGCCGCGAGCGATAACGGCGGCATGGCTCGTCTTGCCACCGTGACTGGTCAGGATGCCCTCGGCGGCGACCATGCCCTTCAGGTCATCGGGGTTGGTCTCCCAGCGAACCAGAATGACCTTGCGGCCCTCGTTGGCGCGCGCGACGGCATCGTCGCTCGAAAACACGACCTCGCCCACGGCGGCACCAGGGCTGGCGTTTAGACCGCTGGCCAGGGCGTCGTACTTTTTGGAGGCGTCAAACTGCGGGTGCAGGAGCTGGTCGAGCTGCGCGGGGTCGATGCGGCTCACGGCCTCCTCGCGGGTGATCAGACCCTCCTCGACCATTTCGATAGCGATGCGCAGGGCGGCGGTAGCAGTGCGCTTTCCCACGCGGGTCTGGAGCATCCAGAGCTTACCCTGCTCTATGGTGAACTCGATATCGCACATATCGCGGTAATGGCCCTCGAGCGTCAGGAACACGCGCTCGAGCTCCTCACCTGCGGAATCGAGGCCCGGGGTGGTCTTGAGGTCGGCGATGGGCTCGGTGTTGCGGATACCGGCGACGACGTCCTCGCCCTGGGCATTAACCAAAAAGTCACCGTAGAACTCCTTGGTGCCGTCGGCCGGATTACGCGTAAAGGCGACGCCCGTCGCAGAGGTCTCGCCCTTGTTGCCAAAGGCCATGGCCTGCACGTTGACGGCGGTGCCGAGGTCGTCGGAAATGCCATGCTGCTTGCGGTAGATGCAGGCACGCTCGTTCATCCAGCTGCCAAAGACGGCCTGGATGGCAAGGCGCAGCTGGAGCTCCGGGTCGTGCGGGAAGACGGGCTTGCCGTCAGCGACCTCGAGCTCGGGATACAGGGAGGCATCGACGTTCTCGGAGAAGATCCCCTTGAAGGTCTCGACGAGCTCCTGCAGATCCTCGGCCGAAAGCTCGGAGTCGACGCGGACGCCGGCGACCAGGCGTGCCAGGGTCAGCGCGTTCTCGAACAGGTCGGCGTCAACGCCCATAACGACGTTGGAGAACATCTGAATAAAGCGGCGGTAGCTATCCCAAGCAAAACGCGGATTTTGCGTCTGGGCGATGAGCCCCTGAACGGAGTCGTCGTTGAGGCCTAAGTTGAGGACCGTGTCCATCATGCCGGGCATGGAGAACGGAGCGCCCGAACGAACCGACACGAGCAGCGGATCGGAGGCGTCACCGAGCTTTTTGCCGCAGCGGGACTCGAGCTCTTCCTCGGCGGTAACGATCTCATCGAGCGCGCCTTCGGGCCAGACGTTGCCGGCACCGGAGTACTCGACACAGGTCTGGCAGGTAATGGTAAAACCACCGGGAACCGGCAGGCCGATGCGGCTCATCTCGGCAAGGTTTGCGCCCTTGCCGCCAAGCACGAAGTTCATGGACTTGTCGCCCTCAGTGACACAGGTGCCCTGGGCGTCGGTTCCAAAACGGTAAACCCTCTTGCAATCGCTCACGATACTTCCCCTTCCATGCACTTACGCGCACGACCGTGGTAACGAATCGACCCGCCAGATGTGGGCCGTGAGGGAACTATACGGCGGGTTTTGAGCGGGCTTAAGCAGAGGATGCGCGGTTTGGTAAACGTGCTAAAACTGGCGGTAAACGGTAGGTAAAGGTGGTTACCTTATGAAGATACCACTGTAAGAGAGTGCAGGTCAGATGCGATATTTTTGCTAAATCGCTTTATCAAAATGCTGCTACTATTAGGCTCGACGGGCGGCGCGGCGGGCACGGACTTCTTGGATTTCCTCCAAGTGGCTAATGATCTCGGCAGCGCTTTCCTCGATGGCCTTGCCGTCGGTACGCACCACAAAGCAGCCTAGGCGCTTCATGAGGGCACGAGCTTCCTCAAGCTCGCTGCGCACGCTCTCGGGCTCGGCATAGGAGCCGGCAACGGCACGAGCGTAGTCATCGCCCAAGCGGCTATCGCGAATTTCGGAAATCACATCGACGGTCGAAATCAGGCCGAACAGGCGCATCGGGTCGACCTCGTAAATCGACTTGGGCGGCTCCATGCCATGCGCCAGTGGGACGTTGGCGACCTTGTAGCCCTGATAGGCCAAATACATCGACAGCGGCGTCTTGGACGTACGCGATACGCCCAGCAGCACGATATCGGCTCCCGACAGATCGTCGCAGCCGCGCCCGTCATCGTGCTCAACGAAATACTCCATGGCCTCGATGCGATGGAAATAGCGGTCATCGGTCTTGTGAATCACACCCGCGACGCCCTTGGGCGGCACACCGATGAGCGACGACAGCACGGCAAGCGTCGGGCCAATCAGGTCGACCGAACGAATATGCAGCATGCCCAGGTAATCGAGCACGCGGGCGCGAAGCGCCGGATCGACAATGGTGTGGAACACGGCAATATCGCGATGGTCCGCATCGACGCGCGGGCCCACAAACGACTCCACCTGCTCCACCGAGGTCACCTTGGGCAGGCGCAAGAGAAGAAAAGCCCCTTCATCAAATTGCCCGGACGCCGCAAGCACCACTTCACAAGCGGTATCACCGAGCGAGTCGGAGATAACGATAACGGTGGGACGAGCGGTGACCGGGCAATCCATGCGGGGCTCCTTTTGCGCTTATGCGCAGGCTGGCTTACTTTTTGCGGGCAAGCTCACCGATGTTGGCGATGCCGGAGAAAACGGCCTCGAAGCGGTTGAGCAGCTTAAGGCGATTATCGCGGAGCTGCTCGTCCTTGTCCATGACCATGACCTCATCGAAGAAGCGGTCGATGGGCGCGCGCAGGGCGGCAAGGGCGGCAAATGCGGCCGGGTAATCCTCGGCAGCAAGGGCGGCATCGACAGCGGTCTGAGCAGCCTCGGAGGCATCGGCAAGCGCGAGCTCGGCCTCGCCCATCAGGCCGCGGTCGTACTCCGCACCCAGCTCGGGCTTGGAGATGTGTGCGGCGCGGGCATAGGCGGTCGCAAGGTTGTCGAACGTCTCGGCGTCGTTCTTGCGGGCCTCGTCGAGGGCGGCGCAGCGGGCGAAGAAGACGGACGGGGCGATGATGTGCACCGCGGAGACGGCGGCAACGGTATCGGCCGGGATCTTTTCGTCGCGGGCCATGCTCACCAGGCGGCCATGGAAGAAGTCGCGAACCTGCTGGGCGACCTTGGCGGCGTCGAACTCAATACCCTGCTCGCTATAGAGCTCGAGGGCGAAGTCGATGAGCGACGTGGGGTCGATCGGCAAGCGGTCGCGCAGGATGTTGATGATGCCGATAGCGGCACGACGCAGCGCGTAGGGGTCCGAAGAGCCGGTCGGGGGCTCGCCGATGGCAAAGATACCGGCGATGGTATCGAGCTTATCGGCGCAGGCCACGATGCAGCCAGCGGTGCCCTCGGGCAGCTCGTCACCGGCAAAGCGAGGACGATAGTGATCGCGAATAGCATGAGCGACCTCGTCGTTCTCCCCCATCGCGGTCGCGTAATAACCGCCCATCACGCCCTGCTGGCTCGTGAACTCGACGACGGCGTTGGATACCAGGTCGGCCTTGCACAGGTGCGCGGCGCGAGCGGCATCGGCTGCCAGGTGAGCACCCAGGTGTGCCTCACGGGCAATAGCGAGCGCGAGCTGCTCGATGCGCTCGGACTTGGCGAGCACGCTACCGAGCTTCTCCTGGAAGGCAACCTTGGCCAGACGCTCACGGAACTCGTCGAGGGAGATCTTCAAGTCCTCCTCGTAGAAGAACTTGGCATCGTCCAGACGGGCACGCACAACGCGCTCGTTGCCGTCGATCACGCGCTCGGCATTCTCGGGCTTGCTGTTGGAGACGACCACGAACTCACGCGTCAGCTTGCCTTCGCCGTCATAGATCGGGAAGTAGCGCTGGTTGGTGAGCATGGACTCGCAGATGATCTCGTGCGGGACCTTGAGGAACTCCACATCGAAGGTACCGACGAGCACCGTCGGCCACTCGCAGAGGTTAATGACCTCCTCGAGGACCTTCTTGGGCGTGTCAACATGACAGCCGGGGCGAGCGGCCTCGACCTCGGCGATACCGGCAAGGATGGCCTCGCGACGACGCTCGGCAGAAAGCACGCCGGCGTCCTCGAGCACCTGCTCGTAGACGGCGGGGCTGGCAACCACATGGTCACCAGGGCCAAGTACGCGATGACCACGCGTGGTGTTGCCACTCGTCACGTCGGCAAACGACACGGGCACAACATCCTCGCCCAAAAGGCAGCAGATCCAACGGACCGGACGAACAAAGGTCGCGTGCTCGTGGCCCCAGCGCTGGCTGCGGTAGTTGGGCCACTGCAGGCCGGCGATGGTCTTCTCGCACAGAGCGGTCAGAATCGGCGTAGCCGGTGCGGAGGGAATATTCTTCTCGGCGAACACATACTCGCGACCGTCGGTGTCCTCGCGACGGACCAGGTCCTCGGCAGCCACACCGCACTTGCGGGCAAAGCCCTGGGCAGCCTTGGTGGCGTTACCGTCAGCGTCGAAGGCAATGTTGGCCGCGGGGCCACGCTTGACCTCGTGAACCTCATCGGTCGCGGTGGCGACGTCGGCAACGAGTGCAGCCAGGCGACGCGGACTCGAGATCACGCGGACCTCGCCGTGGGCCAGACCGGCCTCGTCGAGACCCTTGGCGATCATGGTGCCAAGCTGCTTGACGGCATTGTTCAACGGTGCGGAGGGCATTTCCTCCGTACCGATCTCAAACAGGAAATCCTTAGCGTCTGCCATGGCTTACGCCACCTCGCCTTCCTGGTCGGCATTCTCGTTGACTCCGGCGACCTCGGCCATGTAGGCCTCGCAGCACGCCTTGGCGACGGCGCGGACGCGCAGGATGTAGTTGGCACGCTCGACCGCGGACAGCGCGCCACGGGCATCGAGCAGGTTGAAGGCGTGGCTGCACTTCATGACGCAGTCGTACGCCGGCAGCGGCAGCTTGCGCTCCAGACAGGAGTGGCACTCGGCCTCGTAGTCGTCAAACTTCTGACGCATCATCTCGACGTTGGCGACCTCAAAGTTGTAAGCGCTGAACTCGCGCTCGTTCTCCAGGAACACATCGCCATAGGTCATGGGCGTGCCGTCGGGAAGGTAGCTCCACACCAGGTCGTAGACCGAGTTGACGCCTTGGGCGTACATGGCGATACGCTCCAGGCCGTAGGTAATCTCGACGGGCACGGGGTCGACCTCGATGCCGCCCACCTGCTGGAAGTACGTAAACTGCGTGACCTCCATGCCATTGAGCCAGACCTCCCAGCCAAGGCCCCAGGCGCCGAGCGTCGGGCTCTCCCAGTCGTCCTCGACAAAGCGGACGTCATGGTCGTTGGGGTCCAGACCGATAGCGGCAAGAGACCCCAGGTAGAGCTCCTGGGCGTTAACCGGAGAAGGCTTGATGAGCACCTGGAACTGATAGTAGTGCTGCATGCGGTTGGGGTTCTCGCCGTAGCGGCCGTCGGCGGGACGGCGGCAGGGCTGCGCATAGCAGGTGCGCCACTCGGCGGGACCGAGCGAGCGCAGCGTGGTCGCGGTGTGGAAGGTACCGGCACCGACCTCGGAGTCATAGGGCTGCATAATGACGCAGCCCTGCTCGCCCCAGTACTGCTGGAGGCGCAGGATGATGTCTTGGAAGGAAAGCGATGAAGCGTTCATGCCTCTAATATCCCCTCGTCGAAACGATTACACGGTTAGGTACTGTACTATAGCGGTTTTTAGTCGATAGCGCCGATGCGGTTGAGCGGCCAGTAGCGCACAAGCGCCACAGCAATCAAATCAGAGCGATCGACGGGACCAAAGTAGCGTGAGTCGGCAGAGTTTTCGCGGTTGTCGCCCATCACCCACACGCACCCGTCGGGAACGGTGTAGGGATAGCTTACCTGAGCACCGGGCGCTTGGACCGAAAGTGGCCAGCTCATGCCCGTCGTATAGTCCTCGTCGAGCGCTTGGCCGTCAACGACCACCTTGCCATCCTGCAGGTCGACCGTCTGGCCGGCCATGGCAATGACACGCTTGACAAGAACATCATGCTCGGAGGTGCCATCGGGGTTGTGAAACACCACGATATCGCCCTGCTTGACGGGCTGACCGAGCTCGAGGCTCACCTTTTGTGCCAGGATCTGGTCGCCAATCTCGATCGTGGACTCCATGGAGCCGGTGGGCACCACAAAGGGCTCGACCACAAACGAGCGAATCAAGAAGGTGGCGACCAGTGCGATCGCGATGACCGCGATCCACTCAAAAGCGCTCCTCAACGCGGAATGTTGCGTAGGAACCATACTCACTCCTCGCTCTGCGAATACGAAGCGTCAAGAATCTCCTGCGCGTAAGCGCGCTCCTCGGGCGTGAGCCACGCTGTCTCGATCAGATCGGGACGCCAGCAGCAGGTGCGCTCGATGGCGTTCTTGCGACGCCAGGCATCGACCTTGGCGTGATCGCCGCTCACAAGCACCGGCGGCACGCCCTCGCCGTTGAACTCGGCGGGGCGGGTGTACTGCGCGTACTCGAGCAATCCTCCGTCCTCGGCGGTCGAGAAGGACTCGTCGACGTTGCTCATCTCATCTCCCAGAGCGCCGGGGATGAGGCGAACAACAGCATCGGCCACGACCATGGCGGGGAGCTCGCCGCCCGTGAGCACATAGTCGCCGATCGACAGACGCTCATCGGCATACGCATACGCACGCTCGTCGACGCCCTCGTAGCGACTGCACACAAACAACAGGCGCTCACTTTTGAGCAGGCGCTCGGCCACATGCTGCGTAAAGGGCTCGCCACAGGGGGTAAAGAACACCACAGTGGGCTTGGGACCCTCTGCGCTAATGGCCTCGATGGCCTCGGCGATAGGCTCGACCTTCATGAGCATGCCCTGCCCGCCGCCGTACGGCTCGTCATCGACGGTACGATGGCGGTCGTGCGTCCAGTCGCGCAGGTTATACGCCTTAAAATCAAAAAGGCCGGCCTTGCGGGCGCGGCCCAAGATCGATGTGGACATGACGGGCTCAAACATCTCGGGAAAGACCGAAAGGGTCTCGATCAGCATGTTGTCCTCCCTACTTGTCCATATCGATCAGGCCGTCCATAACGTGGACGGAAATTGTTCCTGTGTCGGGAAGATCGAGCACGACCTGCTCGATCACGGGAATCAGTACCTCGCCGTACCGATCACCCTCGACAACCCAAACATCGTTGGCGGGCGTCGACATGATCTCGACGATCGTACCGAGCGAACCGAAGCGCTCGTCGACCACCTCGCGACCCATCAGGTCGGTATAGGCAGCGTCGAGCGAATCGAGCTCAAAGTCGTCACGATTTGCTAGCACGTAGCATCCCGTGATGCCCTCGGCGGCCGTCAAGTCGTCAATGCCCTCAAACGAGACCAGATCGCCATCGCCCGTATCGGTGACGGACACGACCGTGCAAAAGCGGTCGCGCTTGAGCGCCGGCGGCGTCAGTGCGACGCGCATACCCGACTCTAATACAGAAGGAAGCCCCCGCAGCGGCTGCGCGAGGACCTCCCCCTTCCTTCCGTGCGGCTTGACCACACGGGCGATGTTTTTGTACTGGGACCTCAAGGTCCTAGCCCAGAACCTCTACCTCGACAGCAGTGTCGAGGCGAGCGGCCAGTGCACGGGCGAGCGTGCGAATGGCCTTGATGGTACGGCCACGACGGCCGATGACCTTAGCGACGTCATCCTCGGCGACCGAAACCTCAATCGTAGAGGCGTCGTCACCATCGATGACCTCAAGGCTCACGGAATCCGGGTCGTCGACGATCTGAACAACGAGATATTCGACGAGATCGGCGATGCGATCTGAGAGCATTGCCTCACCCTCGAGCTGTGCAGCGTCAACCTCAGGCACGATTTACTCCTCGGCGCCCTCAGCGGCCTCAGCGGCAGCCTTAGCGGCCTCGGCCTCTTTGGCGAGCTGCTTCTTGGACTTCTTGACGACGGTCTCGGTCTTCTCGCCCTCGTTGGCGGCCTTGACCAGAGCGGCGACGGCGTCGGTGAGCTGAGCGCCCTTGGACTGCCAGTCGGCGATCTTCTCGAGGTCGAGGTTGATGGTCTTGGGGGCGGTCATCGGGTTGTAGCGGCCAACCTCCTCGATGATACGACCGTCACGCGGGGCGCGGGAATCGGCGACGACGACACGGTAGTACGGACGCTTCTTAGCGCCGTGACGAGCAAGGCGAATCTTGACTGCCAAAGGAAACTCCTCCAACCAAGCAGCTTTAGGCTGCAACTACAAACAAACAGTTGAACATAATACGCCATCGACGCGGGCAGGTGAAGTCCGTGAGACCAACTTCTTCGGTGTAGTCGAGGGCAAATCCATATCTTAGACAAGAATTCGGGATTTGCAAGCACATACACGCACCCCACATGAGCTGCGCGGTATACTCATGACATGGAAAGACGCGAACATACATACGGTTATGAGGATGCCATGGGCGTCACGCCGCCTCCCTGGACGGGTCCGGCGGTTGGCCTCATGGACCTTGATGCGTTTTTTGCGAGCGTGGAAATGCTCGACCATCCCGAATGGCGAGGAAAGCCGCTCATCGTGGGCGGAGACGCCGATTCGCGTGGCGTCGTGTCCACGTGTTCGTATGAGGCGCGTCGCTTTGGCGTGCACTCTGCCATGGCCTCGGCCGAGGCACGGCGCTTGTGCCCGCAAGCCATTTGGACACACGGGCACTTTGACCGCTACCGCGAGGTGAGCGCGCAGGTCATGGCGATTCTCGCCGACGAGACCCCGCGTGTTGAGCGCGTATCCATCGACGAAGCCTTTATCGATATCACACCGGGTCGCTTTGCGCCCGAAGACCCGCTGCTGGTTGCGCGGCGTATAAGCGACCGCGTGGCAGGGCTGGGAGTGACCTGTTCCATTGGCGTGGGCTACAACAAGACGGTCGCAAAGATCGCAAGCGAGCGGGATAAGCCGTTTGGGCTGACCATCGTGCGCCCCGGAACCGAGCAGCGCTTTTTGGCCGCGCTGCCGGTATCTGCCATGAGCGGCATCGGGCGCTCGGCCGAGGAGCGACTGCGCCGCATGCGCATCTACACCCTCGGCGAGCTTTCGCGCGCGCCTGAGTCCACACTGGCCTCTATTTTTGGCGTCAACGGCGAACGCATGCGCCGGCGTGCGCTGGGACTCGAAATCTCCGAAGTCACGAGCCTCGATGAAGAGCGCGAGGTCAAGTCGGTCAGCAATGAACGCACCTTTGCGAAAGATTTAACTGAGCGTGGGGATATTGAGGCGGCGATTGCGCTGTTGGGAGAGTCAGTGGGACGCCGCCTGCGCCGTCAGGGGCTGACGGGTGCCACGGTAACGCTCAAGCTTAAGTATTCGTATGGCAGCGGGCGTACGGCACAGCGCCGGCTGCCTCATCCGACCGACGATGAGAACATCTTCGTGGCGGTTGCACTCGAACTGCTCGACAACATCTGGCAGGAAGGCATGCATGTTCGCTTAGCGGGCATCGGCATGAGCGACTTCGACCACCAAGGCGGCATTCAGACCGACCTGTTCTGCGAGATCGATGACCGCGGAGCCCAATCCAGCGACCGCCGCGACCTCTCCGTCGCCATCGACGCCGTCCGAGACAAGTTCGGCGACACCGCCCTTTCCTTCGGCCGCCAATCCCGCTTCAACGATTAACCGCCTTTGGGCAAAAAGAAAGCCGGGCAGGTGCGGAAAACCGCACCTGCCCGGCGATATGCGTGAGGGTAGCTAAACCCCGTCTCAAATGAGCTACTAGAGGAGGTTGAGGGGGAGCTGGGGAGCGTCGCCCCAGAGCTTTTCGAGACGGTAGAAGTCGCGCGCCTCGGGAGTGAAGACGTGGACGACAACCGAACCATAGTCCATGAGCATCCAGGTCTTCTGCTCGCGACCCTCGATGGAGAACGGGTGCTCGCCGCAAGCCTCGGCGACCTTCTCCTCGATCTCGTCGACGATAGAATCGACCTGGCGGTTGTTGGAACCGGTGGCAAGCACAAAGTAGTCGCATACGTCGGAAAGCTCGGTCAGGTCGAGCACCTGAACGTCCTCGCCCTTCTTGTCGTAGGCGGCCTGCGCGGCGGCGCGGGCGACATCCTCGGCGGCGACACCGCTCGCGGACAGCGAGGCGGCAGTGCGGTCGGACGTGGCGACGAAGCTCTTGTGCTCCACACCTTCAAGAATCTGCTCGTCGGTCATGGTCTCGTCGGCCATGGAATACCTCTTTCTAGACAGCCCGAGCTAGCGCAGCTGGGCGTAATGGTTGTAAATCGTAATAGCCGTGGGATAAAGATAGCGCCCGGACTGGATCACATAGACCAGACCCTGCGCAAAACAGGAGAAGAACAACTCATCGAGCGTCGACTCCCCCACCATCTTACGCAACGCATGGGCATAGTCGCCGTGGCGGTTGGGCTCGATGGCATCGGCCACAAAGACCACCATATCGAGCGGCGTCATGTCGCAGGCACCCACGGTGTGACGGTCGACAGCCTGGAAAACGGCCAACGACAACTCAGGGAAAAGCTGCGGAAGCTCATAGGCGGCAACAGGGCCATGCAAAAGCGGCGTCGCGGCGGAAGGAGAGCCGGCAATCTTAATGCCGTAGTGCAGAGCGCGCGTGACCAGCTCGTCGTCGGAGAGCACTTTGTCCCAGTCATGGATCAGGCCGGCGGCAGCGGCATCAAAGCGGTCAACGCCGTAGACCTCGGCCAGATGAAGTGCGGTCTCAGCAACACCCAGCGAATGCACATAGCGCTTGCGCTTATCCTTCATGCGAACATCGAGCAGCTCTTGAATGCGCTTGAGCAGCGCGCGCTCATCGCCCTCAAACTGATCCTCTACCGACAACGTAGACCCCCATCACTCAAAATCTTCTTGGCCCAAATCGGCATATAGCCTGCGTTTGCGAATGTAGCCGAGCACGGACTCGCTCGTAAGATAGCGCACACTCATACCGCGAGCAACTCGCTTACGAATGTTCGTCGAGCTGATCGCCAGCGCCGGAATCTGAATATAGCGCACGTCGAACGGCAGCCCCGACTCTTTGATTCGGGCACGCGCCGTATCGATATCAAAGCCCGGTCGCGTCGCCGCAATAAAGGTAGCAAGCTCAGCGATTCGTTCGGCATCATGCCAAGTCACAATATCGATAATCGCGTCGGCGCCCGTAATAAAGTAGAGCTTTACCTGCGGCGGGTAAAAGTCGCGAAGGGCATGAAGCGTATCGGCCGTATAGGTTACGCCCGGGCGGTCGATCTCGAACCGGCTCGCCAAAAAGGCCGGGTTCGCGGCGGTGGCGAGGACCGTCATGGCATAACGGTCCTCGGCAGGCGTCACCGGTTTGTCAAGCTTAAAGGCAGGAGAGCCCGCCGGCATAAAGAGCACAGCGTCCAAGTCGAGGGACTCACGCGCCTGCTCGGCGGTCACCAGGTGCCCGTAATGGATGGGATCAAAGGTGCCACCCATAATGCCGAGCCTAAACTCCTGCCCGTCCTCTAGAGGAAGCTCGGGCAGACCGATTCCACCGCGCAGCGACATGGCTTACTCGCCCTCCGAGGTCTCGGCATCGCCCGCGGCATCCGCCGCATCGACAACCTCGACGCCCTCATCCGCAGCGTCGGTCACGTCAATGGCCTCAACGGCAACGTCCTCGCCAGCATCCTCGAGCTCCTCGTACTCCGAGAAGTCCTCAGCGCCCTCAAAGTCAAAGGCGCGCTGGCAAATGCGGACCTCGTCGCCCGCACGGCAACCGGCCTTCTCGAGCGCGTCGTCAACACCCATACGCGCAAACTTATGCTGCAGGTAAATAACGGCTTCTTCGTTTTCCCAGTCGGTCTGGATGACCATGCGCTCGATGGCACGACCGACCACGCGGAAGGCACCGGGCTCTTCCTGGACAATGCGGAAACGCTTCTCACGCTGCAGGCGGCGGCGCTCCCACTCATCGTCGCGCAGAACGACCGGCTCATCGGAGACAGCCAACTCGGCGCGCAGCTTAGCCACCTGCTCGCCCACGGCAAGCATCAGCGTGTTGAGGCCGGCGCCCGTAACAGCAGACACAGCAAAGAACATATGGCCATCATCGAGCGCCGCACGCTTAAGGTCGGCAATCTTGTCAGCCGTGCCCGGCGCGTCGCACTTGTTGGCAACGACGATCTGCGGACGCTCCGAGAGCTCTGCGCCATACTGCTCGAGCTCACGGTTAATGATGTGGTAATCCTCGACCGGATCGCGATCCTCAAAACCACCCGTCATATCGACGACGTGCATGATGAGTGCCGTGCGCTCGATGTGGCGCAGGAACTGATGGCCCAGGCCCTTGCCCTCGCTCGCACCCTCGATGAGGCCGGGGACGTCGGCAACGACATAGGAGTACTCGCCGGCACGCACCATGCCCAGATTGGGCACGAGCGTGGTAAACGGGTAGTCGGCAATCTTGGGACGGGCAGCGCTCATACGCGCGATGAGCGAGGACTTTCCCACCGAGGGGAAGCCCACGAGCGCGGCATCTGCCATAAGCTTCATCTCGAGCTCGATCCAGTGCTCCTCGGCCGGTTCGCCCAGCTGAGCAAACGCGGGCGCGCGGCGCACCGACGTCACAAAGTGCGTATTGCCCAGACCACCGGCGCCACCAGGGGCCACGACGACGCGCTCGCCGTCGTGCACCAGGTCGGCAATCTCGAACATCGGGGTCTGCGTCTCGGGGTCGAGCTCGCGTACCACGGTACCCATAGGGACCTTGAGAATCAGGTCCTCGCCGCTCTTACCGTTACGACGGGCACCCTGCCCGTGCGTGCCGCGCTCGGCGCGGAAGTGATGCTTAAAGCGGTAATCGATCAGCGAAGACAGCTGAGCATCGGCCTGGATGACGACATTGCCGCCACGACCGCCGTCGCCGCCATCGGGGCCGCCCTTGGGGACAAATGCCTCGCGCCTAAACGACATGCATCCGGCTCCGCCGTCGCCGCCGCACACGTTAATGCGGCTGATATCGGTGAACTGTGACAACAGAATCGCCTCCTACAAAAAGAGGGAGACCCTTGAATCCTAAAACTCAAGTGCCTCCCACATATGTGCTCTATGAAGGGTGAATTACGCGTTCGCGAGCGGGCGTACGCTGACCCTGTGCTTGATACCCTTGTGGAACTCAACGGTACCGTCGACCAGCGCGAACAGCGTGTCGTCCTTACCACGGCCAACGTTCTCACCCGGGTGGATGTGCGTGCCGTGCTGACGGACGAGAATCGTGCCCGTGGTTACCGTCTGGCCGGCATAGCGCTTCGTGCCAAGGCGCTGACCGCGGGAGTCACGGCCATTACGGGAGGAACCGAGTCCTTTTTTGTGTGCCATTGTGTATACCTACTCTTTCGTTACGAGTGTAATCTACTCGGCGACGGGAGCCTCGGCAACAGCCTCAGCCTCTGCCTTGACAGCCTTCTTGGCGCGGGAGGTAGCCTGAACCTTCACGATCTTCAGCTTGGTGAGCTGCTGACGGTGACCCTTCAGACGACGATAGCGCTTGCGCTTGTGGAACTTGAAGACCAGCTGCTTCTCGCCCTTGAACTGCTCAACGATCTGAGCGGTAACCTTGGCCTTGGCCAGCTTGTCGGGATCGGTGACGATCTTCTTACCATCGTTGAGGAAGATAACCGGCAGGGTGACCTTGTCGCCCTCATTGCCCTCGATCTTCTCGACGGTGATGACATCGTCGGTGGCGACCTTGTACTGCTTGCCGCCCGTGTTAACGATTGCGTACATGTTTACTTGCCCTTCATGCATCAGTTAGTGCAACAGCCGAATATAGTAGCAGGCGAAAATACCCCCGTCAACGAGTATGTGGAGCAAATCCACAAGTTCGCACAGGTATGGGGCTGACGAGTCGGCCCTCGTCGTCCTCGCATGCTTGATTCTGACGCTCGACATCGTAGGAGCAGATGGTCACGAGGTCTTGCATACCGGTGGAAACAATAGGTGCATCCACGCCCGGGGTCAAGCCCTGCAACAAAACATCAGCCGCAGAAAGCAAAATTTCCGGACGCATGGAGCCCTCGTTGTCGGCATGGGTGTCGAGCATGAGCATTAAATGGTCCGGGCGCTCCCCCGCCGTGAGCTCATAGCCCACGAGTGTGTGATCAAAATCCAAGCGCTTGCTCTTTTTTCCGCGCGCGTAGTCGATGCCATGGCCCGCGCGCAGCGTGTCGATCGCACGACGCACCTCGTCGGCGCTTACGGGCGCCTCGGGATCCAGGTGTAAGTCGATGCGATACGACAGGCGCGTGAGCTGCGCCGTCAATGCCGGCGTGCGCACGTCGATGTACGCCGCCTCGATGGGCGCCAGATCGGCCGGAGACGCCGCAGCCAGGCGCCCAAACGCCTCGTCGAGCGCCACGAACTCGGTCATAAACAGGTCATACCACTCGCAGGTCGACGACGTACCCACCGGTAGCGCCGAAGAGAAGCCCACGCGCATGTGCGGAGAGAAGCCCTGCGTGACGGCATAGGGAAGCCCCGCACGGCGCACGATGCGCTCAATGGTATGGATTACTTCGAGATGGCCCAGGTACTTAAGGCGATCGCGCTTGCCATAGCGAACACGAAGTCTAAAGAGCGAGGGGTTGTCGGTCAGGCGCTCACTCATGCGCGATCACCCATCAATACATTCTTGGCGTGGAGCGTGGGGCAGATCCCGCAGCCGGTGCACGACGTGCGGGTGCAGTCGGGAGTCGTGACACCCTCGAGCGAGCGACGGTACTCGCGCTCGAGGAAGCCGCGCGTGCAGCCGGGGCTCACGTGCTCCCACGGCAGGCGCCAGTCCAACTCGTAGGGCAGGTGCACGAGCTCATTGAGGTCGATTCCGTTTTTGGCAGCAGCTTCCTTCCAGTTATCGAGCGAGAAATGCTCTACCCAGGCGTCAAAGCGAGAGCCCGAGCGCCAAGCGTCGATGATGACGGGCGTCATGTCACGACCGGCGCGGGACAGCGCGGCCTCGATGAGCGAGGTCTCGGCATCGTGGTAATGCACGCGGACGGCACGGTTGCGAACGCTCGTGATAAGCAACTTCTGGCGACGCTTGACGTCGTCGTAGTCGAGCTGCGGGCACCACTGGAACGGCGTGGCAGCCTTGGGGATAAAGACCGAAACCGAGATCGACACCGAGATCGAGCCGCGACGAGCCTTGGGCACCACGGAACGACCGAGCTCCAGCACGTGATCGACCAGATTGGCGATGGCCACGATGTCCTCGTCGCGCTCGCCGGGAAGGCCCATCATAAAGTAGAGCTTCATGCGGTTCCAGCCGGCCTCGAAGGCCGCCTTGGCCGCACGGTCCAGGTCCTCCTCGGTCACGTTCTTGTTAATGATGTCGCGCATGCGCTGGCTGCCGGCCTCGGGCGCGAACGTCAGGCCACCTTTCTTTTCGCCGGCGACCGACTCGGCCATATCCACGCCAAACGAATCCAGGCGCTGCGACGGAATAGACACGCGAATACCCGTATCCTCCAGGCGACGGTTGAGCCTGCCGAGCACGTCGCGAATGCAGGAGTGGTCGGTCGTGGAGAGCGAGGTCAGCGACACCTCGTCATAGCCGGTCTTTTCCAGACCCTGAATCACCGACGAGACGATCTGGTCGGCCGAGCGCTCGCGCACCGGGCGATACGTCATGCCGGCCTGACAAAAACGACAGCCGCGGGCGCAGCCGCGCAGGATCTCGATAGACAGGCGGTCGTGAACCAGCTGTGCATAGGGCACGCACGACTGCGACAGCGGATTCGTGGCGCCGAAATCCTCGACGACGCGCTTGTAGACCACGGTCGGCGCATCCTTGCCCTCACGCGGCACGGTGTAGCCATGCGGCGAGCAGGGCTCGTCGTGACGAACCTCATAGAGCGACGGCACGTAGTTGCCGGCAATGGATGCAAGCTGCTCGACAATCTGCGCGCGCGGGACCCCTTCGTCACGCAGGCGGCGATGCAGCTGGCAGGTCTCGAGCAGCGATTCCTCGCCCTCGCCGATGAGGATAACATCGAAGAAGGCCGCGTACGGCTCGGGGTTGTACACCGAGGGGCCGCCGGCGATGATAATGGGGTCGTCCTCGGTGCGGTCAGCCGCTAACAGCGGAATACCAGCGAGGTCGAGTGCCTCGAGGAAGTTCGTCACCGCCATCTCGTGCGGCACATGCAGGCCGACGATATCAAACGAAGCAACCGGCGCTGCACCCTCGAGCGAGAGCAGCGGAATGCCTGCCTCGCGCATGGCGTCACCCATATCGGGCCACGGCACATAGCCGCGCTCGCAGGAGATGCCCTCGGCCTGGTTAAGGATGTTGTAGAGGATGGCGATGCCCTGGTTGGGCAGACCGACCTCGTACACATCCGGGTAGATCAGGCAGCAACGGTAGTCGGCATCGGCCTTGGAAAGCGTGCCCCACTCGTGATCGATATAGCGGCTCGGTTTCTCGACCTTGGCGAGCAGCGGCTCAATTAAATGAAAACAGTCTTGGTATGCAACGCGCAACGGAAAACCCCTAAGCTGCGAGATCGGATGCGTCCTGGTAGGACGCCATAGGACGGGTAGCGCCCGCGACCGTGGTCACCAGATCGCGAACGCGGGAGAACGTGGCAGTGACCACCTCGTTGGCACGGCTGTAGTCGACATCGCGCTCGTAGAGCGAAACGAGCGCACGGCCCATGCCATAGGTGCCCGCGGCAGCAGTGAGCGCCTTGACGGCAAACCCAATATGCGGCGTCTGCTTGACGAGCGCGCGGGTGACCGCGCGGATCACAAGACCGCCGGCAAGTACGCCCGCGACCTCGTAGCCACGCTCTGGCTTAATGCCGCGTCCAAAGACGGCAGCGAGCTCAAAGAGCATGCCCACCTGCGCCAGCGCCATAACGGGATAATCGGCGCCCGGCAAAAACACCAGCGCACCGGTCGCCATATTGGTGAGCGCGCACGAGGTGATGATACGATTGGCCGCCGCGATGCGCATGAAGGCAAAGTTCGCCGCAAAAGCCGTTTCCTTGTCGGTGCGATCGAGAATCCAGCGGGCAAGCGTCTCGAGCAGATACGTCTTATCGGTTGCCGCTACCACGCCGAGCATGGGCGTGGACTCCTCGATAAACGGCACCTCCACAGCAGACTCGGCAAGCACGCACACGGGCGCGCCGGCGATCACGAGCTCCTGCACGGCACTCTCCAAGCGGTCGGAACCACACGAGAGCACCAGCACCACATCGGTATCGGTCTTTGGAGCAATTCGCTCCTCCCCCAGACGCTCGACGCGTACAATGCCCGAGGTCGTCTGCGGCACAAAGGCATCACGCACCGTCTCGGCCAGAAAGCGCGAGGCGGACGAATCCAGATAGACCGAGACGCGCACCGGCGTATCGGAATCCTTCTTAACGGACGCGCCCATCTTAAAAGCGCGGGTCAGCTTATCTACGGGAATTTTCATAGCAAACCCCTCCAGCGGTTACGCGGCGCCCGAACGATGCCGCCATATGGATTGTACGATACCCACCGTCAGCAGCTGAATCATCATCGAAGACGAACCGAAGCTAATAAACGGTAGCGGAATACCGGTAATCGGCATCGTGCCGATGCACATGCCGATGTTTTCGAAGGTCTGAAACGCCCACATGCCAACGATGCCCACACACGAAAGACGCAAAAACAGCGACTCACACTTAAAGGCGACGCGAATCGTCGAAAAGATCAGCAGCACGTAGAGGCACAGGAGCAAAAAGGAACCGCAAAAACCAAAGGTCTCGGACAGGAAGGCGAAGACGAAGTCGGTGTGGAACTCAGGCAGAAAGCCGCCGGCCGACTGCGTCGCATGGCCCAAACCCTTACCAAAGAAGCCGCCCGAGCCAACGGCGATAAGCGACTGCTGCAGGTTGTAGGCATCGTCCGAATCGGCATTATCGGGGTCGATAAAGACCGTCAGACGGTTCATCTGATACTGCTTGATGAGCACATCGTGGCCGAGCAACGAATCAAAGACCGAATCGAGCGCCAGGACGAGGGCCACCAGGCCCACGAGCAGGGCCAAGGTCGACAGCACCCATTCGCGGCGTGCACCGCTCATACAAATGACGATGGCGCCCGAAACCAGCACGACCAGGCCCGAGCCCAGGTCGCCCATGGCAACGACGGCCAAAAACGGAATGGACAGCATGCCGCAGAGCTTGACGTAGTCACGAACGGTATCGATGCGACCGTTATACTGCGAGCCAAGCGTAGCAATAAAGAAGATGGTGATGAGCTTGGCAAGCTCAACCGGCTGGAATGTCAAGCCGATACCGGGAATCTTGATCCAGCCCGTCATGCCCAGACCGCCTGTATAGGACAGACCCGGAATCTTGGGCGAGAGGATCACGATCAGGTCGATGACGAGCAGCGCCGTCGAGAAATTGGAAATACCGCGCAGGTCGGTACGCCAGACCAGCACCGCCAGCACCGTACCGATTCCAATTCCCAGCAGATGGCGTGAGAACGAAGCGTCGGCCTTAAACTGCGAAGCCGACCAGATAATGATGGCACCGTAGGCAACGAGGGCCACAGTAGCCACGAGCACACCGATATGCACCTTTTGGCGAAACGTGCCGCGCGAGGCCGAAAGTTGCTTGTTGACACGGTCCAGGCTGCTGCGAGAGCCAGTCTTGGTTGAACGGAACAGATCCGCCGGAGAAAAATCCATCGCAACCTCCTATCGAACCGAAGAATCGCCCGAGGCCGAAGAGGTATCGGGCTCGTCATAAATCACGCCGAGCACGTCACGCACGACATGCATCGCGGTATCTGAGCCACCGCCGCCCTGCTCCAGGACGGTAGCGATGACATACTTGGGATCATCGGCCGGTGCATAGGCGCAGAACCAAGCGTATTCGTCCTCGCCGCTTTTCTCGCCCGTGCCCGACTTGCCGTATACCTGCGGCGTCAGGGTGCCAAAGTGCGCTGCCAGGGACGTCGATGCCGTGTAAATCACGTCGTGCATGCCGTTGCGGACAAGAGTCAAATCCGAATCGCTGTTGATCTTGGCCTCCAGGCGCTTCTTCTTGCCCTTGCCGTTGTACTTATAGGCATCGCCGTCGCCATCGCGCGATACGGCAGACAAAAACACGTGAGGCACGTACTGTTTTCCGCCGTTGGCAAGACCCATATAGGCGCACGCCATCTGCAGGGGCGTCACCAGGATGTCGCCCTGGCCGATGGCAATGTTGGTCATATCGCCGGCATTCCACTTGCGGTCCTCGGCAGAGGCGTCGGTGAAGTACGACTCTTTCCACTCGGCATCGGGAATACGGCCCGCGCCCTCACTCGGCAGATCGATACCGCAGGTCTTGCCTAGACCCCAGCGACGAAAGACCTCCTGCAGGCCCTCGGGATGTTGCTCGTCATAAAAGAACGCCTTGCCCATGTCGTAGAAGACGGGGTCGCACGAGTTGGCGATACCCGACTGCAGCGTCATGGTGCCGTGGCCGGAATGCAGCCAGCAGTACTTGCCCCACGACTTGCCCAGACCCGTCCAATAACCCGTGCAGTTGGTCGTCTGCCCGGACGTGTAGGTTCCAAACTCAAGACCGGCCAGTGCCGAGAGCGGCTTGATGGTCGAGGCCGACATGTACTGTCCGCTAATGGCGCGGTTGAGCAGCGGGTGCGAACCCTTGTCATCATTGAGCTCGGTCCACACGTCATTTGAGACGCCGCCAATAAAGACGGACGGATCGAACTTGGGCTGGCTCGCCATGCCCAGGATCTCGCCATTGTTGGGATCGAGACACACTACAGCGCCGTTGCCGGCATTGCTGTAGCCAGTGGTCTTGGCAAGCTCGATAGCGCTCGCCAGCGCCGTCTCGCAGGCCTGCTGGATCTTAAGGTCGAGCGTGAGCTTAATGTCGGAGCCGGCCTTCGCGGGCACGGCGCCGGCCTGACCGGTCACATTGCCCGAGGCATCGACCTTGACGGTCTGCTCGCCACGAATACCCTGCAGCAGGTTTTCGTAGTAGCTCTCAACGCCCGCCTGGCCCACGATATCGCCCGACTGGTACGTAATCTTGCCAGCAGAAGCATCATCATCGCCAGAGGTTTTCTTATTCTGGGCCTCGAGCTGCTCGGAGGTAATTGTGCCGGTATAGCCCAAGATATGGCATGCCGTCTCGCCGTATGGATACTGGCGCTCGGTACGCTCGGCAATCTTGACGCCCGGGAACTCGCCGGCGTGTTCCTTGATATAGGCAACCGTGGAGCGACGGACGTCCGTCGCGATGGTATGCAGGCTCTGAGCGCCCTCTGTATTGTCCTGAATATTGCGAAGGACCGCCACGTAAGGCATTCCAAGCACGTTGGCAAGATGGCGAACCAGAACCTCATCCTCGGCAAGGTCGCGGTAGGCCACGACAGCAAGTGAGGGACGGTTCTGGACAAGCGCCACGCCATTGCGGTCGAGGATGCGACCACGCACAGCGGGTGTTGTAACGGTGCGAGTCTGATTACTATTGGCCTGCTTCTCGTAATAGTCCGATGAGACCATCTGCATGCCCCACAGCTTGACGGCAAGCGCCGCAAACATCGCGCCCACACCCGTGGTGAGGATGGAAAAGCGGCCCTTAAAGGCGGTCGCCGCGGTATTGCCCTCGCCCTCGGTGGCACGCGGGGCCGTTCCATGCTGCGTATCGTAGGTAAAACGGGAATCGCCACGACGCATGATGACCAGCGCGACCACAATGGCCACAACCAGCACGATACCGGCGATAATAACCGTCAACTGGGAAGACATCTACGGGCCTCCCCTATTTGAGCTTACGAGTCTTGGGCTTAAAGCGCATACCCGTCTGGCGTCCGCCACGTGCGGAGAATCCATAGCCGGACTGCGGCACGACGCCGGACATCAAAAACGGAATGGCAACCAGACCCGTCAGGATCGAGGACGGCAGCGCATGGCCGAAGATCGCCACGACAAAGCTCGTCTCCAAACCCATAAACAGCAAGATGATGCTGTAGATCACATTAATGACGAGCGCAAAGGCGCCCACGGTGACGCCGCGCGCACTCGGAGTACCGCCCGTCTGACCGACGGCGCTGTGCACCAGGGCAAAAGAACCCACGGTCAGCAGGAGCGACATAACGCCCACCGGCACGGCAGCGGACAGGTCATAAAACAAGCCGCTGCAAAAACCGCACACAACGGCACGGGTCGGGTCGCCCGAGAACACGCTTAGGCACACCAGGATAATCATGAAGTTGACGCGACCGCCCGCAATGGAGATCTGCGGTGCCAGGCCTGCCTGCAGCAGCACGCACACGATGGCGGCGATCACAAACGTACGGGAGCTCATCCCCTGCTCGTGTAGATCCATGGACATGCCCCCTATTCGCTCGAGCCAGAATCGGTCGTCTCGGACGTGTCGGAACTGTCATCCGAGCTCTCGTCCTTCGTCTTGGTCGCAGCATCGCGCGACGTTCCCTGCGGCGTGCTGTTGGCCGTGCTCACGTCCTCATCCGAGGCCGACTGTTCGTCGGTCAGCGAGGTGATGACCAGCACTTCCTCGTTGTTCTCGGCCGTGGTCTGAGCGCGCACCACAATGGTGTAGTACACGTCGTTTGCCGATTTCTCAACCGACGAGACGGTGCCGAGCGGTAGACCCTTGGGGAACACGCCACCGATGCCCGAGGTCACGATGATGTCGCCAACCTTAACATCGGAGTCGACGCTCACGTACTCAAGACGCAGCGTGCCGTCAGCCTGACCCTGCAGCATGCCCTGGGCGCGCGTGTCCTGCACCATAGCCGACACGCCCGAGTTCTCGTCGCCAATCAGGCGCACGGTGGACGTTTTGGCCGAGACTTCGATGATCTGGCCGATAACACCGGCCGAACTCGTCACAGGCATGTTGATGGTAAGCCCGTCGGCAGAACCCTTATCAATCGTGACGGTCGAGGTCCAGGCATCGCCCGAGGCACCAACGATACGAGCTGCGGTCGATTTGAGGTTGTAGGTCGACTGCAGGCCGACCAGCCCCTCCAGACGCTCAGCGGTCTTTTGAGCCTCGGAGAGCTCAGCAACCTTAGAGGTCAGTTCCTCGTTTTGTTTTTTGAGCTCGTCGAGCGTGTCCTGCGACGCTGTAAGGTTAGAGAACACGTTGCCGATGGCATTGAAAGGAGCCGCCACAGCCGAACCCACAAAGCGCACCGGAGAGGTGATCGTCGTTACGCCCGAACGCACGGCATGAATCGGTCCTGCCTCGCCCTCGCGGATGTAAAACGTGAGCAGCAACACCGAAATCAGGCTGAAAACAATCAACGGGCGCATACCCGTTGATTGTCGTTTGGTATTCAGATTTGTGGAGAAACCCGAAGATCGTGCCAAATGGAATCCACCTTTTGGAAATTAAGCATTGGTCTGGACGAAGCCGCCATCAAACGCATTGGCCTCGAGCACGCGGGCACAGCCGTTAACGACGTTATCGAGCGCCGTGGGGCTGACGTTGACCGAAACACCGGTCTCATCGCGCAGGCGCACGTCGAGACCGCGCAGCAGCGCGCCGCCACCAGTCAGCAAAATGCCGTAGTACATAAGGTCCGAGGCAAGATCGGGAGGCGTAGCGTCGAGTGCGTCCTTGACGGCCTTGGCCATCTCGTCGAGCGGCTTGTTGAGCGCGCGACGAATCTCCTCGCTCTCGATGCGCACGGTCTTGGGCAGACCGGTGATCACGTCGCGGCCGTTGACCTCGACGTCGAGCTCGTCCTTGAGCGGCACGGCGGAACCGACCTTGATCTTGATGTCCTCTGCCGTACGCTCGCCGATGGCCAGGTTGTAGGCATCGCGAACGTGCGTGAGGATGGCCTGATCGAACTCGTCACCGGCAATACGGATGGACTGCGAGACGACGATGCCGCCCATAGCGATAACGGCGACCTCGGTAGTACCGCCACCGATGTCGATGACCATGGAGCCGGTGGGCTCCTCGACGGGCAGGTCGGCGCCGATAGCGGCAGCCATGGGCTCCTCGATCAGGTAGGCCTGGCGAGCACCGGCCTGGATCGTGGCCTCAAAGACAGCACGCTTCTCGACCGACGTGACACCGGAGGGAACGCAGACGACAACGCGCGGACGCGGGGTCCACGGATAGCGCTTCTCGGAAGCCTTGTCGATAAAGTAGCGAAGCATGGCTTCGGTAACATCGAAGTCGGCGATGACGCCGTCCTTCAGGGGACGAACGGCCACGATGTTGCCGGGCGTACGGCCGAGCATGCGCTTTGCCTCGATACCGACCGCCAGGATGCGCTCGTCGTTCTTGTCGATGGCGACAACAGAGGGCTCGCGAATGACGATGCCCTTGCCGCGCACGGAGACAAGCGTATTTGCGGTACCGAGGTCGATGGCAAGATCGCCCGCATAGCTACCGAAGAACATATCCATCAAAGAAAACAACGCAACTCCTGATGTGTTGGATGATTGCTGGAAAACTACTAGCTCATCATACTAGCGCAAGCCCGGCACCTCACTTGCGGTGAAGCGCCGGGCAAAGCTAAATCCCATAAGGTCACTACTGGTTGTCAGCAGCCGAGAAATCCATATCGAGCGAGGAAACGGCCCAGCCGATATGGTTGTCGGAGCGCACGAATTTGACGGTGTACTCCTGCTCGCCGCCCTTGGACAGCGATGCCTTCACCTTAGCGGTCGTCTCGGTCATGGACTGATCCATGCCCTCGACGGACACGGTGGCACCCTGCGGAATCGAAGAGATGATCATCGACTTGGCGTCCTCGGACAGGCTCGAGGCCAGGCAAGACTCGGCCTTTGCGGTGTCACCGTCGCCGGCAGCCTGGAACAGATCGGAAACGACAGACTCCTGGGACGGGAAACCGAAGCCGCGCGTGTAGGCAAAGCCCAGACCGCCCGCGGCGATCAAAATGAGCAGAAGCAGCACGATGAAGACTTTGAGACCCGTGTGGCGATGGCGACGACGGACCTTGGCCTGCTTACGGTCCTGACGGTCCTGCTGGACCATCTCGGACTCGGACAGCGTAAAGAAGCCGGTGTCCGAGGGATCGGGCATAAACTGACCGGTCGCGCCCGTAGGATCGAGCGGATCGACGGCAGGAGCGTCCATCGCGGGCGCCGGAGCCGTGGCCATAGCCGTCTGGGCAGACAGCGCGGCAAGCGAATCGTGCACGCGGGCAAGCTCATCGGCCTGCTCGGAGGTGAGCTGGTAGATGCCATCGGCAGTAGCGGCGTTAAAGGCGTCGAGTGCGTCGGAAGGACGGCCGGCGGCAGAAAGCGCCTGACCCATGCCGGCGTTGAGCGCACGCGTGTCGTCGCGGGGGCCGGCAAAGTCGATAGCCGTGCGGTAGGTCTCCACGGCATCCGCCGGACGGCCGAGCTTAATGAAGCAACGACCGAGCTCGCCGAGTGCGGCGGCAGGAGCCGGATTGGCGCCGTCGATGGCAGCCTGACGGAAGGCAGTACCCGCGTTGGCATAGTCGCCCGACTGGAACAGCGCGTTACCCAGGCCCAGATAGGCCTTGAACGGCGTGGCATAGGAAGCGTCCTGCGTAGCAGCAGAGAACGCCTGGGCGGCCGTCGTGTAGTCGCCCACGGCGGCGAGTGCCTTGCCGCGGTTGGTGAGCAGCGCGCCGCGCTTGCCATAGGTGCCGTCGTTGAGGGCGGCGGCATAGGCCTCGGCGGCCTCGGCATACATGCCCAAGTGCATCAAGGCGTTGCCACGGAGGTGATCGGCCTCGCCCATAATCTCATCGGGAGTCTTTGCCGCCCCAAGCATCTGGGCTGCAGCGGAAAAATCACCCGCGCGGTAAGCGGCGCGGCCCTGTTGGATCAGCTGGCTATTCAAGGAAGTCCCCTTTACTCGTGAACGATCTCGACATGGACGATCTCGTCGCCGGCACGCAGCTGCGAAATCACATCGAGACCCTCGACCGTGGTACCAAAGACGGTGTAACCGGAATCGAGGTTATGCTGGGCGCCCAGGCAGAAGTAGAACTGCGAACCCGCGGAATCGGGGTCCATGGAGCGTGCCATGGCAAGGGCACCATCGACATGGCTGTTGCGCGGATTGGTGGCAAACTCGCCCTTGATGCAGTAGCCGGGGCCACCGGTACCGGGCATGCCGTCGGGGCCCTCAAGGCCGGCAGCGACGTCGGCGCCGGACATATCGCGGGTATTGGGGTCGCCGCCCTGAATGACAAAGCCGGGCACATAGCGATGGAACTTAAGGCCATCATAGAAACCCATCGTGGAAAGCTCGCAGAAGTTCGCGACATGAATGGGAGCGCCCTCGCCGTCAAACTTGACCTTGATGGTACCCTTCGACGTCTCGATAACGGCGCACTCGTCGCCGGCAAGCTGATACTCGGGCGTGTAGAGCTCTTTCTTAAAACCAAACATGTGGTTCCTTCCTCGTGCGTTTAAAGCATATTTGTACGAATTGTAGCAATAAGCATGCGCTTACATCAATTGCGCACGTAGGTTATGCCGACTATGGCGAACTAATTTTGGGAACGCTGCTGCGGCTTCCAGGAGCCCACATTGGCGTCGTACTGGTTCAGCGCGCTGTTGCCGCCCTGTGCGATGGGCGCCAGGATCTCGCTTTGGTGGGAACTCATCGACTCGCCATCGGAAATGGCCAGCGAGATATCCCAGCTCTGGCAGATCACGTCGACACGCTCGTACATCCACTCGGCAAGCTGCTTTAAGTGGGCGATGTCGTCCGCATAGACCGTATCGTCCTGATACTTAAGGTTGTTAAGCTCATCTTGCGTCTTTTTGATCTGGTCGCGCAGGGCGTAGGCACTCTGCGACAGCTCCTGGCGGGTGGACAGCGGCGTTCGGAGATAGCCGTTGTTAAAGGAATCGATGACCTCGCCGATCTGGTCCTCATCACCGTAGGACACGATGGTCTGATACAGACCGTCGAGTCTGGTATAGAGCTGATCATCGGTGAGCACGGTTTCTTCCTGGACCACCTCGGCAGAATCGTCCTGCTTGGTATCGTCCTCAGTCGCCTCGCCCTTTTGGCGCGTGGGGAAGGTGGTCTGTGCAGCTTGGCCAAACTGGTCGTAGAAGCCAGGCATGACACCCATGGGATCGGTCGTCACGAACCAATAGGCACCGCCGCAAACGACGGCAAGGACCGCGATGATAATGAGCGGCTTGGGGATATGACGCTTGTGCTTGTGATAGGCGTCCTCGTCGGGATGCACCTTGCGCTTGGGTTTTTGAGCATCGTCATGCAGGGAAACGGGCGTGGGAATATCGACCTTGGGGATACCGAAATCCTTATCGAAAGCCGGCAGCACGCAGGTCTCGTTAGGATCGGCGGCGTCCGAAAGCACCGCAGCGGCAGAAGCGGGCGCATGCGGCACCTCGGTATCGATCTGCTCTTGCGTTAGGCGCGGAAAGCCCGCCGTGCGGCCCGCTGCCAGGTCGGATGCGGCCGCGTCCTCGGAGAGGATACCCGGAGCGGGGCGTCCGCATTTTGGGCACGTGCGGTCATGCGGAGAAAGACGGGCACCGCAGCCCTCACAGAACACGAACTCGGTGTGCTCGGGACCATCGCCCGGACCCACATAGGCGTTGCAGTAGGGGCAGAACGAGGCGCCGTCCTCGATAGTCTTAAGGCAATGCGGGCAGATCACGGCATCCTCTTTTCGAAGCAATTCAAACAATCGAGGTTAGAGCATAACATCGCCACGGCCCCACAGGAACAAGGCACCAATTCAACATCGCCAGGGCGCGTAGCTACTTCTTCTTTTTGCTTGGCATCGAGACTTTGATGCCTTGGGCGGACTTGGTCACACGAGAGCGCTTAGCTCCGGTACTCTTCTTTTTCTTGGGCTGGGCCTGGCCCACGCCCTCGAGTGCGCGGGCCTCGGCCTCGCGAGCGGTGCGATCTTCGCGGCGCTGCGCCATGTCGGCGGCGACGCGCTTGGCAAAACGCTCGGCCGTCGAACCCGTCGAGCTCACCTTGCCGCCACCGCGACCCAGGCGGACGTGCACACCGCGGCCAAAACCAGTTGCGGCATGACGACGACGCGGCTTGAGCGAATCCATCATCGTGGCGAGCTTAAAGAACACCGAGCAGGTAAAGACCACGATGACAGCCAAGATAACCATCTGGCCCATCGACAGGTTGGCAATAGACAGCAGCCCCGGGAATCCGATAACGCCCACCAGGATGCCGGCGACTACAAACACAAAGAGCACCACACGTAAGGGCGTGAGAGGCTGCGAGATGCGCCAGATCAGGCTGACGCTCGCCGCGCACGACGTAAGCAGACACATCGTAGACAGCGTGAGCTGGCTAAAGCCAAACACGCGCGCCACAAAGATATCGAGCGCCGCAGCCAGAATGACCGCAATCGACGCCGGCAGTGCACGCTTGAGTACATTCGTCAAAAACGCACCCTTCACGCGAGCATTGTTGGGCTCCAGGCCCAACACAAAGCCCGGCGCGCCGATGCAAAAGAAGTTGATGAGTGTCATCTGGATGGGCTCGAAGGGGTACGGCGGCAGCGCAATGCACAGCGCCGCCAGGCCCATCGAGAACAGCGTCTTGGTCAGGAACAGCGAGGCCGAACGCTGCAGGTTGTTGATGGAGCGACGGCCCTCGGCCACCACGGCGGGCATCGAGGCAAAGTCGTTGTCGACGAGTACAATCTCGGCCACATTACGCGCGGCATCGGAGCCGGCCGCCATGGCGAAGGAGCAGTCGGCTTCCTTGAGCGCCAGCACATCGTTGACGCCGTCGCCCGTCATGGCCACGGTGTGCTCGCGGCGCTTGAGCGCCTGCACGAGCTCGCGCTTCTGCTGCGGGGTCACACGACCAAAGACATGGTAGCGGTCCACTGCGGCATCGAGCTTGGCAGGCGTATCGAGCGTCGTGGCGTCCACATAAGCGTCCGCCCCCGGCACGCCCACCACGCGCGCGATCGACGACACCGTACGCGGGTCGTCGCCACTGATCACGTTGAGGGTCACACCCTGCTCGTCAAAGTAGCCGATGGTCTCGGCCGCCGAGGTACGAATCTCGTCGCGGATGGTCACAAAGCCCACGGGCTCGGCCTCGCCCACCATATCGCCATCGGGTGTAAAGCCGTCCACGCGCGCCACCACGAGCACGCGGCAGGTATCGGCAAGCTCGGCGACACGGTTCTCGACCTGCGAAAACACACGCTCCGAAAGCACAAACTGCGCGGCGCCCATCACATAGGAGCCCTGCGCAAACGAAGCGCCACTCCATTTTTTAGACGACGAGAACGGAATGACCGACAGCGGCTCAGACACCTCGACCGGGCGATCGGCGTAATAGTTGAGCAGCGCCTGGCAGGTCTCGTTGGCATCGGCCGAAGTCGCACGTGCCACGTTAGCCAGCGCAAAATCGAGCACTGTGGTATCGACGGGAACAGCCGCCTCGTCCGAGTCCACGCCAAAGCCAACACCCTCAACAGGCAGCGGGTAGGTGCCCTCGACCTCCATGCGGCCCGACGTGATGGTGCCCGTCTTGTCCAGGCACAGTACATCGACGCGAGCGAGCGTCTCGATGCAGTAGAGCTGCTGCGCCAGCACCTTGCGGCGGGCCAGGCGCACCGTGGCGATGGCGAGCACCGACGAGGTCAGCAGCACCAGGCCTTGCGGGATCATGCCCAGCAGGGCGCCCACCGTGGACAGCAGCGCCGACGAAGGCACATGACCAGCCAACAGCTCGGAGAAGCACCACGAAAGCGCGCTATCGCCCGGGGTTCCCGCTGCATCCCACAGCTCGCTCACGATCGAGGCAAACAACGCCAAACCGAGCGGGATCATGATGATGCTCGCAAAGCGCACGATGGCGTTCAGCGCGTTCATGATCTCGGAATTGACCTTTTTGACGTACTTGGCCTCGTTATTAATTTTGGCCACGTAGTTGTCGGCGCCGACATGGATCACGCGGGCGCGCAGCAGGCCCGAGTCGATAAAGCTGCCGCTCATGAGCTCGGAACCGGGCTGCTTCTTAATAAGGTCGCTCTCGCCCGTCAGCAGGCTCTCGTTCACGAGCGCCTCGCCGGAAACCACCACGGCGTCAGCGGGAATCTGGTCGCCGCGCCCCAGGCGGATGATGTCGTCGAGCACGATCTGGTCCAAGTCGAGCTCCACCTCGGCACCGTCGCGCACCGCGATGGCCTTCTTAGAGGTCAGCAGCGTGAGCTTATCGACCATCTTCTTGGACCGCATGGACTGGATGACGCCAATAGCGGTATTGAGGAACACCACAAACAGGAACGTCAGGTTCTTAAACGAACCGGTCAAAATGACCAGGAACGCCAAGATCACGTTGATCAAATTGAACAGCGTGCAGAGGTTCTCGATGATGAGCTCTTTGACCGACTTGGTCTTGAGCTCCATGTTGCGGTTGATCTTACCGGCGGCGATGCGCTCCTCGACCTCGGCGGTCGAGAGTCCGCGCTCGATATCCGTTGCTGCCATACCACGTCCCATCACTTCGCGTCGGTATAAGAAAAACCGCCCGGGCCATGCGAGGTTCGGACGGTCTTACGTTCGATGGTGCCCCATGTTGGATTCGAACCAACGGCCTTCTGCTCCGGAGGCAGACGCTCTAATCCCCTGAGCTAATAGGGCCAACGTTTGGCATTATACCCAAGTGCACCACGGGCTATCAAAATAAAAGAAAAAGCTTTGCAATTCCGAGGAAGACGCGGCGCAACGGCCCACTTTAGAAGGCAAAAGCGAGTCAGATAGTATAAACTCTCATGCACCATATATACACGGCTCGCGATGCGGGCCGTTTTTGCAAAAGTTATCCATCGAGGTGAGAGGCACACCATGATTGCAATTTTAAAGCAGAGCGCCAGCGACGAGGCCGTCGGCCATATCGTCAGCTGGATTGAGAAAAAAGGCCTGAAGACCGATGTCTCGCGCGGCGAGAACGAGACGATCATCGGCCTGGTGGGCGATACGACCAAGATCGACCCGTTCCTGCTCGAGTCCATGGATGTCGTCGAGCGCGTGCAGCGCGTCTCGGAGCCGTTCAAGCGCGCCAACCGCAAGTTCCACCCCGAGGACTCCGTCATCGACTGCGGCCACGGCGTCAAGATCGGCGGCGACCAGTTCCAAGTCATCGCCGGCCCCTGCTCCGTCGAGGGCGAGAACCTCATTCGCATCGCACGCCGCGTAAAGGCCGCCGGTGCCACGATGCTGCGCGGCGGTGCCTACAAGCCCCGCACCTCCCCCTACGCCTACCAGGGCATGGGCCCCGCCGGCCTCGACCTGCTGTGCGAGGCGTCTGCCGAGCTCGACATGCCGATCGTCACCGAGATCATGGACCCGCGCGACGTGCAGGTCTTCCTTGACAAGAAGATTGACGTCATGCAGATCGGCGCCCGCAACGCCCAGAACTTCCCCCTGCTCAAGGAGGTCGGCAAGACCCAGACCCCGATTCTGCTCAAGCGCGGCATGTCCGGCACGATCGACGAGCTGCTTATGGCAGCCGAGTACATCATGAGCGAGGGCAACGACAACGTCATCCTGTGCGAGCGCGGTATCCGCACCTTCGAGACCCGCACCCGCAACACCTTCGACCTTAACGCCGTGCCGGTGCTGCACCACCTGTCGCACCTGCCCGTCGTCGCCGACCCCAGCCACGCCACCGGCTACACCCGCTACGTCGAGCCCATGGCGCTCGCCGCGACCGCCTGCGGTGCCAACGGCCTGGAGATCGAGGTCCACGACGAGCCGAGCCGCGCCTGGTCCGACGGCGCCCAGGCCCTCACCCCCGATCAGTTCGACGACACCATGCGCCGCATCCGAGCCATCCGCGAGGTTGTCTGCCAAGAGACCATGGAGTAGCCCATGGGTACGGTGAGAAACGCGCGCGTTAACCAGGGCGGCCCCAAGTGCGCCGGCATCGTCGGCCTTGGCCTCATCGGCGGTAGCTTTGCCCGCGGCTATGCACAGGCGGGCGTCCGCGTGCTGGCCTGGGACCCCGATGACGATGTCATGACGGCCGCCAGCATGGGCACTGTCGCCGGAGAGCTCAACGACAAGACACTCGGCGAATGCGACATCATCGTCCTGGCTTGCTACCCCGAGGCCTGCATCGAGTGGCTCGAGGCGCATGCCCAGGCCCTCGCCGACGCCACCGACACCGACGCCATCATGGGCCCCGTGGTGATCGACACGGTGGGCGTCAAGGGCATCGTGTGCGAACGTGCCTTTGAGCTTGCCCGCGAGCACGGCTTTTACTTTGTGGGCGCGCACCCCATGGCGGGCACCCAGTTCTCGGGCTACGCTAACTCTCGTGCCGACCTGTTCCAGGGCGCCCCGCTGGTGCTCGTACCGCCCGCGGTAGACGATGCGCTCAAGCTGGAGCTTTTGGGCCAGGTGCGCGAGATGGTGCGCCCCTTGGGCTTTGGCAAGTTCAGCGTGACCAGCGCCGCCGAGCACGACCGCGTCATCGCCTTCACGAGCCAGCTTGCGCACGTGGTATCCAACGCCTACGTCAAAAGCCCCACCGCCCAGGTCCACCACGGCTTTTCGGCCGGTAGCTACCGCGATCTCACCCGCGTGGCGCACCTCAACCCGCAAATGTGGTCCGAGCTCATGATCGACGACGCCGACGCGCTCGCCTTCGAGATCGACCATCTGATCGAGTCGCTTGGCGCCTACAGCCGTGCGCTCAAGAACCGCGACCAGCGCTATCTGGAGAATCTCCTTGCCGAGGGCGACCGCATTAAGCGCGCACTCGACGACGAAGCCTCCCACTAGACCACCTATCACGCCAGGTCGAAAGGACCGAAGCTTATGGCGATTACCATCGATATCGACACCGCACGCCCCTACCAGGTGCATGTTGGCACGTTTTTGCTGGAGCAGGCGGGACCGCTCGTGCGCGCCACTGCCGGCGGCACCAAGGCCGTCATCGTGACGGACACCAACGTAGGCCCGCTCTACCAGATGCCCGTTAAGCAGAGCCTGGAGGCATCATGCTACGAGGTGAGCATCTGCACCTTCGAGGCCGGCGAGGCCCATAAGCGCGCCGAAACCTATGTTGCCATTTTGGAGTTTGTGGCCGAGCACGAGCTTTCGCGCTCCGACGTGATCGTGGCACTCGGGGGCGGCGTCGTGGGCGATGTGGCGGGCTTTGTGGCCGCGACCTACATGCGCGGCTGCAAGTTTGTGCAGATCCCGACGAGCCTGCTCGCCATGGTGGATTCGTCGGTGGGCGGCAAGACCGCCATCGACCTGGCTGCCGGCAAGAACTTGGCCGGCGCCTTTTGGCAGCCGAGCGTGGTTATCGCCGACGTGGGGTGCCTGGCCACCCTCACGCCCGAGCAGTTCGCCGACGGCTGCGGCGAGGTCGTCAAGCACGCCGTGATCGCCGACCCGGAGCTTTTCGCCGAGCTGGAGAAGACCCCGCTCACGCTGGAGCTGCTCAACCGCGATGTGGCCCGCGTAGCACTCATCATCGCCCGCAACATCGACATCAAGCGCGCCGTGGTCGTCGCCGACGAGCACGAAACCAACCAGCGCAAGCTGCTCAACTTTGGACACAGCGCCGGACACGCCGTCGAGGCCTGCGAGCACTTTGAGCTCGGACACGGCAACTGCGTGTCGATCGGCATGGGCATCATCACGCGCGCCGCGGCCCTGCACGGCGTTTGCGATGCTGCACTGCCCGGCCGTATCGAGGAGCTCTGCGCCCGCCATGGCCTCAAGACCCGCTGCGACCTCAATGCCGATGCCGTCTTTGCCGAGGCGCTCCACGACAAGAAGCGCGCGGGCGACACCATCGACCTGGTGATTCCGCACGGCATTGGCCGCTGCAGCATCGACCGCACGCCGCTTTCCACTTTCCACGAACTCATTGCCGAGGGCCTCGGCCAGAAGGGAGACGCATCCGCATGCTAGCCCGCATCACCCCGTCCCCGCTTAAGGGCACCGTTCCCGCCATCGCGTCCAAGTCGATGGCGCACCGTCTCATCATCTGCGCTGCCCTTGCCAACGGAGAGACGCATGTGACCTGCAACACCACCTGCGCCGATATTGAGGCCACGGTCCGCTGCCTCACGGCGCTCGGCGCCCGCATCGAGACCGTCGAGGACGGCTTCCAGGTCCACCCCACCATGAAGAGCATTGAGTTCGGCCTGCTCAAGGCCCTTGCCGGCGGCACGCTCGACTGCGGCGAGAGCGGCTCCACACTCCGCTTTATGCTGCCCGTCGCCTGCGCGCTGGGGGCAGAGGCAACCTTTGTGGGACAGGGCCGCCTAGGCGCACGCCCGCTGTCCCCGCTCTCGGACGAGATCATTGCCGCCGGCTGCGACCTACAGGGTCTGGGCGGTTTTCCGCTCAAGACAAGCGGACGCATGCGCCCGGGCACCTTTGTGCTGCCGGGCAACGTAAGCTCGCAGTACATCTCGGGCCTGCTGCTGGCAGCCCCGTTGCTCGCCCAGCCCTCCTGTGTGCAGGTGACTGGCCTCATTGAGAGCCGCCCCTACATCAACCTAACGATCCAGGCCATGAAGGCCTTTGGCGTTGAGGTCAACGTCGAGCGCATTCCGGCCAAGGACGGCCAGCCCGAGGTCACGAACTTCCGCGTGAGCAGCGGCTCGTACCGCACGCCCGGCAGCGTGGCCGTCGAGGGCGACTGGTCCAACGCTGCCTTTTGGCTGTGTGCCGGCGCTATCGGCACCGACCCCATCACCGTCGAGGGCGTGTCCCTGAGCTCCGCACAGGGCGACCGCAACGTGCTTGCCGCGCTTTCGCGCTTTGGCGCCCGCATCGTGCGCTCCACCAACGCCGCCACCGTGCAGTCCGACAAGCTCGCCGGCTTTGAGATGAGCGCCCACGACATTCCCGACCTGGTGCCCGTTATCTCGGCCGTGGCCTCGCTGACACAGGGCCGCACCTTTATCCGCGATTGCGCCCGCCTGCGTATCAAGGAATCCGACCGCCTGGCCACCACCACCCGCGAGCTCACCGCGCTGGGCGCGCAGGTGCGTATTGCCGGCGACGACCTCATCATCAAGGGCGTCGATGCCTTTACCGGCGGCGAGGTCGATTCGCACAACGACCACCGCATCGCCATGATGGCCGCCATCGCCGCGAGCCGTGCCACCGGCGAGGTCGTAATCCACGGCGCCGAGGCCGTCAACAAGTCCTATCCCGATTTTTTCGACCACTACCGCCTGCTGGGCGGCAAGGTCACGCTCGAGGAGGAATAGCATGTCCTCGACCTTTGGCAACGTCTTGCACTTAAGCATCTTCGGCCAATCGCACTCCCCCGCTATCGGCTGCTCGCTCGATGGCATCCCGGCGGGCATCGCCGTGGACCAGGAGAAGCTGCAGGCCTTCCTCGACCGTCGCGCCCCCGGCCGCGACGAGACCGCAACCAAACGCCGCGAGGCCGACGCCGCGCATATCATCGCCGGTGTGATCGATGGACATACCACCGGCGCGCCCATCGCCGCGATTATCGAGAACACCAACACGCGCTCCAATGATTACTCCGAGCTGCGCCGCAAGCCCCGTCCCGGACATGCGGACTTCCCTGCGCGCGTGAAGTATCACAACATGCACGATGTCGCTGGTGGCGGGCATTTTTCCGGCCGCCTAACGGCCCCCTTATGCATCGCCGGCGGCATTGCGCTGCAGGCACTCGAGGCCCGCGGTATCAAGGTCATGGCGCACGTCGCGCAGATCGGCGGCATCTCCGACCTGCCGATGGACGATATGGTCTATCGCGAGGCCGACCGCAAGGCAATCCTTACGAACGATCTGCCGTGCATTGACGCCGCCGCAGCCGGCCGCATGCGCGAGGAGATTCTTGCCGCGCGCGACGAGCTCGACAGCATCGGCGGCATCGTGGAGTGCGGCATTTACGGGCTTCCCGCGGGCATCGGTGACCCCATGTTCGACGGCATCGAGAACCGCATCGCGCAAATCGCGTTTGGCATTCCCGCCGTAAAGGGCGTGGAGTTTGGCATGGGCTTTGCCGTGGCCGCCATGCGCGGCAGCGAGAACAACGACCCGTATCGCATCGACGCCGAGACCGGCGGGATTGCGGTCGAGTCCAACAACGCCGGCGGCATCCTTGGCGGTATTTCGACCGGCGCGCCCGTCATGTGGCGCATGGCCGTAAAGCCGACGCCCTCAATTGGCCGCGAGCAGCAGACCGTAGACATGGACGCCATGGAAAATGCCGAGCTCTCGGTCCACGGTCGTCACGATCCCTGCATCGTCCCCCGAGCCGTCCCCGTTGCCGAAGCAGCCGCGGCGCTCGCCATCTGGGACGCCCTCCTCGAGGACGCAGGCCAGCTCTAACCCGACTCACCTGAGTTGCCCGTCAACTCTGCCATTACGCGAAAGGGGCCTCCATGGACCTTGCCGATATTCGCCAAGCCATCGATGGCATCGACACCACGCTCCTCAACAGCTTTGTCGAGCGCATGGACATTGCCACCGAGGTCGCCAAATCAAAAATCGAGATGGGCAAGGCCGTCTTCGACCCCGCCCGTGAGCGCTCCAAGCTCAACAACCTCGCCAGCCGCGCGCCCGAGCGCTACGAGGCGCAGACCATCACCCTGTTCCGTCTCCTCATGAGTATGAGCAAGGCCGAACAGCAGCGTTACATCAACGAGCTCAAGGGCATCACCGTCTCGCAAAAGGCCCACGCCACGGCCGTAGCCTTCGACACGCCCTTCCCCCAGACTGCCAGCGTCGCCTGCCAGGGCGTGGAAGGTGCCTATAGCCAGATCGCCGCGTGCAAGCTCTTCGACGTGCCCGACATCGCGTTTTTCGAGACCTTCGAGGGCGTTATGCGCGCTGTGCGCGACGGCTTCTGCGAGTTTGGCGTGCTGCCCATCGAGAACTCCACCGCCGGCTCGGTCAACGCCGTCTACGACCTGCTCGCCCAGTTCGACTTCCACATCGTGCGCTCGCTTCGCCTCAAGATCGACCACAACTTGCTCGTCAAGCCCGGCACCAAGCTCTCCGACGTGCGCGAGGTCTACAGCCACGGCCAAGCTATTGCCCAGTGTGCCGGCTTTATCGAGTCCCACGACCTTCACGCCACCAAGTACCCCAACACGGCTATGTCGGCCGAGATGGTGGCAAATTCCGAACGCACCGACGTCGCCGCCATCGCCTCGCGCAGCTGTGCCACGCTGTATGGCCTCGAGGTGCTGGAGCCCAACATCCAAGACTCGGACAACAACTACACGCGCTTTGTCGTCATCAGCCGCGAGCCGCGCGTCTACCCCGGCGCTAATCGCACCTCGCTCATGATCACCACGGCCAACGAGCCGGGCGCCCTCTATCGCGTGCTCGAGCGCTTCTACGCACTCAACATCAACCTCATCAAGCTCGAGAGCCGCCCCATCCCCGGCCGCGACTTTGAGTTTATGTTCTACTTTGATCTGGACTGCCCTTTTGGCAGCAAGGCCCTCGACGACCTGCTCGATTCCATCGACGACGTGTGTGAGAGCTTCACCTACTTTGGCAGCTACACGGAGGTGCTCTAGATGACCGATACCGCCGCAACCCGCCCCTACGGCGTACTGGGCCGCGTGCTGGGCCACAGCTACACCCCGACCATCTACAAAGAGCTCGCTGGGCTCGAGTACGTGCGATTTGAGCGCGAGCCCGAGGACCTCGCGGCCTTTATGACCGGCAACGAGTGGGAAGGCACCAACGTGACCATCCCCTACAAACGCGCCGTCATGAACTACCTGAACGAGCTGAGCCCGCTCGCCGAGCGCATGGGCAACGTCAACACCATCACGCGCCTGCCCGACGGGCGCCTGCGCGGCGACAACACCGACTACTTTGGTTTTCAGTGCCTGGTCGAGGAGCTGGGGGTTGAGGTTACCGGCAAGAAGGTCCTCGTGCTTGGCGCTACCGGTGGTGCCGGCACCACGGCAAGCATGGTGCTCGGCGACCTTGGCGCCACCGTGGTGCCCGTGGGCCGCACGAGCGAGGTCAACTACGGCAACATCGCGCAGCAGTCCGACGCCGCCCTACTCGTCAACTGCACGCCCTCCGGCATGTTCCCCCATTGCCCCGACGCGCCTTGCACGCTCGAAGGGCTCGATGCGCTCGAAGGCGTTATCGACATTGTCTACAACCCCGCCCGCACGGGCCTGATGCTCGAGGCCGAGCGCCGCGGTATCCCTTGCATCGGCGGCCTGCTGATGCTCGTGGCCCAAGCGGCACAGGCCGTCGAGCGCTACACCGGCCAGGTCACCCTGCGCGAGCGCATCCTGGATGTAACGGAGCGCTTGTCACGCCGCGAACAGAACATCGCGCTGATCGGCATGCCGGGCTCGGGCAAGACCCGCGTGGGTGAGCAGATTGCCCTGCTCACGGGTCGCGAGCACATCGACCTGGACCGCGCCCTCGAGGAACGCCTCGGCATGCCCTGCGCCGACTTTATCGTCAAGCGCGGCGAGGCCGCCTTCCGCGAGCAGGAGACGGCGGAACTGTCCGACATCTCCAAGCGCAGCGGCCTGGTGCTCTCCACCGGCGGCGGCGTGGTCACACGCGACGAAAACTATCCGCTGCTGCACCAAAACAGCCAGATCGTGATGCTCAACCGCAAGCTCGACGAACTCGCCCACAAGGGCCGCCCCATCACCGCGCGCGACGGCATCGATAAGCTGGCCGAACAGCGTATGCCGCGCTACCGCGCCTGGGCCGACTACATCATCGACTCACGCGACTGCGCCGCCAACACCGCCCATGTCCTCCTCGACACCCTCCCACCCGCTCTCTAACCAAAACCACCACAAAGGGGACCGGCGCCTTTGTGGTGGTTTTGCAACCGCAAAGGAAGCAACCATGAAAGCACTCGTCATCAACGGCCCCAACCTCAACATGCTCGGCATTCGCGAGCCGGGCATCTATGGCAGCGACAACTACGACCGCTTAGTGCAGATCTGCCAGGAAGCTGGCGCCGCACAGGGCTTCGACGAGGTCGAGGTTTTCCAGTCCAACCACGAGGGCAGCATCGTCGACAAAATCCAGGAGGCCTACGGCAAGGTCGACGGCATCGTCATCAACCCGGCCGCCTACACGCACACGAGCGTGGCGATCCTCGACGCACTCAAGGCTGTCGCCATCCCTACCGTCGAGGTCCACATCAGCGCCGTCGAGACCCGCGAGGACTTCCGCCAAGTAAGCTATGCACGCCTGGCCTGCTTCGCCACCATCACCGGGGAGGGCCTCCAAGGCTACGCCCACGCATTGGAGCTGCTGAAAGAGCATCTCGAAAAGTAAAATGCCAACCCCAACAAACAGCAGCGGCTTGCTCGCGCTCGGCTCCAGCAACACACAAGATGAAAAAAGCCCAGACCACCAAGCGGTCTGGGCTTAATAAACGATGGTGCTCCATGGCGGATTCGAACCGTCGACCTTGGGATTAGAAGTCCCCTGCTCTATCCAACTGAGCTAATGGAGCAAATAACCGCACGCCCAAGCAAGCACAAGCCTGTCAGGCGCAAGTAATTATAACCTAGTTGAACTGCTCGCGGTACGCCTTGCAGACCTCATCGACCGGGCCGTCCATGCGAAGGTCACCCTTCTCAATCCAAACGGCACGCTGGCAGATGCGCTCAACCTGCTCCATAGAGTGCGAAACGAACAGAACCGTCACGTCGCCGCTCTGGATAAAGTGCTGGATGCGGGCCTCACACTTTTGCTGGAAGAACACATCACCGACGGACAGCGTCTCGTCAACGATCAGAATATCGGGCTCGGTAATCGTCGCGATTGCAAAGGCGATACGCGCCACCATGCCCGAAGAGAAGTTCTTAAGCGGCATATCGACAAAGTTCTGCAGCTCAGCGAACTCGATAATGCCGTCAAAGTTGGCGTCGATGAACTCCTTGGTATAGCCGAGCAGAGCGCCGTTCAGATAGATGTTCTCGCGGGCGGTCAGCTCGGGGTCAAAGCCGGCGCCAAGCTCAATCAGCGGCGCGATGTTACCGTGCACCTTAACGCTGCCCTCGCTAGGCTCAAGAACGCCAGCGATAATCTTGAGCATCGTAGACTTGCCGGAGCCATTGGTGCCGACCAGACCCACAACCTCGCCGCGATGAATATCAAACGAGATGTGCTTAAGCGCCCTAAACTCCTCAAAGAACAGCTCGTGCTTGGCAAGCTTAATGAAGTACTCCTTGAGGTTGGTCAGCGACTCGGACGCCATGTTAAAGATCATGGTGACGTCGTCGACCTCGACAGCCAGAGGCTGCTCGCTGTAATCAACAACAGATTCAGTCATCACAGCACTCCTTAGATGTAGAGGATAAATTTGCGCTCGGACTTATGGAACACGGTATAGCCAATAATAAGCGCAAGAACCGCCCAAGCGACGCACATACCAAACGTCATAAGCGAGGGCGTAGTCTGGAACAGGAAGATATCGCGCATAAACTGCAGGTAGTTGAACATGGGGTTCGCATACATCAAGATACGCACGAGATGCGGCATTTGCGCAATATAGTCAGTCGTCCAGAAGATGGGCGTAATGTAAGTCCACGCCGTAATGACGACGCTCCACAGATGCATAACGTCGCGGAAGAAGACCGTAAGGGCAGAGAGCATCATGCCCAGGCCCATGCAGAAGCACATAAGCAGCAGCAGGCAAACCGGCAACAGAATCAGGTGCCAAGAAGGCATAACGCGGAACCACAGCATGACGATGGCGACGGCGACCAGCGAGAAGGCAAAGTTGACCAGCGAGAAGAGCACCTTCTGCACCGGGAAAACCCAGCGGTGCACCTTAACCTTCTTGAGCAGAGGGGCAGCGCCCACGATCGACGTCAGGGCCTGGTTAGTAGACTCAGACATGACGGCAAAGGTAATGTTACCCACGATCAAGTACAGCGGGTACATCTCGGGCGTCATTGAGCCATTGCGGCCCTGGCCAAAAATCGTCGAGAACACGATGGCCATGACGATCATCATCAGCAGCGGGTTGAGCACCGACCATGCGACGCCCAGAACGCTACGGCGATACTTGATCTTAAAATCCTTGGTAACCAGCTGACGAAGGATAAACGCGTCCTTCTCAAATTCATTCTTAGCAAACGTCGCAGGCAGACTGCGAGTTTCTTGTTGCTTTGTCTGATCCGACACGGATGCAACTCCTTTACTCGTAATCGTTGACAAACGAACAGTATAGACCCGACGGCCATGCAAACGATTCGCGCAACAAAACTGGAGAACTAACCCACATCTTAGGATGCCAGGCCCAAACGGCTATACTTTCTAGGATTGAATGTATAAGGAGCATTAAGTGAATTCTGAATCCATCGCCGTCATCATCCCTTGCTACAACGAAGCGCTCACGATCGGCAAAGTCATCGACGACTTTCACCGCGAGCTTCCGCAGGCGACGGTCTATGTCTATGACAACAACTCGTCAGACGATACCTCACGCATTGCCACCGAGCACGGCGCCACAGTCCGCTTTGAGCCCCGTCAGGGAAAGGGCAACGTGTGCCGCCAGATGTTTCGCGATATCGACGCCGATTGCTACCTGATGGTCGACGGAGACGACACCTACCCCGCCGAGGCGGCCAAGGCCCTCTGCGAGCCCATCCTTAACGGCACGGCCGACATGACCGTAGGCGATCGCCTTTCCAACGGCACCTACGCCGAGGAGAACAAGCGTGCCTTCCACGGCTTTGGCAATAATCTGGTCCGCGCCATGATCAAGTGGATCTATGGCTACAGCTTCGATGACGTCATGACAGGCTACCGCGCCATGAGCCGCCCGTTCGTCAAAACCTTCCCTGTGCTTTCCGAGGGCTTCCAGATCGAAACCGAGCTCTCGATCCACGCCGTCGACCACCGCTGGCGCATCAAAGACGTGCCCATCGAGTACCGCGACCGTCCGGAAGGCTCCGAGTCCAAGCTCAATACCGTGAGCGACGGCATTAAAGTCGTTGCGATGATCGGCACGCTGTTCAAGGACTACCGCCCGCTGAAGTTCTTCAGCCTCGTCGCGCTTCTATTCGCGATTATCGGCCTGGTTTTGGGCATTCCTATCTTTGTTGAGTACTTTCAGACCGGCCTGGTCCCGCGTTTCCCCACTGCCATGCTTGCTGCATCGTTTATGTTCCTCTGTGGTCTGAGCCTTGCAACCGGATTCATCCTGGATTCTGTGGCAAAGGTCGAAAAAAAGCAGTGGGAGGTCAACGTGTACAGCAAATACGCCTACGATGACCAGCCCGGCAAGTCCGCCACCGAGACAAGCGAGAGGTAGATCTTCCGCAGAATACTATTGGCACCACTGCGCAGATAGCCACCAACAAGAAAAGCCACCGTTAACAAGCGGCGGCTTTTGCTCTCGAAAAGTTAATAGCGGCTAGAGCGTCTTGAGGTACTCCCCCAGCTCTTCCTCCCAGTCGGGCATGTGGAAGCCGGCGGACTCCAGCTTGGAGAGGTCGAGCGCGGAGTGGACCGGGCGCGGGGCGACGGGGCCGGCGGCGCCGGCGTAGTAGTCGGCGGTCGAAACCGGCACGACCTTGTCCCCGTTGCCGTTGGCGGCCTCGAAGACGGCGCGGGCGATGTCGGCCCAGCTCTTCACGGCGCCGGAGCCGGTGCAGTTATACGTGCCGTAGGGGGCCTTCGCGTCCAGCACGTGGAAGATCGCAGCTGCCATGTCGCGCGTGAAGGTCAGGCGGCCCAGCTGGTCGTCCACGACCGTGACCTTGTCCAGCTTGTCCTCGGGGTCGGCGACGCGGTCGGACAGGCACTTCATGGTCTTGACGAAGTTGTGCCCCTCGCCGATGACCCAGGAGCTGCGCATGATGTAGTGGCGCGGGCAGCCGGCCACGGCGATGTCGCCTGCGGCCTTGGTCTGGCCGTAGACGGAAAGTGGGCTGAGGGGCTCGTCCTCGTCATGCACCTCGGCGGTGCCGTCGAAGACGTAGTCGCTGGACACGTGGACGAGCGTGATCCCGTACTCGGCGCAGGTGCGGGCGAGGAGCGCCGGCCCGGTCGCGTTGGCCCTCCATGCGGCGACGCGGCCCTCGGGGGTCTCGGCTTTATCCACGGCGGTGTAGGCGCCGCAGTTGATGACGGTGCCGTAGAGCGACCAGTCGTACTGCGCGTAGGCGTCCGGGTCGGACATGTCGAAGGTGTCGATGTCGCAGAAGTCGAAGTCCTTGGCGACGACGCGCTCCTCCGCCAGCCTGCGCACCGCGCGGCCCAGCTGGCCGTTGCAGCCGGTGACGAGCGTCCTCTTGGGCGCCATGGGGACGACATCCCTCAGCATCGGGTGGTTGAGGTCCGCCTCGGAGACGGTGGCCTGGTCCAGCGGGATCGGCCACTCGATGGCGAGCTCGGGGTCGGCGAGGTTAACGAAGGTGTAGGTCCTCTTCAGCTCCAGCGACCAGTGGGCGTCCACCAGGTAGGTGTAGGCGGTGCCGTCCTCCAGGGCCTGGAAGGAGTTGCCCACGCCGCGCGGGACGTAGATGGCCCTGGACGGGTCGAGCGTGCAGGTGAACACCTTCCCGTAGGTGGCGCTGCCCTCGCGCAGGTCCACCCAGGCGCCGAAGACCGAGCCGCGGGCCACCGAGATGAACTTGTCCCAGGGCTCGGCGTGGATGCCGCGGGTGACGCCCCTCTTCTCGTTGTAGGAGATGTTGTTCTGGACGACGCGGAGGTCAGGGATCCCGAGCGAGGTCATCTTGGCGCGCTGCCAGTTCTCCTTGAACCAGCCGCGCGAGTCGCCGTGGACGGCGAGGTCGATGACCTTGAGGCCCCCGATGCCGGTCTCGGCGACGGAGAGGTCCTTCTCGAATGCGATGTCTGCCATGTGGGAAAAGCTCCTATCGAAGACGTTGGAAAACAGGGGGCGCCCGCGCGGGGACGCAGGATCATCCCCATGCCCTGCGGCCCCGCGCGGGCGCCCCGCGGCGCGGTTCGCCGGGATGCGGTCTTACTGGCCCTGTGCGCGGTAGCGCGCCTCGGTGGCCTCCTTGGCCGGGCGCCACCAGGACTCGTTCTCGACGTACCAGTCGATGGTGGCCTTGAGGCCCTCGGCGAAGTCGGTGTGCGCCGGCCTCCAGCCCAGCTCGCGCTGCAGCTTGGTCGAGTCGATGGCGTAGCGGCGGTCGTGGCCGGGGCGGTCGGCGACCCAGTCGAAGTCCTCGGGGTCCTTCCCCATCGCCTCCAGGATCATGCGCAGGACCGTGATGTTGTTCCTCTCGCCGTCGGCGCCGATGAGGTAGGTCTCCCCCATCCGGCCCTTGGTGAGGATGTCCCAGACGGCCGAGGAGTGGTCCTCGGTGTGGATCCAGTCACGGACGTTCTCGCCGCGGCCGTAGAGCTTGGGGCGGACGCCGTCGACGATGTTGGTGATCTGCCTGGGGATGAACTTCTCCACGTGCTGGTAGGGGCCGTAGTTGTTGGAGCAGTTGGAGATCGTGGCGCGCAGGCCGTAGGTGCGGGTCCAGGCGCGCACGAGCATGTCGGAGCTGGCCTTGGTGCTCGAGTACGGCGAGGACGGGCGGTACGGCGTCTCCTCGGTGAACTTCGCCGGGTCGTCGAGCGCCAGGTCGCCGTAGACCTCGTCGGTGGAGACGTGGTGGTAGCGGACGCCGTATTTCCGGACGGCCTCCAGCAGGCGGAAGGTGCCCTCCACGTTGGTGCGCAGGAAGGGCTCCGGGTCGGCGATGGAGTTGTCGTTGTGGCTCTCGGCGGCGTAGTGCACGATCGCGTCGTGGCCCGGGACGATGCGGTCCAACAGCTCGGCGTCGCAGATGTCGCCCACGACGAGCTCCACGCGGTCGGCGGGCAGGCCCGCGATGTTCTCGGGGTTGCCGGCGTAGGTCAGCTTGTCCAGGACGGTGACGTGGACGCCGGGGTGGTTCTTCACCACGTAGTGCACGAAGTTGCTGCCGATGAAGCCGCAGCCGCCCGTGACGATGATGTTCTTAGGTTCAAAAATCTCAGACATGAAAATCCAATCTGAAGCATGTACAGCTTCTTTAGTATGCCGCAGGAAGTGATGCCGCGACACTATTCAACAAAACTATCGGACATTTCGGCACGCGATAAGAGCCATAACCTTCGCAGAATTACTTCCCCTACAAAACGCCTCCGGAATGCAGTCTTTGTCGTACCGGAAGACCGAATTCCCAGTTTTATCGCGTAAGTACTTATAGAAGAAGTCCTCCCAGCTTTTAAACTTCTCACTGTCTGCAAACGCTTCCGGCTCTTGCAGAACTGCTTTGGCATCTAGCCCTGAAATTACGCCGGAGCTCAGCAGAAGCCATTCGAACGACTCGGGAAGACAAACCGTAACAGTATCGCGGTGAATGTCTTGCAGCTTAAGGACGCGGTCCGCATAGCACCCAAATGCCGCCCCGTCCGCGACAACAAACACGCGATCGTCGAGATGCTGATCCAACCAGCCCAAAATCGCGCTGTTCGTCATGGCCGAAGTACAGGTAAGCTCACTGTCAGCAAAATGCCGTTTAAAGAACTGAAAACCAGACTTACTGTCCTCGCATAGAAGGATAGAAAAGTCCTGTTTTGGCGCCGACCGGGAAATAGCATAACGATGATTCCCGCGATCTTGATAAACAGGGACGAAAGAATGGTATTTTCCGCTCGTCTTAATCTTGTAAATCTCATCCACGCTATACGGAAGATTGGGGAAATCAGCCCTTGAGATCAGCACGAAATAATTCGAGGAATACAGCACATGATGGGCAAACTCATCAGAATTGATCTCTTTTAAGCCCTCATCGACAAATACAATCGAGTCATGAACGGACGAAAGCTGGTTTCGCCAATCATAATCGGTCAAGGCGACACAGGGGCAATCACATTGCAAGGAAACACCCGACTGCTCGCCCGTTCGCATGTAGTCTGCGACCATGTCAAACAGTGTCGTCTTACCCGTGCCGCTATCGCCACGCACAATAGTGATGTTCCGCTTGATGGTAAATGTGTACTTGGTTCCCCTGCGGCGGGAAATCTTAACGAGATGCGAACCGTTCATAAGCAGTACCTACAGATACGGAATCGACTCGTGAATCAATTCGGCCATGTTATGAACGATTCGGCCGCTATTCACGACTTTAATTTTAAAATCCTCGCGACCAAAGTCCATCACATGATAGAGATTCACAACGAGCTTGCGGCCTTTCGCCATGTCGAGAATCCACTTGGCACAGTTGTCACCACAGGTAGAAGCGTTAAAAATATGCTTACGATCAAATCTCATAAGCAGCAGCGTTTTCACGCCACCAGAAAGCTGGAGTGGGGAGATGGATCCAAGCACAGGGCTTTCGATGACGTTTTCGGAGACAACAACCGATCGATCGACATCTTTAATTATCGAGACTGCATAGGGATCCGTAATCCAAGAAGACCGGTAAGAGTTTTTGAAATATGTCGCAGTGTTGTAAATCGCTTCTGGCATATCGCCAAAGTAGACGCTTAACACATCCACTCCCAATCATATTGTCTTTATGGTCAACGTAATCATAACGAAAGGGGCCACCAGATAAACGGTGGCCCCTAAAAGAAAACAAGCTGGCGCTAGTACTCGCGCGGGCTGTTGACGATCTCGCCGGCGGCGACCTTCTTCAGGTGCTGGCCGTAGACCGACTTGCCGTAGGCCTTGGCGGCCTCCTCAAGCTCCGCGGTCGTGATCCAGCCGTTCTCCCAGGCGATCTCCTCGGGCACGGACACGGGGAGGTCCTGGGAGTGCTCCACGGCGCGGACGAACTCAGCGGCCTCGTGCAGGCTCTCCATGGTGCCGGTGTCCAGCCACGCGTACCCGCGGCCCAGCGTCACCACGGACAGCGTCCCCTCCTCCAGGTACATCTGGTTGAGCGTGGTGATCTCCAGCTCACCGCGGGCCGAGGGCTCGACCCTATGCGCCTTGGCGGCGACGTCGCCCGGGTAGAAGTACAGGCCGGTGACGGCGTAGGAGCTCTTGGGGAGCTCGGGCTTCTCCTCGATGGAGACGGCGCGGCCCTGCGCATCGAACTCGACGACGCCGAAGCGCTCGGGGTCGTCGACGTGGTAGCCGAAGACCGTGGCGCGGCCCGACTCCGCGTTCTGGACGGCGCGCGTCAGGTGGCGCGAAAGGCCGTTGCCGTAGAAGATGTTGTCGCCCAGCACGAGCGCGCACGGCTCGCCGGCGATGAACTCCTCGCCGATGGTGAAGGCCTGTGCGAGGCCGTCGGGGCTCGGCTGCTCGGCGTAGGAGAGGTTCACGCCGTAGCGCGAGCCGTCACCGAGCAGGCGCTCGAAGTTGGGCAGGTCGGTCGGCGTGGAGATGACCAGGATGTCCCGGATGCCCGCCAGCATGAGGGTGGACAGCGGGTAGTAGATCATGGGCTTGTCGTAGACCGGCAGCAGCTGCTTGGAGGTCACGAGCGTGAGCGGGTATAGGCGGGTGCCGGACCCGCCGGCGAGGATGATGCCTTTCATAAAAATCCTCTCGATTGACAATCGTTGAGCAAAAGCCGCTGATTACAGATGCATAGTTAATTAAATTATACGCACCGGCAGCAACCTCCCCGTCTTCTTATTTAAATCGGACAGCAGAAACACGCAACTCTTTCTGCATTTCTAGCGAGGCAACAAATGAAAAAGTACAATGAGCAGTGTCCAACAAACGAAAGGCAAACAATGCGAGTCGAAACAACCGGAGTATGCAGAGGAAACTGGAAAATCTACCAGCAGCTTAAGATTGAAGGCATCCATAAAGGCTCCAGCGTAACAGCCCAGGCGGCTACAGACGATAACCGCCGCTCACCTTTATCCCTCCTAAAATTCCGGGACAATAGTTGTGACTCGAACTCATACGTCCTTGTAGTCCCCGATCCCGATGCTCGCACCATCAAAATTGAGTTTAGCGAAATCGGCCAAGACGGTCGCACCCTGAGCAGCGACTCCCTTTCGCTCAATTGCAAGAACATCAAATGGGAGTCGCGCGTTAACTACAAAATTAAACCTGACATGTGCAGCAAACTCCGAAACTACGATGACGTTTCAGAGTTTGACATGGCAACGATTGATTTCTGGCAGTGCATCGAAGATTCAAGCGACTATATCCTTAGGTGCACGGTGAGAACTCCTTATCGTAGCGACTCGCAAATCAAACTTCGTTGTTTCGATCGAACCCTTAATGAAGTTAATTTGAGCATCGTCAATTTCGGCTCGAATGTAACAAGCGTTGGATTTACGTCTAAGAAAAAGCAGCTTGAAACGCAGCTCTCAATTCGAATGCCAAAGGCGTTCGATCGTTACTACTTTATTATTGACGATCAAAATCACCCATCATTCAGTGCATTCGACTGCTTAACACCCGATAAGCTAGGCTTGCTTCTTGAGGAGACCAACTTTCTCTTTACCCATGCGCAGTTTGACCCTGAATACCCCGAATGGTTCACGGATCATAAGGCAACTATCGGCGCTCTGGAGAAGCAGAGAAAAATCGTCTTCAACAGCGCTCCGAAGTTCAGCATTATTGTCCCTCTATACAACACACCCATTTCGTTCTTTAACGATATGGCCGAATCCGTAAAAAACCAGTCTTATGCAAACTGGGAGCTCATCCTAGTTAATGCAAGTCCTGACAATCAGGAACTAAAGGCTCGCGTTGAGCAGGAGACGGCCCACGACAACAGAATTAAATCAATTAACCTTACCGAGAATAAGGGCATTTCCGAAAACACAAACGCCGGCGTTGCCATCGCTTCGGGTGATTTCGTTAGCTTCTTTGACCATGACGATATTCTTGAACCGGACTTGTTGTTCTCATATGCCGAGGCAATTGAAAACAATGATGACGTCGATCTTCTTTATTGTGATGAAGATAAACTCATGCCCGATGGAATGCTAGCGCAGCCGTTCTTTAAGCCGGATTTCAATATCGATCTGCTCAGAAACAATAACTATATCTGCCATATGCTTACCATCCGTAAGTCTCTGCTTGACACTCTAGAACCGAACACGAAAGAGTTCGATGGAGCACAGGATCATAATCTGACTCTCCACACCGTGGAAAAGGCAAGGAAAGTTCATCATGTTGCAAAGGTTCTATATCACTGGCGCCTAAGCGAAACCTCCACCGCAGCAAATGCCGATAGCAAGCCGTATGCCACTATCGCAGGTATCAAAGCGGTCCAGAGTCATTTGGACAGGCTTGGGCTCAATGCGAAGGTCGAACAAGCGCGTCGTCCCTTTACATATAAAGTAACCTACGCTGTGCCAGATTCCCATCCACTCGTGTCAATTATCATTCCAACTAAAGACCACGCCAACATTCTGGACAACTGCATTAAGTCAATTGTTGAGAAATCAACGTACGACAATTTCGAGCTTGTCATAATCGAAAACAACAGCACAGAAAAGGAGACGTTCGATTATTACGATAAGTTGCAAGCAAAATATCCTGACATCGTTCGTCTTGTAACTTGGAAGCACGAATTCAATTTCTCCAAGCTCATGAACTTTGGCGTTGCTCACGCCAAGGGCGACTATCTCTTGCTGTTGAATAACGATACTGAGGTAATTACGCCCAATTGGATTGAGACTATGCTTGGCATCTGCGCACGTGAGGATGTTGGCGCAGTTGGTGCAAAACTCTACTATCCCGACAACACCATCCAGCACGCGGGCTTATGCGTCACTGGTGGCGTGGCAGGACATCTTTGCCAAAGCATGCCAAGGGATAACTGGGGCTACTTTGCACTCAACGATGCACAACAAGACTTCAGCGCCGTCACCGCAGCTTGCATAATGACCAAGCGTGATGAATATGAGAAAGTCGGAGGTTTCACGGAAGAGCTTCAAGTTGCATTTAATGACGTTGACTTTTGCTTAAAGCTACGCGAGATCAACGACCTAATTGTATACACACCCGAAGTCGAGCTCTATCACTACGAGTCGATTTCTAGAGGCGTTGAAAACAATGCGGAGAAGCAGATTCGCTTCCACAAAGAGGTCGCGTACATGAATTATCGATGGGCTAAGTATTACGTCAAAGGCGATCCTTATATGAATCCAAACTTCACCGTCGGGGAACCCGCGAATCGTTATTATCATTTATAGATAATGAGTATTTACTCATTTGGGCGCTGTTGAATATCGCGAAACTGCGCCGTCGATATCGCGCTTGGGCACCGGGCCCGACATGGGCTCCGGTGCCGTTTTGCTACCTGCGGTCCGCCCCGCGGCACGGCCTCATGTTGGCCTCTCGCATGCCAACCCAGCGCTCGGTCAAAGTCTCTGCTTGGCTTGGAAAAGCATAGCTTTCGGGGACCCTGCGGCGTCCGAATCATCGCCTGTTATCTAAACTGTTAGATAGCAGAAAAAACCCGAGAGCATTACGCAAAGGCCTACACACAGGATGCAATACTAATAAAACGAATAAGATATAAACAATTCATCACGCACATGCCAAAAGAGACGACAGAAAGCGAAGATGAGTTGAATTTAAACAAGCGCGTTCTCGACCCAAACAACAAAGCTGGTAGAACAGGAAGAAAATATCGTCCTTGAACACCCTGTATTACATTCTCGTAATTGAACGTCCAGCCCAACCACATAGATACAATGGAACCAAGGGCAGCCAAAGCAAAAGCGATAATAAACAGAATGGAACAAATGGGGCTGAGAAAAGAGGGCTCATCTTCGGAATCCAAACAACAAATAAACCCAAACAACAAATAAGGAATCATAAAAAAGGCTGGAAACTGCAAGTTTTTCTGGAGCCATCCAAGCGAATAACCTAAGGTGGATCCCCAATAGAAATCTCCTAGGGAATCTAATGTCCTAAAAAAGACCTCGAAGCTATTCTTTGGATGCATGATGATGTCACCGAGCGTATAAAACCGCCCGATCTCTTGGCCACGAGAGGCATCTGAAGACTGAGACACCAATGTACTCATTGATGCTATGCGCAGCACTAGAACGGAGGCTATAACAGCAAAGATCAGTATGCACTTACCGATACGTCCGACTTTCACATCTTGGAACTGCGAAAGGGGCACAAGCAAACCAAGTAATATCATCCCAGAATAAACAACCTTACACGGAGCCAAAAACGCCGAAATAATTAAATAAATGACGATTTCTTTACAACCTATTGATTTCTGCTCTCCAAAAAAACCGCGCATTAGACAAGCGAATACTAAAAGCGAGTACGCAATAATTCCTGAATCATAAGAGTATGAAGCAGCCAAGTGAAGCGTCATAGGCAGAAGCGAAACAAAAACAATAACCGATTTGCCCTTAGGTGCAATCCTGTATGCCTGGAACGCACAAAAGCAAAAAACCAGAGCCGAACCAATGCGCCCCATATAGAACACAGGATAGGCACCAAGTCCGAAAAACAGACCGATTTGCAGCCCAACGATAGATCCTATTTTCGCAGAAACGTTCTCACTACTGACGCTAAATGAGAACTCATTGAATGGAGTCCACTTCCCATTCTCAAACAGAGCATAATTCTGAATAATCGAATCAAATGAAGAGGAGTCAATGGCGTTACTCTGGCGACCCTTATAAAGGGAAAGATCGATATCCCGTACTAGAAAACCACCATCATTTGTCACATGCGCATTGAATGGAAGACTATCAACCATCCAATAAGTTGAAAAAAAATGATGGCCTTCATCCGGAACCGTAAACGGAGGAAAGATAAAGATAAAAATAATTAGAAATGCTATAAGCAGCGCCAAGAATACCCATTCACTTTTAAGACGATGGTACACCTTAGCATATGCAGCGCAAAGGCCAAGAATTAGAATCAACGAGATGGTAATTGTAAGCAGTACAAGTAATCTCGGATTATTTAGATACCAATAGACTGAATAGAATGCGAAAAAAACGGCAAACAAAACAAATAAAGGCTTACATCTTATGGAACTTGTCATAAAAATCCTTATAATCGAGAAACTAATAGAACGCAATTAAAAATACTGGTATCAGTATACTAGCAAGCACATTGGCATCCAAAAAGAATGGCGGAATTCAATCTCATGGATCGCGCCGAAAATGTTGGTGCAAGGGTGACCCCTTAGTGCCCGTTTAACGAAAAACGGCCTTCGTCCCGGAACCAGAAATCACCACAACAACAGGTTCCGGGAAAGGACGAAGATCGCTATGTAAATCTTGTCAGACCCGGCGCCGGACATACTCGCCATGCCCCGTTTCAGCGACGGCGCCATCGACATGCGGGAGCTGCTCCCCAGACTCGCCAAACAGGTCGTGAACGCCGCGATGGACGCCGAGGCCGACCAGCTGAGCGGTGGCGGGGCGAACAGCCGAAACGGCTACCGCGAGAGGTCGCTCGCACCTGCGCCGGCACGCTGACGCTGCGCATCCCGAAGCTCCGCTCCGGCAGCTTCTTCCCGGACGACGTGATCGAGCGCCACCGGCGCGTGGACCGCGCCCTCGTTGCCGCCGTCGCCGAGATGTACGCCATCGGCACGAGCACCCGCAAGGTGCAGAGGGTAGCCGAGAAGATAGGCGTCTCCAGGCTCTCGAAGGACCAGGTGAGCGCCATCGCCTCGAGCCTGGACCAGGCATCGAGGATCTGTACGGAAGGCCGCTCGAGGGCTCGCCAGTGCCCTACGTCTGGCTCGACGCGACCTACGTCAAGGAGCCCACTCTTCTTCGATCGCGTCGGAAATGTTGGTGTAAGCGCGCCGACGGCTGACCGCCAAACGCAAGCGGCCCCTGTCCTAGAATCTGGAATTGCTACATAACACAGGTTCTGGGAAAGGACAGGGACCGCTATGGAGATATTAGCAGACGCGATGTTAGCGTCGGATTATTTTAGCCAAATATAGTCGGCCGAGATTGACCAATCCCG
>CATXWM010000001.1 GCA_958403205.1 uncultured Collinsella sp. | reverse complement strand
AGGCCCGATTTTGCCTCTTGACAATGTCCTGCTCATATTAAAAGGAACGTCCCCATCTGCCGGATTAGGAGAGACTCTCCAGCACGCGACGGAGCTCATGCTGAACGGCGTGGTCGCGGTTGCAGCCTACGACGCGATCGGCCACCGCCTTGAGCGCGGGGCGCGCGTTTTCCATCGCGCAGCCCGTGCCGACAAAGCGAATGATCTCGTAGTCGTTCATCGAGTCGCCAAACGCCATGACCTCGTCGCGTCCAATGCCGTAATGCTCCGCGAGCTGCGCGATACCCGAGGCCTTCGACACACCAGGCTGCATGGCATCGATCCACGCATTGCCCGAAGGCGCAAAAGTAAAGAGCTGACCAAGTTCGCGCTGTAGCACGTACGCACTGTCCATAACCGCACTGTCGTCGCAAAAGATACTCGCTTTGATGATATTTACGCTGGGATCGGGCAGCTCCCAAATGCGCTCGGCATTGGGAAGGTCCTTATCGACCTCACGCACGAACTTGCACTCGTCATCGAGCAGGAAGGACTTGGTTCGGTCAAAGAGCGCAAGATGCAGATTGGGAAACGTCCTGACGGCTTGGGCGAGCCTTCGAATCGCCAGGTGGGAATACACCTCACGGTCTACCATCTTACCGTCGGCGTAGACCTGGGCGCCGTTAGCGGCGACAAAGTCCATCTTGTCGCGAACGGGCGCAAAGAACTCGCACAGGCGATCGTAGCGACGACCTGACGATGCAGCGAAATGCACACCATGCTCGTGTAGCGCCAGAATCAGTTCGTAGGTCTCGGGAGGCACCTGGCCGTTTTCGTCAAGCAGTGTGCCATCCATATCGGATGCAATCAGTTTAAACATAGAAAAGCTCCCTTCGGGCTTGTTGGAATCGAACGTGTATCCGATTCCAACGTACCCAAAGGGAGCTCAAATAAGACTCCGCGGGCGTAAACGTTACAAGGACCTGGCAAATAGTTCACACATGCCAGAGGTCCTACGGTCGCGGCGTCAGGCAGCCCGCCAAAGAGTGTCACCGACGGCTAGACGTTTAAGAACGTCCCCGATGACTAGTCGGCGTAGGTGAAGGTCGTGACGTCGAACATGCCCTCGGGGCGGATGCGGAGCGTCGGGATCACCGGCAGGGGCAGGAAGATGATGCCCATGATGGGGTCGAGCGGCGGCTCAATACCCATGGCGCGCGCCTTGACCATAAAGTCGTCGTGCTGCGCGGCAACGTCCTCGGCCGTGCCCTCGCTCATAAGGCCACCGAGCGCCAGCGGAATGCGCGCCACGACCTCGCCGTTGCGCACCAGCACGTGGCCGCCCTGGCCCACGGCTTCAACGGCAGCCATCATATCCGCCGCATTGTCGCCCACCACGCACACGTTGTGTGAGTCGTGGCCGATCGTGGAGGCAATGGCGCCACCCGTGATGGTGAAACCGCGCACCCAGCCGCGACCGATATGCTTGCCGACGAGCCCCATGCCGGCGGGACCGTCGCCATCGGCACCCTCGGTCTGCAGCGACACGCCGCGGCCATGGCGCTCGATCAGCATAATGCGGCGCAAGTCCTTGGCGCTCTCGGGGCGGGCCATACCCGTGATAGCCATACCCGGGATAACATCGATAACCGCCTCGCCCGGCTTAAAGGCATAATCGAATACGTCGAGCGAAAGCTTCGGCAGCTTAACGGAGGCGCGCAGCTCATCGGCAAGGGCCGCAACCTCGGCAGTCTCGGGTGCGACCTCGCCCACAAAGGTGCCATCCTGCGCCACCAGGGCACCGGCGGCATAAACACGATGCGGAGCCTTGGCAAACGTCAGGTCATCAAGCAACAGCAGGTCGGCGCGCTTGCCCGGGGCGATTGCGCCGCGGAGCTCGTGCGGGTCGCGGCAGCCGTGGTCCAGGCCAAATGCCTCAGCCGTGGAAAGGGACGCCATAGAGATGGCGACCACGGGGTCGACACCGGCCTCAATAGCCACGCGGCAGGCATTGTCGATCATGCCGGTCGAAAGAGCATCGGAGGGAGCGCAGTCGTCGGTCGCAAAGCAGCAGCGACGGGCACGGGCAGGATTCTCCAGCAGCATTGGAGACAGGTTGGCCAGGTCATGGCTGCATGTGCCTTCGCGCAGCATCACGTACATGCCGCGAGACAGCTTGTCGAGCGCCTCCTCGGGAATCGTCGACTCGTGGTCGGCGATAATACCTGCTGCGGCATAGGCGTTGAGGTCCTTACCGGCAACGAGCGGCGCGTGGCCGTCAACCTGCTTGGACGGCGTCTGGTTGGCAGCATCGATGCGAGCACAGGTCTCGGGGTCGGCCATAAAGACGCCCGGCAGGTTCATCATTTCGCCCAGACCAAAGACATCGCCCGGATGCTCGGCAAAAAACGCCTGCATATCGGCAGCCGAAATAACGGCACCGGCCTGCTCGTCGGGCAGCGCGGGCACGCACGAAGGCATCATGTATTTGATGGAGATGGGTGCGCGGCGGCCGTCCTCAATCATAAAGCGCAAGCCGTCGAGACCGGCAACATTAGCAATCTCGTGGCTGTCGGCAATGGCGGTGGTAGTACCGCGCGTCGCGGCCATGCGAGCATACTCGGCGGGACGGATGTTCGAAGACTCGATATGCAGATGCCCGTCAATAAAACCGGGAGCGAGATAGCGACCCTGGCAGTCAATAACCTCGGCAGCCTCGTAGGTACCGGAGGCATCGTCGCGACCGTTGTAGAGCACGCCGACGATCACACCGTCCTTGACGGCAACGCTACCGGGCGCCACACGCTGGCCATACACGTCGACAATCTGCGCATTGGTAAACAGCGTGTCGACGGGCACGCGCCCCTCGGCAGCATCGATCACAGACCTCATGACCTCAACGGACATACATACTCCTTTAACCGTAGAAAACAGCTGCGGAGCGGACAGGCCTTCACCGCAGCAAGCTAATAGCCATTGTATGCCCAAACGATGGGCCAACAATACGCCCCTCCGCTTAACGGCACACGCCGCTTGGCGCAATGGGGGCAGGTTACTTTGCACCAATGACAAGGAGTGTCCCAAAGTGCCGGCACAAAAGGAACGTTCCCAAGTGCCAAAAAAGGCCGGAGTCGGGATTCCCGGCTGCGGCCCTATTGCACATGTTAAGTTGACCTACTTGCTAGACCAATTTGAAGCCCTTGCGCTTACCCACAGAAAGGGTGTCGCCCAGCTTGAGGGCGCTGGGATCGATGTTATAGCTCTTGGGAGCCACGGCCTTGCCGTTGATTTTGACGCCGCCGCCGTCGATATCGCGACGAGCCTGGCCGGCGCTCGCCGAAAGACCCAAGTCCTTGAGCAGGCCGGCGAGGTAGATTTGGCCCTCGTCGTTAACAGTCAGCTCAACGTGCTTCTCGGGGAAGTCGGCGAGCTGGCCCTCCTTGAACACGCGGTCGAACTCAGCCTGAGCCTCGTCGCCGGCACCGGCGCCGTGGTAGGTGTCGCACAGGTCGCGACCCAGAGCGCGCTTGAGCTCATAGGGATCGGCAGAGCCGTCGGCCAGGGCGGCGTCGATCTTGTCGACCTCGGCCGGGGTGAGCGAGCTGGCCAGACGATAGTACTTGCCGATCATCTCGTCGGGGATGGACATGGTCTTGCCGAACATGTCCTTGGGCGCGTCGGTCAGGCCGATGTAGTTGCCGTATGACTTGGACATCTTGCGCACGCCGTCGGTACCCTCGAGCAGCGGCATGGTGAGCGCGATCTGCGGCTCCATGCCCATCTTCTCCATGAGCTCACGGCCGGCGAGCAGGTTGAAGAGCTGATCGGTGCCGCCCATCTCGACGTCGGCCTTGATCTGCACGGAGTCGAAAGCCTGCATCACGGGATACAGGAACTCATGCAGGGCGATCGGCGTCTGAGACTGGTAGCGCTTGGTAAAGTCGTCGCGCTCGAGGATGCGGGCGACGGTGAACTTGGAGCACACCTGCAGCAGACCGGCCAGATCCATCGAAAGGATCCAGTCACCGTTGTGCACGATGGTGGTCTTCTCGGGATCCAGGATCTTCATGGCCTGGCTCACGTAGGTCTCGGCATTGGCCTCGATCTGCTCCTGCGAAAGCTGCGGACGGGTGGAATTCTTGCCCGAAGGGTCGCCAATCAACGCGGTACCGTTGCCGATGATGAGGGTGACGTTGTGGCCCAGGTCCTGGAACTGACGCATCTTACGCAGCGGCACGGCGTGGCCCAGGTGCAGGTCGGGGCTGGTGGGGTCGACGCCGAGCTTGATGTTGAGGGGCTCGCCCTTCTCAAGCTTCTTGCGAAGGTCGGCCTCGGGAACGATCTGCGCGGCGCCCGAGGTGATGATACGCATTTGCTCGTCAACAGACAGCATTGGGTATCCTCCTTTTGCTATAGCACCCTCGCCGAAAACGGCGGTGCTGGAAGTCCATAAACTCTCTTATGATAACAAACTGACGCGACGCGGCACCTACGACAGGAAAATCCTCGTCCTGCCGCATGCGTCAATGGCAACTGGCAGACGTGTACCGTCACGCTCGACCAGATAGCGTGCCTGCCGACGACGCAAGCAGTCGCGGCAACGGACCTGTCCCGTCGCATCGGTGGCGCAGACGCCCTCGGCGGTCAGCAGGCAGTGCTCGCACACCATAAGCTCGGGACGGTCGGCGTCGACCGGACCCAAGACGCCGGGTTCAGCAGCCAGTTCGGCAATACGCTCCGCATCATTGCCGAGCAACTCGGCCGGCAAGTACACCCGCCCCGCACCGAATCCGCGCAGCCAGGTAAGCGTGGCCCGATTCGCGCAGAACACCGGCGCCGCCACGTCAAACGTCACGCCCAGCTCGCGAGCGATCGCCACCTGCCCCAGGTTGCGGCAGACGATGCGCCCGGCACGCTGCATCAGTGAGCGGGTCCAGTCAGCGTCACCCGTGCGGCACACCTCGTCAAGCACCACAACGGCGTCGGACAAATCGAGTTCTCCGCGCGGGTCGGCATCCATCAGCTGCCAAGCAAAAACCATGCGAGTGGGAACCGCGCACTCCACCAACTCCGTCGACGCACCGCCATCCACCGCAACGCCCTCAAAGGGCAGCACCTCAACGGCACGCGCAACGGGCGCAATCGCATCCGCCTCGGCCCGCATGCGCTCCAACACTGCCGCCGTCTGATCCAACACGCCGGCACTGCGAATCAGGTACACCTCGCAGCCCGTGTCCACCTTACGCTTGCAATGCACGACGACGCGCTTCCCCGCTGCGGCATCCACCGGGCAGGGCACCTGCGGCCAGCGCTTGGGCACATCGGGACGCGCGTCGACACCCGGATAAAACCGGATCTCGAGCATGTCACCCGCCGCCACGGCGGCGTCGAGCTCAACGGTCACCTCTTCGTGGCCCACAGCGACCAAGCGCCCCACGCGCACGCCCTGGTTAATCGCACGCTCAAAGCTCATCAGCTCGGCACCCGAACGCCCTCGCAGGTACGCATCGGTAAACCCACGGTTAAACGACCTTCCCAGCTCGCGCTCAAGCTCTTCCACGGTACCGAGATCCCACGCGCCGTCGCACAGCATATCGAGTGCCCGGCGCCACACCCGCACCACGTTGAATACGTAATCGGGGTTCTTCATGCGCCCCTCGATCTTGAGCGACGCCACGCCGACATCTACAAGCTCGGGCAGATGCGCAATACCCAGATAGTCGCGCGGGCACAGCAGGCGATCTCCCTCGACGGCGACAACGCTCTGTCCAGCCTCGTCCACCAGGTCGTACGCCAGGCGGCACGGCTGCGTGCAGTCGCCGCGCATCGCCGAGCGCCCACGCCGCAGGGCCGAGAACTCGCACGCCCCCGAATAGCCGATGCAAATCGCACCGTGGCAGAATACCTCGATGGGCACGCCCGTGGCACATAGCGCCGCAATCTCGTCGACCGTCAGCTCGCGTGCCGTCGTCACGCGCTCGACTCCCAGCTCATCGGCGGCAAGCCGCACGGCGCCTTCGCTATGAACGCCCGCCTGCGTGGACAGGTGAATCTCGACCCCGGGAATCACCGTGCGCAGTACACAAGCCAGCCCGGCATCGGCGACAATCAGAGCATCGGCGCCCAGCTCCAGTGCATGAGCTCCCAACGCCACCGCGTCGGATAACTCATCGTCAAACACGAACACGTTGAGCGTCACGTACACACGCACGCCATGGGCATGCGCCACGGCGCAGCCGCGCGCAAACTCGTCATCCGTAAAGCCATGCGCGCTCACGCGGGCGTTAAAGCCGCCCAACCCCGCATAGATGGCATCGGCACCCGCGGCGATGGCCGCAAGCATCTGGTCGAGCCCGCCCGCCGGCGCCAGCAGCTCGGGCAGCGCCGCACCGGCAGCATCCAATCCAGTCTCGTATTGTCCGCTCGGCCCCATCGCCCGAATCGCCATCGGCAAACTCCTTACCAAGGTATGCATTCACTCTGAAAAATGCCGTCTTCCAGCATACACGAGGCCTCGCGCGCCCCGTTTGGTTTATCGTGTAATAACTTATGTCCATCCTGCCTCGACGGCACATCCGCCGCCCGGCACGACATACCTGGAGGTCAATATATGGGTCCTCGCCAACGACAGGGACGCAGCCGTTCAAAGACGCATGCTCTGCCCATAATCCTGCTCTCATTTTTGGGCTTTTTGCTTATCGCGGGCGTCGCGTTTGGCATCGGCATGGTCGGCAACGTCAACCGCTGGCTGTCCGATCTGCCCGACTACACCGACGCCAACGCGTATCTGGTGAGCGAGCCCACCGAGATCGTCGACTGCAACGGCAACAAGATCGCGAGCTTCTACACGCAAAACCGCAAGTCCATCACCAAGGACGAGGTCTCCCCCTACGTGCTGCAGGGCACCGTTGACGTCGAGGACGAGCGCTTCTACGAGCACGGCGGTATCGACCTGTGGGGTATCGCGCGTGCTGCGGTGGCAACCCTCGGCGGCGGGCACGAAGGTGCCTCGACTATCACCCAGCAGCTGGTGCGCAACACCATCCTGCAGGAGGAGCAGTTCGACTCGACCATCGAGCGTAAGGTGCGCGAGGCCTACATCGCCGTAAAGATGGAGGATATGTACTCCAAAGACGAGATCCTCATGATGTACCTCAACACCATCTATTACGGCCACGGCGCCTACGGCATCGAGGCCGCAGCCGAAACCTATCTGTCCAAGAGCGCCGCCGACCTCACCCTGAGCGAGGCCGCGCTGCTCATCGGCCTTCCCAACTCGCCCTCGCAGTACGACCCCACGGTCAACCCCGACCTGGCGCTGTCCCGTCGCAACAAGGTCCTTGACAACATGTTGCGCCTGGGCCACATCACGCAGGAGGAGCACGATGCCGCACAGGCCGAGCCCATCGCCCTCAACGTGACCGAGATTTCGGGCAGCGGCGTCGACGTATACTCGCAGCCCTACTTTGTCGCCTATGTTAAGCAGCTGCTGGAGCAGGAGTTCTCGACCGACGTGCTTTTTAAGGGCGGCCTGACCGTCAAGACCACCATCGACCCCACGATGCAGCAGGTGGCAGAGAATGCCGTCCGCGAGCAGCTCGACACACTCTCACTCGACGGCCTGGACATGGGCATGGTCGTCGTCGACCCCAAGACCGGCTACATCAAGTGCATGGTGGGCGGCTACGACTACAACGCCGACGAGAACCACGTAAACCATGCCACGGCCAAGCGTCCCGTCGGCTCCACCTTCAAGGCCTTTACACTGGCAACTGCCATCCAAAACGGCATGAACCCCAACGTCACCCTCAACTGCAACTCGCCGCTCAAGGCCAAGGGCACCACGACCGAGGTCCAAAACTACGCCAACCATAGCTATGGCAACATCACGCTTAAGCAGGCGACGGCATACTCCTCCAACACCGGCTACATCCAGGTGGCGGAAGCCGTCGGCAACAGCAAGATCATCTCGCTCGTCAAAAAGCTCGGCATCGACCCCGCCAAGGACAACATCGAGGACGTTCCCGTCATGACGCTCGGCACCGGCTCGATCTCGCCGCTCGAGATGGCCGCCGCCTACGCGACGTTTGCCAACGGCGGCTACTATCGCCAGCCGATCGCCATCACTGAGATTGACTCTCGTACCGGTTCGGTGCTGTACCAGCACACCGACAATCCCTCACAGGTGCTTACCGAGGGCGAGGCCGCCGCGGTCACCGATGTTCTGTCCGGCGTCATGCAGGGCGGCGGTACGGGTGCTGCTGGCGCCCTGAGCGTCAACCAGCCCTATGCCGGCAAGACGGGCACCACCGACAACACCACCAACCTGTGGTTCTGCGGCTATACCCCGCAGCTGGCGTGCGCCCTGTGGACCGGCTATTCCGCGGGCGAGATCCCCATCCAAAAATACGGCACAGACCTGCTGGGCGACAGCACCAACCTGCCTGTCTTTAAGCGGTTTATGAACACCGTTCTGACCGGTACCGAGCGCGAGGAGTTTGCGACCGGAACGGCGCCCACCTACAAGAACAACAGCGTCTGGAAGTTCTACGGCACCAACAACTCCAAGAAGACGGAGAACGACGACAAAGACGAGAACGAGGACGAAGAGGAAACCACCACAACGACTACCACGACGACCACGACCACCGAGACCACGGGCGGCGACACCACCGGCGGCACCGGTACGACCGGTGGCTCGACGGGCGGCTCCACTGGTGGTTCGACCGGCGGCGATGGCGGCACGCCTACGCCTACGCCTACGCCTACACCCACTCCCGACCCCTCGCCCACGCCTGACGATACGGTCGGCTAGAAATCATCCGGCCATAAGCAACAAGGCCCCCGAGCAGCTTATTAAACTGCTCGGGGGCCTTTTTAGTTTAAAGCGACCTGATGGGCGGTCTTTATACCGGCAAACAAAAAGGGGGTACCGACCAACGTCGATACCCCCTTACAAGCCACTATGTCACGCACACAGTGCCGAGCGCACGACCCGCACGCCTACTTGCGAGAATTGCTCAGCTTATTGATCAGCGCCTCAAGACGCTCGCCGTCCTCGGCCGTCTGGGCAATAACCAAAATCGTATCGTTGCCGGCAAGCGAGCCAAGCACATCGGGCAGCTCTGCCGCATCAACGGCGGCGGCGATGCCGGAAGCCGTGCCAGGCTGAGCCTTGATCATAACCAGATTATCGGTGCGCAGAACGCCCGTTACGAGCTCGGAAACCATACGCTGCAGGTGCAGGTCCTCTGCCAGAACATAGATGCCCTCAGGGAGCTTACGCAGCCCCATATCGGCAATATCGCGAGAGACAGTCGCCTGCGTGCAATCAAAGCCCATAGCGCGGAGCTCATCGACCAGCACGCGCTGCGTGCGGACGTCCTTATTGCGCACAATATCTCTAATGGCATCCTGGCGCCCATTGCGTTTTTTAGCCATATAAACCCTCTCTCCAAAAGATGGCGGAGACAATCAATCAGTGATTGAATAGTTTAACGCTATTTGAAGGCTTTTGTGTATAAGAACGGATTTCGAAACAATTCTATGCAAATTTGTTTCGAGATGAGCCGTTTAGGCGGTTTTTGCGCCCGTCCGGTTAAGAAAAGCTGCCAGATGCGTACACATCACGCAGCGCGCGGGCTTGGCGCTGGCGATCGGCCCAAACAACAGACCGAGCCCCCGATGGTTATCCTTGAGCGCGGCGACCATCTGACGGGTTCGAGGCGCCTCGAGCATATCACGCATGCGGGCGGAACGCTCGATTGACGACACCCCATGCGGGCTCAGACACAAATTCTCGATGCAGGCGACCAGTCCGGCAAAGTAGAACTTTTGGCTTGCCAGCTTGAGCCGACCACCGCTATCTGCTTCCGAGAGTGAGTCCGCAAGCTCGTCGAGCGCTCGGGTGTCATCGGATACCTTGGCATACATGGTGGGATCAAAGGCATCTGTAAGCTTAAGTGCCGCCGCGTGGAAACAAGCATCGCCGCAGCCGGACACGCATCGTGCCTGCGAAAGCGCGCATGCCATAAACCCAACTGTGCGAAACACCTTGTCGCACAACAGGCATGCCTCAAACAGCGGACGGCTATACATCACGCCAGAGACTTGAGCAACCAAGCCGCCTAAAATCAACTGGGGCAGCCCGGTCACCATCGAAGATTTGCTATCAATGGAAATATGAGTAGCATCCAAGACGCGCGAATGGCGCTCTCGATGTGCATCATAGCGGTCGAGCGACACCGTGGGAAACACTATGTCTGCCGCAGTATCGCACGCGATATCGACCATCTTGGGAAGGGACTGCGGAGCAAACCACTCATCGGCGTTCATAGCGATGATTTGAGAGCCGCGCGAGGCAGCAAAACCGGCACGAAGACAAGCACCGCGCTTCGCGTCCTCGACGTCAATCAAATCAATATGGATGTCTCTGTCGGCAGCAACTTGAAGCGAATGGCGCACACCGGGCGCAACATCGCGGCAGACAACGACAATCTGCAAATCGTAGAGGTCTTGGTTCTGGATGCTCTCGAGCGCACGCATCGCATAGCTGGGCGAACCTTCTACCACAAGGATCACCGAAAGTCGCGGATGCGAGCCACGTCGAACCAAGTTATCCATCCTCTCGACAGCAATGAATCAAACCGTGGTTCATGGTACACCCCAGCAATAAAAGCAATGAGACACCGGTTGTATTGCACGCCAAGAACAGATGTTGAACACGCGCAGCCCACAGATGACGGGTGTCGACGCACGACGCGTCGAGCCCTCCCCTAGTCGAGCACGACGATCTCGGCGGAATCGTAATCCACGCCCATAAACGTAAGGCCGCAGGCGGGCGCCGTGGGGCCCGCAGCGGTACGGTCACAAGCATCGATGACCTCGCGCATCCACCCGGGTTCACGGCGATGCATGCCAATCTCGACAAGCGTGCCCACGATCGTGCGGACCATCGAATGCAGAAACGCATTGCCCTCGATGGTAAACGTCAGGATGTCCTCGCCAAACGCAACCTCATGGCCAAACTCGGCACGCATCACGCAGCGATGCGTGGGCTTGCCAACGGCCGAGGCAATCTTGCAAAAGCTCTTAAAGTCCTGCTCACCCAAAAGCGCGGGACAGGCCGCAGACATGGCCTCGACGTCCAAGGGATAGCGATGCCACCACACCGCACCGCGGGACAGCACGGGGCGCGCATCTCGATCGGCAATACGGTACGTATACGTACGGGAACGCGCGTCAAAACGTGCAGAAAAGCCTTTACGGGCCCTGTAGACCTCGTTTATGGCGATATCTTTGGGCAGCAGGGCATCCATGGCCCTCAGCCACCTACGGCGCGTCAAAGCCAGCTCAGCGTCCGTTACGGGCACACTAATGTACTGCGCCACCGCATGCACGCCGGCATCGGTGCGCCCTGCGCACGTCAGGTCGATCGGACGGCGCAGGAGCGTCTCGATAGCGCGGCGCAGCTCGCCCGCAACCGTCGTCTGGCCAGGCTGCTCGGCAAAGCCGCTATAGGACGAGCCATCGTAGGCCACGCGGAAAACGAGCGTGGCGTCGAGCTCGGAAATCGAATTGAAATCAGACGGCGCGGTCATGGGCGCTCCCAACAAACAGGCAATGGCATTTCGACAAAAAAAAGAGGGGTACGCGAACGTACCCCTCGAATATAGCCTATGCAGACGGATTGTCTACTCAGCGGTCTCCTCAGCAGGAGCCTCCTCGGCAGCCTCGACCTTCTTGGAAGCAGCGGCCTTCTTGGGGGCCGGAGCAGCCTTCTTGGCCTTAGGCGTGCAAGGCTCGGTGACGAGCTCCATGATAACGATGGGAGCGTTGTCGCCCTTGCGGTTGCCAAGCTTCATGATGCGGGTGTAACCGCCGTTGCGGTCCTGCCACATACCCTGAGCAGCCTTGTCGAAGATCTCGGCAACGAGCTGCTTATCACCGAGCTTGGCGATAGCCAGACGACGAGAGTGCAGGTCGCCCTTCTTGGCCCAGGTGATGATCGGATCGACGACCGAACGCAGCGCCTTAGCGCGGGTCTCGGTGGTCTTGATGCGGTCGTTCTCGAAGAGGGCCTTAGCAAGGCTCTTCTTCATGGCCTTGGTGTGGCTCGCATCGGTGCCGAGCTTCAGGCCCTTCTTAACGTTGTGACGCATGGTCTAGTTTCTCCTCAAATATGCGAAGCATTAAGCCTTCAGGCTCAGGCCCATGGACTCAAGCTTGTCCTTCACTTCCTCGATCGACTTAACACCGAAGTTACGGATGTTGAGCAGATCGTTCTCCGAGAACTCAACGAGCTGACGGACCGAGTGAATGCTGGCGCGCTTAAGGCAGTTGTAGGAACGGACGGAAAGGTCAAGATCCTCGATCTGCTTGTCCAGCTCGGCGTTGTCGTTGGTGACCTCGGGAGCGAAGATCGAAGCCTCCTCCTCGACCTCGGGGGTCTCGGCAAGGTTCATAAAGGCGGCCATATGCTGGTTGATGATATTGGCAGCCTGGACCACGGCGTCGCGCGGGGCGATGGAGCCGTTGGTCTCGATCTCGAGGACAAGGCGGTCGTAGTCGGTGTGCTGACCGACACGGCAAGCCTCAACGAGCTTGGCGCAACGGGAAACCGGCGAGTACAGCGAGTCGACGTGAATCACACCGATGGGATCGTTGTCGCGCTTGTTGGCCTCGCCAGAAACATAGCCGCGGCCATAGCCGATGCGCATGCTCATGGTGAGATGGCCACCCTCGGTGAGCGTAGCAATGTGCTGCTCGGGGTTGACCAGCTCAAACTCGGACGGAATAAAGAAGTCCGCACCGGTGACCTCGCAGGGGCCGTCAACCGAGATGGTGGCGGTCGCCTCGTCGGTCGTGCCGAGAGCCCTGAAGACAAGACCCTTGACATTCAGGACGATGTCGGTGACATCCTCGACCATGTTAGGGATGGTCATGAACTCGTGCTGCGCACCATCGATCTGAATAGCCTCGACGGCGGCACCCTCGAGCGAGGACAGAAGAACGCGACGAAGGGAGTTACCCAGCGTATCGCCGTAACCACGCTCGAGCGGCTCGACGGAGACACGAGCAGACGTCTCGTTGATCTCTTCGACCTGAACCTGAGGCCTAATGAATTCTGACATGTATTACCTCCAGCCTCAGCAGCCCGGATGGACTACTTAGAGTAGAGCTCGACGATGAGCTGCTCGTTGATATCACCGCTGATCTGCTCACGCGTCGGCAGAGCGAGCACGTTACCAGACAGCTTCTCGATATCGACCTCGAGCCAGCCAGGGACCTCAAAGCGCTCGGAGGAAATCAGGGCCTCCTTGATGGGGAGGAGGTCACGGAACTTCTCGCCGACAGCGACGACGTCGCCGGCCTTGACGCGGTAGGACGGGATGTCCACGCGCTTGCCGTTCACGGTGAAGTGACCGTGACGGACGGACTGACGAGCCTCTTTGCGGGTGCGGGCGAAGCCAAGACGGAAGACGACGTTGTCGAGACGAGACTCAAGGATGATCATGAGGTTCTCACCGGTGACGCCGTTCATCTTACGGGCCTTGTTGAAGTAGCCGTGGAACTGCTTCTCCAGAACGCCATAGATGAACTTGACCTTCTGCTTCTCGCGCAGCTGCATGCCGTACTCAGATTCCTTGCGACGGCGCTTGGGCTGACGGATAGATTCCTTCTTGCTGCTGTAACCGAGCTCAGCGGGATCGATCCCGAGCTGACGGCAGCGCTTAAGAACAGGAGTCCTGTCGATTGCCATATTGATACGATCCTTTCAGTTACACGCGGCGACGCTTCTTGGGGCGGCAGCCGTTGTGCGGAATGGGGGTCTTGTCCTGGATGCTCGAGACCTCGAGGCCAGCAGCCTGGAGGGAGCGGATGGCGGTCTCACGACCGGAGCCGGGGCCCTTGACGAAGACGGAAACCTTCTTCATACCGTGCTCCATGGCCTGCTTGGCAGCAGCCTCGGCAGCCATCTGGGCAGCGAACGGCGTGGACTTACGGGAGCCCTTGAAGCCCACCTGGCCAGCCGACTTCCAGGAAATGACGTTGCCCTGGGGATCGGTGATCGAAACGATCGTGTTGTTGAACGTAGAACGAATGTGAGCCTGGCCCACGGAAATGTTCTTACGGTCCGCGCGCTTCAGACGGGCAGCGCGAACGTTCTTCTTAGCAGTAGCCATCTATCTAGCGCTCCTTATTTCTTCTTCTTAGCACCGATCTGACGCTTCGGGCCCTTGCGGGTACGAGCGTTAGTGTGGGTGCGCTGGCCGCGGACCGGGAGGCCCTTGCGGTGACGAAGGCCGCGGTTGCAGCCGATGTCCATAAGGCGCTTGACGTTCTGGTTGCGCTCACGGCGGAGGTCGCCCTCAACCATGATCTGGTTCTTATCGATATAATCGCGGATGGCGTTAACCTCATCCTCGGTGAGGTCCTTAACGCGCGTATCCACGTTAACGTTGCACTCGACGCAAATCTTCGTCGCAGTGGTGCGGCCGATGCCGTAAATGTAGGTCAGACCGATCTCAACGCGCTTCTCACGCGGGAGGTCGACACCATTAATACGGGCCAACGTAGTCTCCTCTCTTAACCCTGACGCTGCTTATGACGGGGGTTCTCGCAAATGACGAGGACCTTGCCATGGCGCCTAATGATTTTGCACTTATCGCACATCTTCTTGACCGAAGGACGTACCTTCATCGTTCTTCCTTTCGGTAGCGCTCAAACTACTTCCCTACTATCTACTCGCCCAGCCGCAGGCGTTTAAAACTATGGCTGGTCTTCACACACAATCCGACCGTAGGTTGAGCTAAGCCTGCAGTCGGAAATGGAGTGCGTGTATGCGTGCCGCTATTTGTAGCGATAGGTGATGCGGCCGCGGGTCAGGTCGTACGGGGAAAGCTCCACGACAACCCTGTCACCGGGGAGAATACGGATGTAATTCATTCGGATCTTGCCAGAAATGTTGCACAGAACCGAATGACCGTTCTCGAGCTCGACCTTAAACATGGCATTGGGCAGCGGTTCCTTTACCGTACCCTCAAGCTCAATTGCGTCTTCCTTCTTCACAAGCAATCATCTTTCTCTAGAAAACGACAGCGATTGAGTATTCTACAACACGTATGCACGCATCGTAATAACTTCGTAATGGCTCCACAACTAAGTGGAACTTGTTACATTTGAAATGTAAAACAAAGCCGTTCCCTGATGCCCAAGACCGCCTTGAAATGAGAAGGCATAGACCTCGGGGTCATGCCTTCGAAATTGAAAGGCGAGGTTGGGCATCAGGGGGCGGCGACTTTTACATTTCACCGCCTTGCAAGGAACACCAAGCACCTTGGGCATCCGTGGTGAGAATCACCGGACCGTCATTGGTAATGGCGACGGTGTTCTCGTAGTGCGCGGCGGGCAGGTGGTCGTTGGTCGTAACAATCCAACCGTCGGAGCCCGTGCTCACATGGTTGGAACCCATCGTAACCATCGGCTCGATGGCAATGACCATGCCGGCTTGGAGGCGAACGCCCCTCCCCTTCTTTCCATAGTTAGGAACGTTGGGGTCCTCGTGCATCACGCGGCCAATGCCATGGCCAACATAATCACGAAGCACGCCGTAACCGTGAGACTCGGCGAGGGACTGAACGGCATAACCGACATCCCCGATATGGTTACCGGGAACAGCCTGCTCGATGGCAGCCTTAAGGCAATCGCGCGTGACCTCACACAAAGCCTTGGCTTCGGGCGTGGGGGTGCCGACGAAAAACGTCCATGCGTTATCGCCGACCCAACCGTCGACAACGGCTCCCGTATCGATGGAGATGATATCGCCATCGCGCAGGATCATGTCGGGGTTGGGAATACCGTGGACCACGGCATCGTTGATCGATGCGCAAATGGTCCCCGGGAACCCGCCGTAACCCTTAAAGGCCGGGGTGCCGCCATGCATGCGGATAATCTGCTCCGCGAGCTGATCGAGCTCAAAGGTGGAAACGCCGGGGCGCACCATGGCTCCAACGTGGCGGAGCGCCATCTTAGATAGCGCTCCTGCCTTCTTCATCTGCTCGATTTGCGTTGCAGACTTAATCTTGATCATAGACCGAGAGCCTCTTTGACATCCCCGTACACGGTCTCGCGAGCCTGGTCACCGTTGACCGACTTGAGCAGACCCTGGCCACGATAGTAGTCGACAAGCGGGCTCGTGGACTTCTCGTAGACGTCGAGACGGTTCTTGATGGTCTCGGGCTTGTCGTCGTCGCGCTGATACATCTCGCCGCCACACTTGGGGCAGGTAGCATCGGCAGCGGTGCCGGTGTAACCGCATGCGCGGCAGGTGCGACGCGAAGACAGACGATCGATAATGACCTCGGGGGCCACATCGACCAGAAGGGCGCAGTCGATCTCGCGACCCATGGCGGAGAGCTCGGAATCGAGCGTCACAGCCTGGGCGGTGTTGCGTGGGAAGCCGTCGAGGATGAAGCCCTGCTGGGCGTCATCGGCGGCAAGGCGCTCCTTGACAAGGTCGATCACGAGCTGGTCGGGAACGAGCTCGCCAGCGTCCATGTACTTCTTAGCCTGAATACCAAGCTCGGTGCCACCCTTGACGGCAGCACGCAGCAGGTCGCCCGTGGAAATATGGGCGACGCCAAACTCGGCGACGAGCTCCTGTGCGACGGTGCCCTTGCCGGCACCCGGAGCTCCGAGCAATACGAGGTTCATGAGCAATCCTCCTCTAGCCTATTTAAAGAATCCATCGTAATCATACATCTTGATCTGGCCTTCGAGCTTATCGACCGTGTCGAGCACGACGCCGACCATGATGAGGATGGACGTGCCGCCAAATGCCTGGATCAGATGGTTACCCGTGAAGGAGAAGATGATCGAAGGCACGATGGCGATGAGCGCCAAAAAGACAGCGCTGGGAAGCGTGATCTTGTTGAGCGCGTTCTTGATGTAGGCCGCGGTAGCCCTACCCGGACGGACGCCCGGAATAAAGCCGCCCTGCTTCTTAAGGTTATCGGCCGTGTCATCGGGGTTGAACACCATGGAGGTGTAGAAGTACGCGAAGAACACGATGAGGACAACGTTAAGCACCCAGTTGAGCCAACCGGTCGAAAGCGCGGAGGCAACTGCCTGAATCCAGCCGATGCCGGGGAAGAACACGGCAATCTGAGCCGGGAAGTACAGCAGCGCCGAAGCGAAGATGATCGGCACGACACCCGCGGTGTTGACCTTGATGGGCAGGTAGGTGGTCTGGCCACCCATCATGCGACGGCCCACGACGCGCTTAGCGTAGGAGACCGGGATGCGGCGCTGGCCGCGCTCAAGGAAAACAATCAGCGGGATAACCAGCAGGATGATGGCGCAGATGATCACCATGGTGATGATGCCACCGGCATTGCCCTCGGTGCTGGAGAAGATAGCCTGCGGCAGACCGGCCATGATGTTCGCGAAGATGATCAGCGACATGCCATTGCCGATACCGCGCTGGGTGATGAGCTCACCAATCCACATGATCAGCATGGCGCCCGCGGTGAGCGTACCGACGATCATGAGGTCGAAGATGATCTCGGGAGCGCCGGCGCCATTGAAGCTGATGCCGAAGCTCTTAAAGAGGAAGAGGTAACCCACGGAGTTGAGGATTGCCAGAGCCAGGGTGAGGTAACGCGAATACTGCGTAATCTTGGTCTGACCGACCTCGCCCTCGCGGGCAAGCTCATGCAGGGAAGGCACGACGGCCTGGAGCATCTGGAGGATGATCGAGCTGGTGATGTAAGGCATGATGCCCAGCGAAAACACCGACACATAGCTCAACGCGCCGCCAGAGAAAAGATTCAGGAGGGCCATAGCACCTGCGGCGACCGAATTGTTATCGGTCGAGAAAAGGCCCAGCATCCCCTGGAAGGGAATGCCGGGCACAGGAACGTGCGCACCAATGCGGTACACGACGAGCATAGCTATGGTAAAAAGAATCTTTTCGCGCAATTCTTTGATGCGGAAAGCATTCTTAAGACCATTTAGCACGGCAGCTCGACCTTTCCGCCGGCGGCCTCGATCTTGGCCTGCGCAGAAGCGCTGACCTTGTCGACCTTGACCGTGAACTTCTTGGTGAGCTCACCATTGCCGAGCACCTTGACGGGCTCGAACTCGCTCTTGGTGATGCGAGCGGCCTTAAGAGCGGCACCGTCGATCACAGCGCCGTCCTCGAACTTACGCTCGAGACGCTCAACGTTAACAGCGGTGTACTCGATACGACGGGGGTTACGGAAGCCCGGAAGCTTGGGCAGGCGCATGGCCAGCGGAGTCTGGCCACCCTCGAAGCCGGCACCCTTGGTGCCGCCAGAGCGGGAACCCTGGCCCTTCTGACCGCGGCCAGAAGTGGTGCCGTGACCCGAAGAATTGCCACGGCCGACGCGCTTGCGGTTCTTGGTGGAACCGGGCGCGGGAGTAAGATCGTGAAGCTGCATTTGCTACTCCTCTACAATCTCGACAAGGTGCTTGACCTTGAAGATCATGCCGCGGACGGACTCGTTGTCAGCAATCTCGCGAACCTCGCGGATCCTGTGGAGACCGAGGGCACGGACAGTACGGACCTGGTCCTGCTTGCAACCGTTGGTGCTGCGGACCTGCTTGATCTTGATGGTGTCAGCCATGCTTAGTTCTCCTTACCGACGAACATCTCGGAGACCGTCAGGCCACGGCGAGCCGCGACGTCCTCAGGGCTGGAGAGCTCCTTGAGGCCCTCGACGGCAGCCTTGATGATGTTGAGGCCGTTGTCGGTACCGAGGGACTTGGACAGGACGTTCTTGATGCCAGCAAGCTCAAAGAGGGGACGCACAGCGCCGCCGGCGATAACGCCGGTACCCTCGACAGCGGGCTTGATGATGATGCGGCCGGCACCAAAGTGGCCGAGAACCTCGTGCGGGATGGTGCCCTGCTCGGTCACCGGCACGTGGAACATGTTCTTCTTGGCATCGAGAGATGCCTTGGAGATGGCCATGGGCACCTCAGCGGACTTGCCCATGCCAACGCCGACGTTGCCCTTGCCGTCGCCAACGACGACGAGAGCGACGAGGCTCATGCGACGACCACCCTTGACGGTCTTCGACACGCGGTTGATGTAAACGACGCGCTCCTCGAACTCGGAGGCCTCGCGCTGCTGCTTCTGATTACGAGCCATGTGCTACATACCTCCTAGAACTCGAGACCGGCGGCACGAGCACCGTCGGCGAGGGCCTTGACGCGGCCATGGTAGATACGGCCACCGCGATCGAAGGCGACCTTGGTGATGCCGGCCTCGATGGCGCGCTTGCCAACGAGCTGACCGACCTTCTCCGCAGCCTCCTTGTTCGAGGTGTGGGTGCCCTTGAACTCGGCCTCGAGGGTCGAGGCAGAGACGAGCGTCAGGCTGGAGCCCTTGCTGTCGTCGATGATCTGGGCATAGATGTTGGCGTTAGTACGGGTCACGCGAAGACGCGGACGCTCGGAGGTACCCGAGACCTTGCCGCGAACACGACGCTGACGACGCTTGAGGCCTTCCAGCTTCGCCTTATGCTTGTTCATACGTAAACTCCTAAAAAGGTTGATCTTGCCAGCACCTGACGGGGTGCTGGTCTTATGCGAGTGAGTCGGTTACGACTACTTGGCGGCCTTACCCAGCTTGCGGCGGATGTGCTCGCCAACGTAGTGGATACCCTTGCCCTTGTAAGGCTCGGGAGGACGATGGCCGCGGATCTCAGCGGCGATCTGACCGACCTGCTGCTTGTTGATACCCTTGACGTTCACGTGGGTGTTGTCGGGAACCTCGAAGGTGATGCCCTCGGGAGCCTCGACGATCACGGGGTGCGAGAAGCCCAGGGAGAACTCGAGGTTCTTGCCCTTCTGCTGCACGCGGTAACCGACGCCGGCGAGCTCGAGCTTCTTCTCGAAGCCCTCGGAAACGCCAACAACCATGTTGTGGATGAGGGCGCGGGTGAGGCCGTGGCGGGCACGGGTCTCACGCTCGTCGTCGGGACGGGAAACGGTGAGGACGTTGTCCTCGACGTTGATAGCGAGCTTCTCAAAGACATCGAGCTCGAGCTGGCCCTTGGGGCCCTTGACGACAACGTTGTTGCCGTTGACTGCCACTTCGACTCCGGCGGGAATCTGGACAGGCTTATTACCGATACGAGACACGGTGATCTCCTTTCCTTCTACCTACCGAGCGAATTACCAGACGTAAGCGATGATCTCGCCGCCGACGTTGTGCTTGCGAGCATCGCGGTCGGTCATGACGCCATGGCTGGTGGAAATAATGGCGGTACCAAGGCCACCGCGGACGCGGGGCATGTCGGCAACGCCGGTGTACTTACGCAGGCCCGGCTTGGAAATGCGGCGGATGCCGTTGATGACCTTAGCCTTCTTGGGACCATACTTAAGCGTGATGTGCAGAGTCTTCTGGGGAACGGTGTCCTCGACATCGTAGCCCTCGATGTAGCCCTCCTCGTGCAGAACACGAGCGATCTCGACGAGCTTCTTGCTGCTCGGCATGGAGACCGTGGCCTTGTTCACAGAGTTAGCGTTACGGATGCGCGTAAGCATATCTGCGATCGGGTCTGTAAGGTTCATACAGATTCTCCTTCGTTCTTGATGAACACGTGCTCTTGGTTCTTCGCCGCCCTTAACGGCAAAGCCTTTTTAGCGCGTTTTCCCTGTTCCAAACTGATGCTTGAAACGCTGGTAGTGACTTACCAGCTGGCCTTCTTAACGCCGGGAAGCTCGCCCTTGAGTGCAAGCTCGCGGAAGCAGACACGGCACAGGCCGAACTTGCGGTACACAGAGTGCGGACGGCCGCAGCGCTGGCAGCGCGTGTACTCACGAGTAGAGAACTTCTGCTTGCGATTGCACTTGACGATCATCGATGTCTTAGCCACTTATATCCTCCTCACATAGAGTATTGTTCGCCCCAAGCGCCGCCCCCTTGTGGGAACGGCGCTTATAGGGCAGGTGAACCTATTTCTTGAACGGGAAACCGAAGGCGTCCAGAAGGGCCTTGGCCTCCTCATCGGTATTGGCGGTGGTCACGAAAGTGATGTCCATACCGCGCTGGTGATCGACGGAGTCGAAGTCGATCTCGGGGAAGATGAGCTGCTCGGTGACGCCCATGGAGAAGTTACCACGGCCGTCGAAGCTCTTGGCGGAAATGCCGCGGAAGTCGCGGATACGGGGGATCGCGACGGAGGTCAGACGATCGAAGAACTCCCACATACGGTCGCCACGCAGGGTAACCTTGCAGCCGATCGGCATACCAGCGCGCAGGCGGAAGGTAGCGATGGACTTGCGGGCACGGGTGATCATCGGCTGCTGGCCGGTGATGGCGCGCAGGTCGCGCACGGCACCGTCGATGGCCTTGGAATCGGTAGCGGCCTCGCCGACACCCATGTTCACGACGATCTTCTCAAACTTGGGGATCATCATGACGTTCTCGTACTGGAACTTGTCCTGAAGCTGCTGCTTGACCTCGTTGTTGTACTTGGTCTTCAGACGCGGCACATACTTCTCTTCTGCCATTGTTCACTCCTTCTTGGGGTTTTAAGCACGGGGCGTGGCCACGATGGGTTGTCCTCGTGCCTCCTGGCTGCATCCGCGCCGCTCATGGCATTTTGCGGTTTGGACTCGACGCAGCAGGAGCCGACAAAACAATCGGTACTATACGCGCATCGGAAGCGTATTTCCAGAAAAACCTCGTCTGCCTGCACAACTCCACAACTCCCCCGCACAAATGGATCCCAAAAAGCAGTTGCGGTGAAATAGGGACTGTTGGGCGGCCTAACAGGCTTAAACAATCCGTATTTCACCGCAACTTATTGGTGGGGATGCGATTAGCGCTTGCGGGGGACGAGTTTGGTGCGGCGCAGGTGGATCATCTCGGCGGCGATGGAGATGGCAATCTCCTCGGGGTCCTCGGCCTCGATGGCAACGCCGATCGGCAGGTGCAGCTCGTCGATCTGGTCCTGTGTAAAGCCCTCCTGCTCCAGGCGGGCGCGCACAAAGGCCGTCTTGCGGCGCGAACCCAGGCAGCCCAGGTAGGCGGGCTTGGCGCGCATCGCCTGAATCACCACGTCGATATCGGACTTGTGGCCTGCTGTGGCCACAACCACCAAGTCGCGCGGGCCGATGGGACACGGCTCGCTCAGGTTCTTGTAATCGACCAGGCGACGATCGTAGACACCGGGCACCCATTCGGGCGTCAGCGTGCCGGGGCGGTCATCGCAGGCCACGACGGCAAAGCCCGCCGCCGTGAGCACGCGCGCCGTCGCGGCGCCCACGTGTCCGCAGCCAAAGATGTAGGTCAGGCCCTCGGGACAGAGCGTCTCGATGTGCGCGGGAGGAATCTCGGAGGCGGCATTGGTGCAGGTGACCTTACTCCCCTCCTCCACCAGTGAAAGCCCGGGGCAGCCCGCAATGGTATGGCGCGATGCCTCGCCATGGTACTCGGCCACATCGCCCTCGAGCGCACTCGCGATAAACGGCTCAAAGTCGATGACGAAGTCGCCGATACGTCGATACGCCAAGGCGTCGGCAATTTCCTGGAACAACGGTGCCTTGGTCGCATCCAGATGCAGATAGCACAGGCAGATGGCTCCGCCGCAGATCATGCCGGTATCGGAGTTCTCGCCGCCCATGGTGTAGCGGACCAGACGCGACTGTCCCGCGCTCAGGAGTTCGCGCGCCTCGTCCAGCGCAAAGAGCTCGATCTTGCCGCCGCCGATGGTGCCCGCCTGGCTACCGTCGGCAAAGACGGCCATCCAGGCGCCCACGCCGCGCGGCGACGACCCCGCCGTGCCGACCACGACCACGAGCTCGCACGTCTCGCCAGCACGCAGGGCGACAAGCGCCGCATTCACAACATCGAGCTTTTCCATTGCCGCCTTCTATCCTCTAAAGATATCGGTGAGCATAGCGAGTGCCTCGAGCACGCCGCCGCCGACCGACGTCGCCTTGTCCGAAATGTAGTTGATATAGCTGGCATCGCCGCGCGGATCGACATCGGCGCATTTAAAGCCCTCAGTCACCTGCACGCCGTTCGCCAAAAGCCCGCGCAGGCAGCCATCGATCTGCGTGCACATGGGCGTATCGCCCGCGTAGCCAATCACGTCTCCGGCGCTCACGATGTCGCCGATTGCGCGGTCGGACCGAAACACGCCGGCGGCGGGGCTGTGGATAACGCGCTCCTTGCCATAGCCGGCGATCACGCCCGGCACGCCCGTGTTGGGCTGGGGCGAGCCCTGGGTAATGACACGGCCCAAAAAATGCCCGCGCATGGTCTCGACCACGGCGTCGCAGTCAACCGGCGCGGTAAAGCCCGGCCCCACGGCGATGACGGTAGGCGCCATGTCGCGCGTGGTGCCCAGGTTGCGCTTGGCCAGAATCGCGTCGACCACAGCCGCGGGTTTAAGCTCATCGAGCATCTTGGCCTGAGGGTCCACCACGACGGCAACATCCCCCGCTTGGGTAATCTCGAGCGCCTCTGCCGGCGTCTGCGCCAAGCGAGCGCGAATGCCCTCGACCTGGGCCTCGCCCAGGCGAATAGCCTCGCAAAAACTGATTGTGCGGCGGATGCACGTGGGAACCGCGATATCGGCCATAACGACCGACACGCCGGCGCGCACCAAGCGAGCGGCGACACCCGTGGCGATATCGCCGGCGCCGCGAACATAAACGAGCATTCCCGGGGCACCTCCCTGTGCTACGGTTTGAGCAGAGCAAAAGCGGTTCGACCGCTACTCTGATGATTATTTATTATCACAGTATTATACGGCGGTGAACAGATGGAAACGGTTAGCGGCAATCTTGCCTCGGCGCTCAGGATCGAGCCGGGCATTACCGCGATTATCGGCAGCGGCGGCAAGTCGACGTTGCTCAAAACGCTGGGTCTTGAGCTCATGCGCGCTGGCGGCCGCGTGCTCCTCTGCACCACCACGCATATGCTTCCCGTTGCCGGCGTGCCATGGGACGGGTCGAATCGTCGCCTGGACGCCGCGCCTTGGAAGCCGGGCGCCCCACACGCCTCAGGCTGCACCTGCGAGGCCTGCGCGGGGCTTGTGCGGGGAAGCATCTGCCAGGCAGGCGTCTTGGACCCCCAGACGGGCAAGCTCTCCTCCCCTGCCGAGCCGCTCGACCAGCTGGCGCAGCGCTTTGACTACGTCCTGGCCGAGGCGGACGGCAGCAAGCGGCTCCCGCTCAAGGCCCACGCCGCCTGGGAGCCGGTGATTCCCTCTGGCACGGCCAACATCGTCTGGATCGTCGGCGCCTCAGGGCTCGGCAAGCCCATCCACGAAGCCGTCCACCGCCCCGAGCTCTTTTGCGAGCGTTGCGGCTGCGAGCTCACCGACATCGCCACGCCCGAGCGCGTCGCCCAGGTGCTCAATGCCGAGATGCAGGCGCTGAAGCTCGGCACCGCACGTGTCATGCTCAACCAAGTCGACACGCTCAGCGACCCCACGATGGCCGACCGCTTCGAGGCAGCCCTCGGCCGCCCCCTCATCGCCACCAGCCTCAAGTAGCCGGCCCCATCTCGTCAGTTGCGGTGAAATACGGACTGTTTGGCCGTATGACGGCCGCAAACAGTCCGTATTTCACCGCAACTGCGGAGGGGACACGGCATCTTTGCTGCTAGCGGGGGACGTAGCGACCGGGCTGGGCTCCGGTGGGTTCGCCGTCGCGTGCCGCCAGCACGCCGTTCACAAACACGGCCTTGGCGCGGCCATGCGCCTCAAAGCCCTCGAGCGGCGTGTAGTCCACGGCCTGATGCTGCGTCGCCGCGCTAATGGTCCAGCGTGCCTGGGGATCCCACACGCACACGTCGGCATCGGAGCCCTCGGCAAGACAGCCCTTGCGCGGATACATGCCAAAGACGCGCGCCGGGTTCTCGCTCATCAAGCGGCAGAGGTCCTCGGGTCCCAGCTGTCCCTCAAAGCTCGTAGCGATCGCGACGGGACGATGCTCCACGCCGGGCCCGCCGTTGGGAATCGCGCGGAAATCGTCGCGCCCGCGGTCCTTTTGCCCGTGCAGGTTAAAGCTGCAATGATCGGTCGCAATCGTATCGATCTCGCCGGCCACAAGCGCCTCGCGTAGCGCGGCACGGTCACCGGCATGGCGCAGCGGCGGGCTCATCACGTACTTGGCGCCCGCAAAGCCGTCCTCGCCCTGCTCCAAGTAGCAAGTATCGTCGAGCATCAGATACTGAGGGCAGGTCTCGACATAGATGTTCTTCTGCCCGCGCGCTTTGGCAGCGCGAATGGCCTCGAGCCCCAGCTTGGTCGAAAGGTGCACCACGTTGACTGGGGCGTCCCCGGCTAAGTGCGCCAGATACAGCAGACGACTCACGGCCTCGGCCTCGCACACGTCCGGACGGCTGAGTGCATGCCCCTCGGGCCCATGAATCCCCTGCTCGTACACGCGCTTCTGCAGCTCATTCACCAGCGTGCCGTTCTCGCAATGCACGCACAGTATGCCGCCAATACGCTTGAGCTCCTCCAGCACCTCGAGCGTCTCGGCATCGTCCAAGCGAAGGTGGTCATAGGCAAAGTAGGTCTTGAACGACGACACGCCCGCCTCGCGCATGGCCGAAAGATCGGCGCGGTTGCGCTCATTCCACTCGGCGAGTGCCATATGAAAAGCGTAGTTGGCCGTGCAGGTTCCGTCGGCGCGGCGATGCCACTCGGCCAAGGCATCGGGCATGGTCACGCCGCGATCGGCCGTCGCGTAGTCCACAATGGTCGTCGTGCCGCCGCAGGCAGCCGCGCGCGTGCCGGTCTCAAAGCTATCGGCTGTCCAATCCATGCCAGTCCAGCACTGCATGTGCGTGTGGCCGTCGATAAAGCCGGGAAACACCCAGCAGCCCGCGGCGTCCTCGACGGTATCGTCGGCGCCCGGCTCAATCGCTGCGGCGATCCGCACGATCTTATCGCCCTCCATGGCAAGATCGGCGCGGCGAAGCCCCTGGGGCGTCACGAGCGCGCCGTTTTTGATGATGATCATAATTGCTCCTTATTGATTGATGCAGTTGGCCACGTGATCAAAATACGAGCAGGCGGCGATATGCTCCGCTATGCGTCGCTGTCCCTTGGCGGTATCAACGTCCCACAGCTCGTAGGCACGCGCCTCGACCAGTACCACGTCGGTACGGCCCTTGAGGATCGAACCGCCGCCGTCCTTGCCCTCAAGACACATAAGTGCATCGAACAGTTCCGCCGGAAAGAGCACCGGACTCGAAGGCTCACCGCTGCACGCCAAGCGCACCGGATGTTTGCGGCCACGCTCGTCAAACGCGTGAACCATGGCCTCAAAAGAATCCGCGCTCACAAGCGGCTGGTCGCCCGGCAAAAAGAGGCAACCTTTCCAGTTGCGTTCGACTCCCCACGAAAGGCCCGCACGGACGCTTTCGCTGCGCAGCTCGCCATCGTGCAGCACGCACGGGCAATGCTTGTCCTCGCAAATCTGAGCGACCTCGGGCCAACGCGTCGAAACCACGACGTCAAAGCCCCGGGGAACCGAATCGATGGTCCGGGCAATCAGCGGCTCGCCATAGATATCGGCAAGCATCTTGTTAGAGCCAAACCGCTTGCCCTCGCCCGAAGCCATAATGACGCATCCAAGTTTCATGGTGATACCTCCCCTGAAACCATCGTACCCATAACTCGCGCCGCGGGCATCCACATCGAAAGCGCTTATCCCGCACGCCCGCGATACAAAAAAAGGGGCACCCCGCCGGTTGGCAGAGCGCCCCCTTTACATGGCTTACCTCAACCCGGCTTTAGGCCTGGAGCCAACGGGCGGTGTTGCGCTCGTCGAGGGCCTTGAGGGTAGCGGCGGGATCGGCAACCTTCTGCAGGAACATCATGGCAGCGATGGCGTACGGCTTGTAGCTGGCCTCCTTGTACATGCCCACGCGGTGCATGTCGAAGACGTCGGCGTTAACCTCGCCGTGCTCGCAGGAGACACCGGAGATGTCGGCGGGCAGCGGGTGCATAAAGATGGTGTCCTGGCCGTTGGCAGTCTTCTCCATGAGCTCGGTCGTGGAGCACCAGTCCTGATGGGTGGCGTTCTGGGCGAGCAGCTCCTTCTCGAGCGCAGCGATGCCGGCGTCGTCGCCCTCGGCGTACAGGTTGGTACGCTTCTCCATGGCGGCAAACGGAGCCCAGCTCTTGGGGATCACGATGTCGGCGCCCTCGAAGGCCTCGGCCATGGTGTTGACCTGCTTAAAGGTGGTGCCGGACTCGGCGGCATAGCCCTTGGCGCGCTCGACGACCTCGGGCATGAGGTCGTAGCCCTCGGGGTGGGCCAGGGTGACGTCCATGCCAAAGCGAGGCAGCAGGCTGATCAGCGACTGCGGGCAGGACAGCGGCTTGCCGTAAGAGGGCGAATAGGCCCAAGTGACGGCAACCTTCTTGCCCTTGAGGTTCTCGAGACCGCCAAACTCGTTGATGAGGTAGAGCATGTCGGCAGAGGACTGCGTGGGGTGATCGGAGTCGGACTGCAGGGAGATGAGCGTGGGACGGTGATCCAGAACGCCGTCCTCGTAAGCCTGCTGGACAGACTCGGAGACCTCGGCCATGTAGGCGTCGCCCTTGCCGATGTACATGTCGTCGCGGATGCCGATGACGTCGGCCATGAAGGAGATCATGGTAGCGGTCTCGCGGACGGTCTCGCCGTGAGCGATCTGGGACTTCTTCTCGTCCAGGTCCTGCAGCTCAAGGCCGAGCAGGTTGGCGGCCTTAGAGAAGGAGAAGCGCGTACGGGTGGAGTTGTCGCGGAACAGGGAGACGGCCAGGCCCGAGTCGAAGATCTTGGACGAAACGTTGTTCTCACGCAGCTCGCGCAGGGCGTCGGCGACGATGTAGAGAGCCTTGAGCTCATCGGTGGTCTTGTCCCAAGTGTGCAGGAAATCGCTGCCGTACATACCCTTAAAATCGAGGCCGTTCAGCTGCTCGACGAGCTCGGTAAACTTAGCGTCCATGGAAATGTCCTTTCTAAAGATGAAACGATCGCAATGAGTAGATGTGCTCCGGCATGCGCGTGTGGCTAGAACATGCAGAGCACCATGACGGGACCCGCCACCGTTGAGGAAGCATGGGAGATAACGACCGCGGGCCCCAAGTCAACAGGGGGTGCCGGGGACACGAACGGCCCCCGGCTCAACAAAATCGAGGAATGGGACTAATCGATCTTGTTGTTGGTCAGACCGGCGCGGAACACGGTGGCGTCGCCATCGGCCTGGCTCGGATCGTAGAGGTTCAGGGCAGCCACATACATGGCGGCAGCGGTGACCAGGTCGTCCTTGTAGGTGACCTCGTTGGGAGCGTGAGCCTGAGACTCGGCACCCGGGCCAAAGCCCACGCAGGGGATGCCGTAGCGGCCCTGGATGGAGACGCAGTTCGTGGAGAAGGTCCACTTGTCGCACAGCGGGCGACCGGTGCGCTTGTCCATGCTGGGCTCGCAGCCGATGCGCTCGTCACCAAACATGGCCTTGTGGGCGTCGACGAGGGCCTTGACGTGCGGAGCGGTCTCCTTGTTGATCCACGTGGGGAAGTAAGCCTCGGTCTCGTAGACCTCGCCGGTCCAGGACGGACGGTCGTACATGTACATGGAGACCTTCACGTCGTCGCCGTACTTCTTGGCGGCCGGCAGGTTGCGGATCTCGTCCAGGCAGGACTCCCAGGTCTCGCCGGCGGTCATGCGACGGTCGATGGAGATGGCGCAGGAGTCAGCGACAGCACAGCGGCTGGGGCTGGTGTAGAAGATCTGGCTGACGGTGCAGGTGCCGCGGCCCAGGAAGCGGGCATCCTCGAAGTGCTCGGGATTGTACTTGGGGTCGAGCATCTTGACGAGACCCTTGATGTCGGTCGACTCGTCGCAGCCGTTGTTGTTGAGGGCGCGGACGTCGGCGATGATGTCGGCCATCTTGTAGATGGCGTTGTCGCCGCGGTCGGGAGCGGAGCCGTGGCAGGAGGTGCCGTGAACGTCGACGCGAATCTCCATGCGGCCGCGGTGACCGCGGTAGATGCCGCCGTCGGTGGGCTCGGTGGAAATGACGAACTCAGGCTTAATGCCGTCCTTGTTGTAGATGTACTGCCAGCACATGCCGTCGCAGTCCTCTTCCTGGACGGTGCCGACGACCATGATCTTGTAGCCCTCGGGGATGAGGCCCATGTCCTTCATCATCTTGGCAGCGTAGGTAGCGGAAGCCATGCCACCCTCCTGGTCGGAGCCGCCGCGGCCGTAGATGATCTCGTCGGTCTCATAGCCCTCATAGGGATCGGCGTCCCAGTTCTCGATGTTGCCGATGCCGACGGTGTCGATGTGGGAGTCGATGGCGATGATCTTGTCGCCCTCGCCCATAAAGCCCATGACGTTGCCCAGGCCGTCGACCTTGACCTCGTCATAGCCAAGGCTCTCCATCTCGGCCTTGATGCAGGCAACAACCTCACCCTCCTCGCAGGACTCAGAGGGATGGGAAATCATAGCGCGCAGGAAGCGAGTCATATCAGCACGATGAGACTCAGCAGCAGCCTTGATAGCGTCGAAATCGAGTTCTTTAGCCATTGTTCATAACCTTTCAAACGAAGGAATCTACCTGTGAGGTGGCGGAGCGATACCTATTTACTCCGCCCAGTATTAGCAAGTGGGGTATTCGCCCTCCCAGACGATGCGACGGTACTGATCCGGATCGGTGTCGCCCTCGGTGGAGAAGCAGAGCACGGAGCTCGTCTTGTCCAGGCCGATGAGCTCCTTGAGCTCGGCGTACTCGGGATCGAGCATGAGGGTCTCGACCAGGCCGGTGGTCACTGCGCCGGACTCGCCGGAAATGACGCGCGGGTCACCCTTCTCGGGAGCACCCAGGGTGCGCATGCCGCGAGCGGTGACCCAGTCGGGGCAGGACACGAAGGCGGTGGCATGGTTGCGCAGGATATCCCAGCCCAGAATGTTGGGCTCGCCGCAGCACAGGCCGGCCATGATGGAAGGCATGTCGCCGTCCACGATGCGCGGGTCGCCGTCGCCGGCGGCAGCGCCCTTGTACAGGCAGGCGGCAGGCGCGCACTCAGCCACGACGAAGGTGGGCGGGTTATCGGGATACAGGTTGGTGAAGTAGCCCACCACGGCGCCGGCGAGCGAACCCACGCCAGCCTGGACAAACACGTGCGTCGGGCGGTTGATGGCCATCTCGCGCAGCTGCTCGGCAGCCTCGGAAGCCATGGTGCCGTAACCCTCCATGATCCAGGACGGGATCTTCTCGTAGCCCTCCCAGGCGGTGTCCTGAACGATGACGCCGCGCTCGCAGGCGTCGGCCTCGGCAGCGGCCATGCGCACGCACTCGTCGTAGTTGACCTCCTCGATGGTCACCGTGGCGCCCTCGGCAGCAATGTTATCGAAGCGGGGCTTGGTGGAACCCTTGGGCATGTGCACGACAGCCTTCTGGCCCAGCTTGTTGGCAGCCCATGCCACGCCGCGGCCATGGTTGCCGTCGGTGGCGGTAAAGAAGGTAGCCTGGCCAAAGTCCTTGGCAAGCTGATCGGAAGTCAGGTAATCGAAGGTGCAGTCGGCAACGTCCTTGCCGGTCTCGTCGGCAATATAGTTGGCCATGGCAAACGAGCCGCCCAGGACCTTAAAGGCGTTGAGGCCAAAGCGATAGCTCTCGTCCTTAACGCACAGGTTGGACAGGCCCAGGCGCGCGGCCTGACCGTCCAGGCGAGCAAGCGGAGTGACGGTGTACTGGGGGAACGACTGGTGGAAGGCGCGGGCCTTCTTCACGTGGTCGAGGCTCATGATTCCCAAGTGCTTGTCATCGCTCTTGGGCATCGTGTTGCTCGCCCACTGGATCTTATCGGCCATACGGTGAACTCCTTAAGTCCTCTCTTGCCGGCCCCCGCATACGCGTTTCAGCCCGATCCCATTCACACGGCTGAACTTTTATGTGGATGCCAAACAAAAAGTTTGTTAGTAATGTTCTATCACACTTTTTGATTGGCATACCTAACGAATTGTTTGTTGCCGTAATCGGTACTTTTTCGCCGCCGAACGGTCATGAATTGCCTTGTTGATGGATTTGTTTGCGGTCAAGTGTGGTTTATGGCAAAGTGTGCCCAAACTAATTTTTAGGAAGGCACCCATGACCCCCGCACAGATTGAGTTTTACAAGCGCCTCGCACACGGCCTGGCGCTCCAATTTGGCCCCAACTGCGAAGTCGTCGTCCACGATCTGGAGACCGAGGACGTGGACCACTCCATCGTAGTGATCGAAAACGGCCACGTCAGCGGGCGCAAACTGGGTGACGGCCCCAGCCATATTGTGTTTGAGTCCATGCACGAGGGCAGCACCGATGTACACGACCGCGAGCCGTACCTCACTAAAACCACCGATGGCAAGCTGCTCAAGTCCTCGACCATCTTTATCCGTAACGACGAAGGCAAGCCCGTCGGCATTTTGGGCATCAACTTTGACATTACGCTTATGAAGGCTTTTGAGCGTTCGCTCGACGCCTTTACCGGCACCGGCGGCACGGGCTATACCGAGCCCGAGCCCATTACCAAGAACATCGGCGACCTGCTCGAGGACCTGCTGCACGAGTGCGAGCAGTTTGTGGGCAAGCCCGCGGCACTCATGACCAAAGACGAGCGCATTCGTGCCATTGGCTACCTCGACCGTCGCGGTGCCTTCCTCATTTCCAAGTCGAGCGAGCGCGCCTGCGAGTTCTTTGGCATCTCCAAGTACAGCTTCTATAGCTACCTCAATGAGGCCAAGGCGGCGGCCGGCGACAAGTAGGCACTCGCCTGGATTGCCCCTCCCCTTTTGGGCGCGAGTTCTGGAAAGCACGAATCCAAGACCGAGCCGCTTGGGAAGTTCCATATAATCGATGACATTAGTATTTCGAAAGGATGGGACAGAATGGCGTTGAGCAAGGCATCATGCACCGGTCGCGGATTGATTCCGGCAATTGGTGGACATGTGCACCACATGTTCGATGAGAGTGAAGACGACCTGTTTTCGCTGAGCCTTGACGACGTGATGGATGATCGCCCGTGGACCGCCGACGAACTCATGGGCGGCGGGGCTCGCCCGTCAAACCCCAATCCCGCACTTGCGCCTAAGCCCGTATCTGCGCCGACTCCTGCGCAGTCGGCTGTTTCGACGCCCGCGCCTACGCCCGCACCCACTTCGGCGCCCACGCCCGCTCCCCGCCCCGCAAGCGACCCGTCCGAGACGGCGGCATTTCTCGCTGCAGCGACGCAGGGCAAATCGGCCGACAGCACCGTTATGTACAGCGCCCAGCAGTTGCCTGTTCCTGCGGCACGCAAGCCTCCGGTCGCAAGGCTCGATGAGCCCGCTTTCCATCAGGTTGCCTACGATTCCTGGGCTGCAGCCGATCTGGATGAGACCTCTACCGGCATGCCGGCGCTCGACGTTCCAGTTAACCCGCTTTTTGCCGCCAACACGAGCGCCGCGGACTATGAGGGCGGTGCGGCATATTCCGATTATTCCGATGGCTATGCTGGCAACGGTCGCATCGAGACCGAGGATTATGGCACCGCATCGAGCGATTATCTCAACGATCCGTACGCTGCCACGCCCGCACCGGAATATGACCCGGAGGCCGCGTCCGCGCCGGCGTATACCAAAAGCACGGGCGAAGAGCGCTTCGCCGATTATTACGCCGAGGAAAAGGCGCTGCGTTTCTCGGAATTTCCGCAGGCAGTCAAGGTTGCCTTTATCGCCATTATCATTGCCCTGCTCGGTGTCATTGCGTTTGAGGGATTCCAGCTGTTCCGCGGCCCCACCCAAGCGGAGTCGGAAACCCAGCAAAAAGAGGACGATAACCAGTACCTGGACATCAACACCCTCAAGGGCGACCCCAACGACGGAGACGACGAGTAGCGAGGGCTGAAGGCAGCCGCAGGATCCCGCATCCAGCATCGGCTTCTAAGTGCTGTTTTGTCATCCAGCTATACTTTTGGTATGTAAAATAAGTAGTTGGAAAAAATCAAAAGCTATTTCGATTATCGGCCTAATACAACCATAATTCCAACCAATGGTTTTAGAAACGGTATTTAGCGGTTCCCAACCATTTATTTACCGTTCTCGACAATACAATCAAAGTCAATCAGTTCAAGCTGCTCTACGAATTTCTCCAAATACGAAACGACTTCCTCGTTGTTGACGAATAGCGGCCTGTCTTGCGTTAGCCTGCCTGATTTGTCCTGCGGATAGCGGAGACTGATGCCGTTGTTATCGATGTCAGCAACGGCTTTTACGAAAGCACCCATGTTCTTGATGGTTCTATTGTCCTCACGGCACTTTTGCCTCGGAAACCTTGAGAGCAAAGAGTTCCACAAGCTCGTGAGGCCATGATCTCTCTTAGGCTCAGCTCCACACCTTTTTATCGCCCTTTTAATTGCAAGCTCAATACAGTGCCTTGTGAGGAACATTACCGGAATCGCGTAGGAATACTCCAGCATCAAATACATACCAGGCTTGTCGATTGCTTTCCTCCCAGCGGCCGCAAGCTCCTTTGCGGCATTGAGGAAAGATCGTATGAACTCATCATCGAACCTATCGGCTTTAAACTCGTCCTTCATCAAGGCAGACGAGTCCAACAGCGAGAAATCCCTCAAAGTGGGGTCGTTGAAGCCATCCATCTGAGACTTCATGACTTGTTGGCTCATGTATTTAGGAAACACATGGTCATTGAACACACTCTCCATCAGAGAATCTCTCCCGTTTTCGCGTCTATCTTCGCTCCCGACCTCGAGCCGATGAACTCATCCACCATCTCGTCGTCGCGGTCGGGCCCGGTCACGAAGAGCGGTCCCGGGACGTCGACGCGCGGGCCAATCGTCAGGCCGTTGCTCGCGATGATGCGATCGAGGTTCTGTCTACGGTGGAGCGAGCGGGCCCGTAGTGTGTCGAAGGAATAGCCCCGGCCCCGCACGTCTGTCCCGTTGATGAGCCTGTTGGCGCACTCGGCGTAGCCGTTCGAGATGCGGCTCGGGCAGTTCCCAGTAGTGTCGGCGGGGCGAAACACATCGTGCACGTAGTTGGCGATACCCAAAATCTCGTTCACGTAGTCGAACGCGGACTTCTCGGCCATGGTCGGTCCTCTCTGGCAAAGACGATTTCAGCCAGAGATTTTACAAGTTCAATGAGTTGCTTCGCTTTAAATCCAACCATTGGCTTAACAAAACGGTAGGATGCTTTCTTCAACCAGAAAACAAACAAACCCAACCAGTTATTTTACATACCCTATACTTTTCCGGATAATTTGCCTATCGAATTAGACACTTTTTTCCCGAAGTTTTAAGGTGCCTATTTCGACACTTTTCCGTACTTTTACACGGCTGATTTCGACACTTTCCGGATGAAAGCCGAATAATCACTTGCGAAACCAACGCCGTTCACACGTCATTTCGCAGGCAGCGCTTGATTTCTGTCCGCACACGTTGATAGACTTCCTCTTGCCCGCAAGGAGCGGGCGCGTTTTATCCAGAGTCGGGGTAGAGAGTTGGCTCCACGATCCCGACGCCAACCGGCCAAGAGGCACGGTGGCCCTGCCAGCATCGATGAAAGGAGTCCGTATGGACAATTTCTCTGTGCGCAGCGAGCGCAACTTCCACAATCTGGCAGCGAAGCCAAAACGAATGCATCTTCTGGACGGGCCGAGCGGCTATGCCTCGGCCATGGTCAAGAGCAGTCTCTCCCACCAGATGCGTTTTACCGTGCAGCTGCTCGAGGAAGAGCTCTGTGCTGCTGGAAATCCGCACGTACTGCAGATCAAGCTGCTCGGAGACGACTCGCGCGAGCCGTCCAGCTGGAAGTTCTTTGCCGACGGCGTGTGCGTCGCGGACGGATCCGGTGCCTTTGCCCGCGAGTGCTTCTGCGAGGGAGCCGAGGTATTCCTGGACCTGTGCCGCGACGCCGTCGAGGCTGCCGAGCTGCGCCAGTGGAGTCAGAGGGAGTACGAGCTGCTGAGTGCGGCGCGCGGGATTGCGGGGGGGGTGTAGGAGCAGAAGCCTCATGACGGTGGCCTCAGCTGGAATGACGTATCGCTCGATAAATGATCTCAACAACGTAGCCGATGCGCTGCATTTCATCTCAAAGGCATTGAGCGATCGGGCGGCGTCTAGCATTTCTTTGATATCCCCAATTGATTGTTCCGAGAAAGTCTCTTCATGCCCTCATAATCGCCCTTACGAGAAACTTGGGCGAGACAGGCGTCCATATGCCGTCTCTAAACTAACGAGCCGTTCGCGGAAAGAACATCTGGCTAACGTGGGCCAAAGATATACTGGTATCGTTGCAGCAATTATGGAAGATCGGTGCCGCCAATGACCTCCTTGAAATTCCCCAGGCGCTTTGCACTTAGCCTGCTCGTCCCGTTGTCCGCCGCCGTAGCGCTGGCTTTGCCCTCAACCGCCCTCGCCGCGTCAGACCCGAACCCGCCCAGCATATCCAACGTGACGATATCCGCAACGGTCGTCACGGCAGGCTCCACGCTGCGTGTCGGCTACGATGTGGACGACCCCGATGGGGTGCGGTCAGTCACGCCGATAGTCGAGGTCGTCGTCGATAGCGATGACGGAGGCCAAGGCAACAGCTCCCGTCTCGCCTTCCAGTCGACCGGCGACACGACCGCGGGCTTCGATATCCCCACCTCCCCGAGCGACCAGCCCTGCAGGTATCGCATCATCGGCCTCGGCGTGACCGATAGCCTTGGATGGGTTACCGATGTCTACGACGCGGCGTATGCCGAGGAGAAGGGGCTCGACTGTCCGACCTTCGCCACCAGCCCTCTCGTCTATGAGGTGACCGAGGGGCCCGCGGACCAGAACCCGCCGACCGTGTCCTCCGTGTCGCTCTCGAGCAGGGAGGTCGCGACCGGCGCCGACTTCCACATCTCTTGGTCTGTCGCGGACCCGGACGGCGTTCGCTCCGTTTCCCCCATACTGCAGCGGGGCTGGGAGGATAAGGACGACGGCTGCTCCGTTTCGTCGGCCTATTATCACGGAGGCTCGTCTATCGACGGGTTCGACCTCACATTCGACAGTAATAGGATCGGAAGGCACAGGCTGATCGGCCTTTCGGTCACCGATGACCTAGGGTTCGAGACCGATGTGTACGAGAGTTCCTACGCCAGGGCCAACGGCATCTCGGGCGCGACTTTCTCGGTTGCCGACCCGAGCGAGCTGTGCTTCGAGGTGACCGGCAGCGCGATCGACCGGAACCCGCCCACGGTCTCGAACGTTTCCATCTCCGCGAAGAGGGTCCCTGTCGGCGGGGTCCTCCGTATCTATTGCAATGTAGGCGACGCGGACGGCGTGAAGTCTGTCTCCCCGATCCTCGGCGACCCCGGCTATGTCGAAGACCCGAACTCGGCAAAAACTCGCAAAATGTTGAGCTGCAACTACGATGCGGCAAGAGGCTATATCGAAATCGAGTTCCCCACGTCGCTCTCGATGGGCTCGTTTGAAATCCATGCCCTCGCGGTCCTCGACAAGGCGGGTCATGAGACCTTCGTCTACAGCTCCGCCTACGCCGAGCGTAACGGCAAGACCGGCGTTCAGACCTTTGATGTCGACGACGCGGGGGACGTCACCTTTGACGTGACCGCCCCGCTGTATGCCGCCACCAAGGGCAACGGACAGGCGTATGCAAAGGACGGCGGGGTCGGCCTGACCTTCCGCTTCAGCGGTCCTCTCGATGAGTTCGCGCGTCTCCTTGTGGACGGAAATGAGGTCTCCGCTGAGAACTACACCACAACCAAGGGCAGCACGATTATCGAGCTCAGGCCGGCCTACCTAGACACGCTCGCCGCCGGCGGACACACCGTCACGGCTGTCTGGAAGGACGGGACGTCGACCGATGCGTCCTTCACCGTGGAGGGGAAGACCCAAGGGGAGCAAGCGGGCGGCAAGACCGATGTAGATTCACCCGGCGACAACAAAAGTGATCCTGCCACTCCTGAAAAGGACGCCGACGAGGCGTCTACAAAAAGGTCGGGACACACGACAGCCGATGAACCAAAGCTCGCCACAACCGGCGACTCCGCTTGGATGGCCAGCATCGCATTAGCCATGGCGGCCACGGCCTGCTTCACGGCAGCGAGAAGGCTTGAGCCCAAGCAGCATAGGCACGAACAGTAGCTCAAAGCGAACTCAACTGGGAGGGGCAGATGGATAGCCGTCCTTCTCTTACAATCAACCCAATCCGCTGAAATGCAATCAGTTAACGATTTTCGCCAGATGCTCGGTCTCTACCCCGCTCTGGCAAGCCACCAGGCGATGAGATAATGCCCACGACTATCAACGTAAGCAAGGAGCGCGCTATGGCAGACAACGAGATCAAACCCTCGACGGACGATGGCCGAGAAGAACTCGTGGCAAAACAGCTCGCATCCACCAAAATCCACCTCGCGCTCACCCAGGAGCGGGTGGACGTCTCCAGCGCCATCAAGCTCCCACTCGAACGAGTCCCCCAGCTCGGCATAGCGCTCGCCTCACTCCCCTCGACGTTCCGTACCGTCTCCAACACAGTAAGCGTGCCCATGCTGCTCCAGCCGACCGATAAGCTTGGCAATCCGCTTGACCCGTCGATACTCCAATCGTTCAAGGACGGCAGTGGCCTCATGGGATCCTATCGCGATGCGGCCAAGGGTTTCGGGCAGGCGCGCTTCCACGTAGTCGAGGGCGACATCGCCACAAGCGTCACGCAGGTGCCTTACGATCCAACATCGCTATTCATGGCAGCCGCAATCGCGCAGATAAACCAAAAGCTCGACTCCATCCAGGAGTCCGTCGACGAGATGTTCGAGTACATGCGTCAGCGCGACAAGGCCAACATGCGCGGCAACCTCAAGACGCTCGCAGACATCCTCAACGGTTACGGCCTCAACTACAGCAACGCCACCTACATGGCAAACGCCCATATGAAGGTGCTCGACATCAAGCAGTCGTCCGCGCAGGACATGGAACTCTTCCGCTCGCAGGCGCAGGCAGATCTGAAAAAGAAAGGGTTCATCGAGGTGCGAGACGGCTTGGGCAGACGCCTCGACAAGGTGCTCGAATACCTCAAAGACTGCCAGCTCGCCACCTACATACACGCATTCTCGCTGTTCCTCGAACCCATGCTCGCCCAGAACTTCGAGCCCGCAAAGCTCGCGGATGCCACCGCGAAGATCGAGGCCGATTCGCTCGCGTACCGTGAGCTCTACACCGAGTGTTACGACGCCCTTGAGGCAGGAACTGCCGACACCGTCGATTCGGCGCTGCTGGGCGGTATCGCATCCGCGGGCAAGCTGCTCGGTCACGCCATCGCAAAGACCCCCGTGGGCGACCATACACTCATCGACGAGGCGCTCGAGGGCGCGGGAGAGGACATCGGCAGGTTCAACGACAGGCAATCCGAGAAACTCCTCGAGAAGCTCCATCAGGCAAAGACGCCCGACGTCGCGCCGTTCAAGCAGAGCGTAAAGGAGATCGACACCCTCTACAACCGCCCCACGCAGATCGCCGTGGACGCCGAGAACGTCTACATCTTGCCTGCCAAGCAGCAGGAAGAGTAGCGATACGCGACAAGCATGCGCCAAGCAGACAGCTAACGCCCCTACCTCCCCTCCGCCTTCAGCCTCAGCAGCAGATCTCCCAGCTCGGGGCACTTGCTGGAAAGGCGTGTCTGAGCTCGCACGCCCATCCCCCACCGCTGGCGGATCTCCTGGGCGCGCGGACTCACGCGATAGTCCCCGTCCATCACCTGCTTGAGCAACTTGGCGGTCACGCGCGCATCGGCTAGGGCGCTGTGGGCGTGGCCCGTCGACTCGTCGAACTCGATGCCAAACCACGTCGCCGCGTCACTCAAAGAGACGCGCCCGTGGCTGCCCACGTCCATGATCGAGGTGTAAAAACGCCTGCAGGTCGACCCAGTCCGTAGGAAAAGCGGCAAGGTCGATGCGCTTTGCCTGGCACTCGGTCAACAGCTGTCGCCGGTCCGCCCCGCTCCAGCAAACCACCTGGGCGGAGTAGCGACCGATCCAATCGTTGAGCCTTTTCATCACCACGTAGAGAGGATCAGCCATGGCGGTATCCACGGCCGATATCCCCGTGAGCTCGCGGACGGGATACGCAACGCCTTCGGCATATTCCGTCTGCACAAACTGCGAGAACTCGCCCATCACGTTGCCGTGGTAATCGAGTTTGACGGCGCCGACCTCAATAATCTCATTGCGCAGTCCACGGCGCTGGCGCTGCTTTGGCACCGGCGCAAACTCAAAGTCCAGCACGATCTGGCGCGCAAAGTTCGTCGTATCGATAGCCGAGATACACGGCGTCTTTTCAGCTGACACGGTTACGGCCTCTCTCCGTCAACTGCCGCTTGCTACATAGGTGGCTACATTGCCGTAAGGATAGGCGCCCGTGCGGACATGAAATCGCCCAGCGCGGCTACCCGACATCCTTGCGTAAAGCTGCGTTTTGAGATGGTCAGATCGCTGTTATTATCGAACATATATTCGTATTTATGGCTGCAGTTTGATAGACTGGTTATTGTTGACGGCAGTTCCATGTGCCGGGCAGCGCCCTCCATGCGACGGGAGGTGATGCCCATGACCAATCTGATTGATTTCGTGAAGCTCCTGACCTCTTTGGTCTCGCTCCTCACGGCGCTTATCGGACTTACCGAGGCACTCAAGCAGTGTTCGAAGCACAAAAAGAGGGGTCGACGCCGTTAAGGCATTGACCCCTTGATCAAAGCAACGGCGCTGCCCAGCTATCACCCTTGGGCTGCCGTCGACTTCATTCTACCCACGGTTGCCAGGTTTAACAAATGAATTTTCAGTAATGGAGCCTCGGAGCCCGCTCGCTCAACCACCTGGCCATCGGATTAGCCGGATTCTGGGACACGCCTTCCGTCCCAGGCCTCTACCGGAAAATGCGTCCCACCCTGAGGCTCGATTCCGGGACACGGTTTCCGCTTGAAGCCCCGATGGGAAAGCGTGTCCCGTTCCGAGAGCTCATTCCGGGATGCAGTTTCCGCTAGAGATGCCACCGGGAAAGCGTATCCCGTTTTGGAGCCGAATTCCGGGTCGTAGTTTCCGCCTGAGGGCCGATCCGGAAACGGCATCCCATTCTGAAGCCGAAATCTGGAACGCACTTTCCGCCAAAGGTCGCAAAAGGAAAGCACATCCCATTCCCAGCATCAAATCAGGACGCGCTTCATTATCCCCGCCTTCACATTTCGGCAAACGAGATTAGCTTGACGTCTCCCCTACTATCCGCGGCATCCCGACATCCCTGCGTAAAGCCACGCTTCGAGAAGATCACGTAGCTTTTTCGTTGCCGTCTAAAGAGCTCGCTTCGGTGCACGAGCTTTTGCAGCACGTCTTCGCCCACCGGTTCATTGCGCCATTTGCACTCCGCAAACAGCGCAGTGCCCTCGCCATCGTCAACAATCAAGTCGATTTCTTCCTGCGTATGCGTGCGATTATCCGTCCCCCACCAGCGCCCGACACTCGCCGGAACCACATCGAGCTGGCCCGCGCGCGCGAGTTCGTACACGTATTGCCTGCATATAAGCTCAAAGACCGTGCCCATGTAATCCGATACGTGCGGCTCAATGCGCTTATACGCCATCTCGGCCATATCGTTTTGAATCAGCCCGATGTTCTGCGGCACAAACTTGTACCAGAACCTAAACATCTGGTCGCTCAGCAGATACACGGCTCGCTTATTGCTCGTCTCGTTTAGGGGCAGCTCGCGCTCGACAATCCCAAGCGACGCCAGCTTATCCACATAGCTCTTTACGTTGCTCGCAGGGATTCCCGTAGAGCTCGCAATCTCCGAGATCTTCGAGCGTCCCTGGGCAATTGCCTGCACGATCGCATCATATTGCTCGGGATTGCGGCACTCTTGCAATAGTAGGTTACTCGGCTCTTCAAAGAGATAGCCCGTAGGGGTAAGAAAAAGACGTTTGATGTTGTCCTTGAGCGATACGGTAGGATCGACTTTCTCGATATATGCAGGAATGCCGCCCGTCATGCCATAGCAAACTGCAGCATCTTCGCGACTCATGCTCTGCCACAGGCCGAGGGTCGTCGTAAAATCGAGCGGCATGATCTTAAACTGGGCCGTACGCCTACCGTATAGCGGACTCTCGTAGCCCAACACCTGTTCCTCCATAAACGAAAGAGACGAGCCGCATAGGATCAGCATGAGCCTGGTCTCTTTGTACAAGTGGTCGATCTTGTCTTGCAGCAACGAGCTGATTTCGGGATTCGATTGGGCGAGATAGGGATACTCGTCAATCACGACAACCAAACGTTCCGTGCGGGCCATGGTGGCCAATGCATCGAACGCCTCGTCAAAACTACGAAACGACACGCCTGCAGCACCAACCGAGCCTGCAAGTATCGCCTGGCTAAAGCCGTGCAGGTTTGCCTCCGCATTGGTACGACGAGCTTGAAAGTAAATAGCCTTCTTGCCTTGGATGAACTCTGTGATAAGGCGCGTTTTACCCACACGACGGCGGCCGTAAATCACAGGCATTTCAAAGGAGCCCGTGCCATACAGTCGATTGAGCTCGGACATTTCCACTGTTCTTCCGATAAACATAGGGCCATCCTTCCTTTACGTTATAGCTAGCTATATTATACCTTTCTATAATATAGCTAGCTATAACGTAATTCGAAAAACAGCGCACGCAGAAGGGGCGGTACACCACCGCACGTGGACCGTCCCGGAAAATGCATCCCGTTCTGGAGCCTGGTTCCGGGATACAGCTTCCGGTTGAGGACCGATCCGGAAAGCACGACCCGTTCTGAGGCTTGAATCCGGGACACAGTTTCCGCTCCAAACAAAAGGCCCCGGCTCGCGATGGAGCCGGGGCCAAAGGCGCAGCGTATGTAGTTGATGTTGAGCGCGAACAGCTCGTCAGTAATGACTGTCCGCGCCCTACCCTACCCGCGGTTGCGAACGCGGCTGTAGGGCGTATCCACCATGGGAAGATCCGGACGCAGCTTGCCGTCAAACGCGCGGTAGGCGTTCTGCACGGCGGGCGCCGTGGGGATCGTTGCGATCTCGCCGATGCCCTTGCCGCCATATGCCACAGGCAGCAGCTCGTCCTTCTCCACGTAGATGGCGTGGATATCCGGAATCTCGGGCGCACGGAACAGCCCGAGCGTGCCGTACCTTGCCTGGGGCACGCAGTCCTTGAGCGGCCAGTCCTCGGTAAGCGCATAGCCCATACCCATGAGCACGCCGCCTTCGATCTGACCCTGGATGGAGATGGGGTTGACCACCTTGCCGGAATCGTGCGCAGCATAGATCTCGCTCACGCGACCGTCATCATCCAGAATGACCACATGCGTGGCAAAGCCGTAGCAGATGTGGCTCTTGGGATTGGGAACGTCGGCGCCCAGCTTGTCGGTTGGCTCCAGATACACGTAGCCAAACTCGCATCCCTCGAGCGCCTTGATGGCTGCCGCGGGATCCTGGGGATGCATGCCCTGGCCGGCGACGAGTTCCTGCGTGCGCAGCTGATAGGCGCGACCGTCGTCGTACTCGATCTTGACGCCGTCACCATGAGCGCTCACCGGGGCAGTAGGCGCAGGCTTGCCGGCCTCGATGCCAACCATGGCATCGCGCAGCAAGAAGGCGGCGCCGCGCACGGCCTCGCCAGTCACGACCGTCTGACGCGAACCAGACGTGGTGCCAGAGTCGGGAGCATTCTCGGTGGAGCACTCGCCGTTGGCGATGCAGCGAAGCGGCAGACCGCATGCCTCGGCAACGTCCTGCAAAAAGACGGTGTTGCAGCCCTGGCCGATGTCGGACGTGGCGGCATAGACCACGGCCACGCCGTTCTCGACGCGAATCTTGCAGCGGCCGGCATCGGGCAGGCCAACGCCCACGCCAGCGTTCTTCATGGCGCAGGCGATACCGGCGTGTCCGGGATGCGCATAGTAGGCATCCTTGACCTCGAGCAGCGTCTCCTTCAGCGCCGTGGAGCAGTCAGCAATCTGGCCGTTGGGCAGAACCTCGCCCGGCTCGATGGCGTTACGGTAGCGGATCTCCCACGGATCCAGGCCGACCTTCTCGGCCAGCAGGTCGATCAGGCTCTCGAGCGCAAACTCGGACTGGCAAACGCCAAAGCCTCGGTACGCACCGGCGGGCGGGTTGTTGGTGTAGTAGCCAAAGCCGCGAATGTCGGTGTTCTGGTACTTGTAGGGGCCGACGGCATGCGTGCAGGCGCGCTCGAGCACCGGGCCGCACAGCGACGCGTAGGCGCCGGTGTCAAAGTTGATCTCGCAGTCCAGACCGGTAAAGTTGCCCTCGGCGTCGCAGCCCAGCGTAAAGGTGCCGTCCATGGCATGGCGCTTGGGATGGAACGCGAGCGACTCGGCACGTGTGAGCTTGCACTTCACAGGACGCTGGAACTTGTATGCGGCGAGCGCGGCCAGGTGCTGGATGGACACGTCCTCCTTGCCGCCAAAGCCGCCACCCACGAGCATGGTCTCGACGACCACACGCTCGGGTTCGTTGTCCCAGCCAAACATGTGGGCGCACTCTTTGCGCGTGTCGTAGGCACCCTGGTCGGTCGACTGCACCTTGACGCCGTTCTTGTACGGGAAGGCGACGGCGCACTCGGGCTCCAAGAAGGCATGCTCGGTAAAGGGCGTGGTAAAGCGCTGCGTCACGGTAAACGCGCTCTCTGCCAGCGCCTTGGCGGCGTCGCCGCGCGTCACGTGACGGCTCTGGCACACGTTGTCCTTGAGCTCCACCGTGTTGCCAAAGGCAAAGAAGCTGTCGTGCAGGCGTGGGGCGTCGGCAGCCCTGGCCTCGACAATGTTACGCACGGGCTCCAGCGGCTCGTAATCGATCTTTACGAGCTTCTTGGCCTTCTCGAGCGTCGCCTCGTCCTCGGCGACCACCAGCACGATGGCGTCACCCACGCAGCGGGTGATATCGCCCTGGGCAATCATGACGTCCCAGTCCTGGATAAGGTGGCCGACCTGGTTGACCGGCACGTCCTCGGCGCGCAGGATGCCCACCACACCGGGCAGGGCCTCGGCCTTGGAGGTGTCGATGGAGAGCACGCGGGCGCGCGGATACTTGGAGCGCACGGCGCTGGCATAGGTCAGGCCCGGCTGATCGAGCTCGTCGATGTCGTCGGGGTACTTGCCCTCGCCGAGCACCTTCTTGCGCACGTCGATACGGAAGGCGCGCTTGCCCACGCCGTAGTCGTCGCCGCGCTCCAGGTCCTCGTCAATCTGCTTTTCGCCGCGGAGCACCGCAGCGGCCAGCGAAATGCCCTCGATAATCTTTTTGTAGCCGGTGCAGCGGCAGACGTTGCCGCGGATGGCGTACTTAATCTGCTCCTCGGTGGGCTCGGGGTCCTCGGCGATGAGCGCCGCACCCGCCATGACCATACCGGGGATGCAAAAGCCGCACTGCACGGCGCCCACGGCGCCAAAGGCGTACACAAAGGCCTCGCGCACGTCCTGGGGCAGGCCCTCGACGGTCACGATGTTACGGCCGGCGGCAAGGGCGGTGGTCAGCACGCACGCCTTGACGGCCGCACCGTCCACGTGGATGGTGCAGGTACCGCAGGCACCCTCGGAGCAGCCATCCTTGGCGGAGTGAATGTGCAGGTCGTCGCGCAGATAGCGCAGCAACGGTTTGTTTTGGGTCGTCGTGCGTTCCACGCCGTTAACGGTAAAAGTGAATTCCTGTGCCATGGTGATTCCCTTCTACACGCCGGCGGCGATGCCGGTACGGTCGTGGATGGCGCCATGCGGGCAGACGACGGCGCACATGCCGCACGACAGGCAATCAGCGCCGTCGATATGGGCGCAGTTGTCCTCGATACGGATAGCGCCGGCAGGGCACTTTTTGGCGCACATGCCGCAACCGATGCAGCTCGTGTCGCAGATCTTGCGGGCGATGGCGCCCTTATCGGTGTTGTTGCAGCGCACCAGGATATTCTGGTAGCCGGGGACGAAGGCGATCACGCGCTGCGGGCACGCCATGCCGCACAGGCCACAGCCCGTGCACTTTGAGCGATCAACGCGGGCGATGCCATCGACCAGTGCAATGGCGCCGTGGGGGCAGGCCGTGACGCAGGCGCCACAGCCAATGCAGCCTTCACTGCAGCGGGCGTCGCCGCCTGCGGAGGCACAACCGCTTCCGCAGGCAACGTAGGCCACGTTATGTTGAATGGATTTGGCCATAAGGGGTCCCTTATTTCTTAAGGAGATACGAATAGTTGTCGCGCACGGCCTTGATGGTCAGGCGGACGGCCTCGGGAAGGCCGGTGTTGACGGCATCGACCGAGACGGTGCGGACCGTGCCGGCGACGCGGACCTTAAAGTGGTCCTCGCCCACGGCCAGGAAGCCCTCGTTCTCGGAGTTCTCCATGTCCTGCTCGCTCCAGAACAGGGTGAGCTTGTCCTTGTAGGGACGACCCTCCTGGTAGGGGCAGAACACGGCGCAGTTGCCGCACTCGTTGCACATGCCGTCGACATGAACGACCTGATGCTTGGCCAGGCCCGGCACCTTAATTGCCACGTTGGCGCGGTTGGGGCACACATCGCAGCAGACCTCGCATACCGAGCCGCAGCCCAGGCAGCGGGTCTTGGTGCAGTTGCACTTGTCGCGGCACAGCGACCCCTTGCGCTCGTAGCAGGTGTCCTCGCGGCCAGTCTGCTCGTTGCAGTCGGCGTACTTGTTAAAGTCCACGCCGGCGATGGCGCGGGCGACTTCGGCGGCGTCGGCAATAGCCTCGACCACGGTGGCCGGACCGCGACGACAGTCGCCCGCAGCCCAGACGCCCTCAACGCCGGTGGAGGTGGCGGCAAGACGGCCGCGACGGTCGTGCTCGACGCCCGCGGCGTCGTACAGGCTGGCATCGATGCCCTCGCCCACGGCGCAGATCACCGTGGTGGCAGGCAGCTCGACGGTCTCGCCCGTGGCGACGGGGCTGCGACGGCCGCTTGCATCCGGCTCGCCAAGCTCCATAACGTCGCAGGTCAGCACGGCGCCGTTAAGCGCCTTAGGCGCCAGCAGCTCGCAGAACTCAACGCCGTCGGCAAGAGCAAGATCGAGCTCTTCCTCGTCGGCGGGCATCTGCTTCTTGGTGCGGCGATACACCAGGCGCACGTTCTTCACGCCAGCCAGGCGCTTGGCCACGCGGGCCGCATCCATGGCAGTGTTGCCGGCGCCAATAACCACGACGTCCTCGCCCAGCTCGAGCTTCTCGCCCTTCTTGGCGGCCTCGAGGAACTCCAGCACATCGAGCTCGGCGCCCTCGCCCAAGCCCGCAGAGCCGGGCATCCAGGCACCGGTGGCCACGACCACGTCAGTAAAGCCTTGAGCCTTGAGTTCGTCGATGGAATCCACACGAGCGTTGAGCCGCACCTTGGTGCCAAAGGCTAGGCAGAGCTCGGCATCGTGGGAGATATCGTCGCTCGCGATGCGGAACTCGGGAATCACGTGACGGACCACGCCACCGAGCGAATCGCGGGCCTCGAAGATGGTGACGGGCACGCCGGCACGCGTCAGGAAGAACGCCGTCGCCAGGCCGGCCGGGCCGCCGCCGATAACGGCAACGTTGTGCTCGCCGTCGTTGGCGATGGCCTGGGCGCGCAGCTTGGGCAGCACGGCGGTCATGGCCTCGCGGGCGGCCTTGAGCTTGCTGGCGCGAATCTGGGCGCCCTCGGGCTCGTAGAACGCACGCTCGCAGGCACGGCCGCAGGGATGCGGGCAGATGGTGCCGGTAATGAACGGCAGGGCGTTGCGCTCGATGATGATGTTGAGTGCGTCCTCGTAGCGGCCCTCGTCAACAGCCGCCAGGTAGGCGGGAATGTCCTGCTGGATGGGGCAACTCGTGCGGCACGGCGTGGTAAAGCAGTCGGAAAGCGGGCTCTTGCCGGCGACCTTGCGATCGGGCAGCGGGCGCAACGGCTTCTTGTAAAGCGGGTTGGTGAGCGAATCGGTCTGGATCGCGGTCACGGCCTCGAGAGAGACGCCCGCGAACGGCTTGCCATCCAGGTCGGTAAACTCGCCGGCCATCTGGCTAAAGCGCTCGTAGCCACCAGGCTTGAGCACGTCGGTCGCCAGGGTAACGGGCCAAATGCCGGCATCGTACAGGGCGCGGATGTTGTAGACCGTGGCACCGCCGGAGTAGCTGATGCGCAGCTTGCCATCGAACTGCTCGGTAATGCGACGGGCGGCCTCGATGGTCAGCGAGAACAGCGAACGGCCGGACATGTACATCTCGGTGGAGGGCAGCTCGTTCCTCGTCACGTCGACGGGGAACGTGTTGGTCAGCTTGACGCCAAACTCAAGACCGCGCTCGGCGCACAGGGCAATCAGGCGCTCGAACATGGGCACGGCGTCGGCCCACTGCAGGTCCTCGCGGAAGTGCGTGTCATCGAAGACGATGTAGTCAAAGCCCAGCTCGTTGAGGCGCTGACGTGCAAACTCATAACCCAGCAGCGTGGGGTTGCACTTGATGTAGGTGTTGAGGCCCTTCTCGGTGATCAGATAGGTCGCGATGCGCTCGATCTCCGCCGGCGGGCAGCCGTGCAGGGTAGACTCGGTAATGGAGTTGGAGACGCGCGCCGGGATGGACTCGACAAACGCGGTATCGACATGCTCAAACTTGTCCAGGTTAGCGAGCGCCCACGTGCGGCACTCGTTCCAAACCTCGGAGCCGCTGGCGTCCTTCATGCCCTCAATGTACGCATCGACCTTGGGGCTCTTGATGCCCTCGAGGTCATAGCCCACGGACATGTTGAAGACAAAGCCGTCCGGGCTGCCCAGGCCGTACTCGCGGGCGATCAGGTGGCAGGCGAACCATGCCTTCACGTACTCGGCAAAGGCCTGCGGAACCTCGAGCTCGGTCGACCACTCGCAGTTGTAGCACTCGTCCTGCGCCACGATACAGGGCTTGTTAACGCACTTGGAGAGCTCCTCGCCGTCCATAACCTGAACGGTCTTAAGCTCAAAGAAGCGGGAACCGGCCACATAAGAGGCCACGATGTTCTGGGCAAGCTGCGTGTTGGGACCGGCGGCCGGGCCAAACGGAGTCTCGATGCGCTCGTCAAAAATGGGAAGCGCACCCTCCTGGTTGGTCGCGACCATCTTGCGCACGCCAAAGACGGCGCCCTGAGTCTTGTGCTCCTCGATGATCCAGTTCATCAGCTGCGAAAACGGGATCGGCCTCATGATGTCGCTCATAATGAGCTCCTCTCTGTAACGCCCGGCGAGACCGCGCGGCGGGCGCAAATACGGTGTAGCGCTAGCACAGCGCCGGCGACCCCGCGGAGGTCGCCTATACGCGCGTCGGATGCGGCGAAACATTCGGCGCGCGTGAATCTACTTGTAATTAGTAGGCGCGATCGTTGAGCGTGCTCCAGAGCTTCTTGGACTCAGCCATGGTCCACGCGTTGATCTTGTCCTCATCGATACCGACAAACTCGCGATCCTTGTACAGGACGCGGCCGTTGATGATGGTGGTGCGGCAGTTTTTGCCCATCATGCCAAAGAGCATGTGGCCGTCGATGTTCTCCTCGCTCAGCGGCGTAAAGGGCTTGTAGTCCATTACGATGACGTCGGCGGCAGCGCCGGGCTCAAGCACACCGAGCTTGCGATCGAAGTACTTGCTCGCCATCTTGGCGTTGTTCTCGAACAGCATCGTCATGGCCTCGCACCAGCCCACGTTGGGCATAGCGGCGTTGTGGCGCTGAATGATCAGGAAAACCTTGAGGCTCTCGAGCATATCGTGGGTGTAGGCGTCGGTGCCCATGCACACGGGGATGCCGCGGCGGAAGAACTCGAGCACGGGGGCGCAGCCCACGGCGTTTCCCATATTGGATTCGGGGTTGTTGACCAGCCAGGTGCCGGACTCCTTGACGATATCCATCTCGGCGGGCGTCACATGGATGCAGTGGCCGAGCATGGTGTCGGGACCGAGCAGGTTGTGCTGCAGCAGGCGCTCGACGGGGCTGATGCCGCCGCGGTTGAGGCGGGAGTCCCACACATCGTTCATGCCCTCGCACACGTGGATGTGGAAGCCGGTCAGGCCGTTGTTGGCCTCGGCCATCTTGTCCATGGTCTCGTCCGACAGCGTAAAGGTGGCATGTCCGCCAAACATGGCGGCGATCATGTGGTTATCGTTATCGCGACGTTCCTTGGCGGCCCACTGGGCAAACTCGGCGTTCTCGGCAATAGCCTGGTCGCACTTTTCCTGACCACGGCGGTCGGAAACCTCGTAGCACAGGCACGAACGCATGCCCAGCTCCTGAGCGGCGTCCTTAATGGTAAAGAGGCTGCCCGGAATCTCGCAGAAGCTCGCATGGTGATCGAAGATCGTGGTGACGCCGTCGCGGATGGAATCCAAAATCGTGGCATAGGCGCTTGCCTTGGTGCCGTCGAGCGTCAGGTTGTCGTCAATCTTCCACCACTGCTGCTCAAGATTCTCCAGGAAGTTGGTGGGGTTGCAGCCCTTAATGGCAAGGCCGCGGGCCAGACCCGAGTAGATGTGGGTGTGGCAGTTGATAAGTCCGGGCATGATGAGGTTGCCCTGGGCGTCGACGTACTCGGCATCCGAGTACTTGGCCTTGAGCTCGCGCTCGGGGCCCACTTCGACGATCGTATCTCCGTCAATAGCGACTGCACCGTTGGGAATGAACGGAGTCTGAGCGTTGCGGGTAAAGACGGAACCGTTAGCGACCAGAAGCATAAATGCTCCCTTCAACATCAGAGGCGGGGTTTGACACCTCTGACATGGCGGAAGTGCGAAGCGCCGGCCTACACCGGAAACGGGCCCTCTCCCGTCAACGCTTCACCAAAGGGACAAGCCCTTTGAAGCGCGGCTTGGCGCCGCATGGCGCCGGCGGACGAGGCGATGCGTCCGCCGGCGAATAGCACCGAATTGGTTACTTCTTGCTCTCGGGCAGGACCAGATCAACAGCGGCATCCTTGGCGGCATCGATGTGCTGAGCCACGACCGGCGTCTGCGGAAGGATCAGGTTGAGCACGATGGCCATGATGGCGGTGGGGGTCACAGCGTTGGAGCCGATGACGGTGGACACCCAGGTAGGCATGCCCTCGCCGGCGAGGCAGCCGCTGGCCATCCAAATACCCAGGCCAAAGACGACCGAGGTGCCGACGATGGTGGTGGTGCGCTGCGTGAGGCCCTCGCGGGTGAACATGCGCACACCGTTCATGGTGATGGTGCCAAAGACGCCGACGGTCGCGCCGCCGATGACGGGCTGCGGGATGGCGGAGAGCACGGCAGAGAGCTGCGGGAACAGGCCAGCGATGGCAAAGACGGCCGCGATGATCACAAAGACCCACTTGTTGACGACCTTGTTGGAGCAGATGATGCCCACGTTCTGGCCAAGGGCGCTGGTGGGAAGACCGCCCAGCAGGCCGCCGACCATAGAGGTAAGGCCCTGGGACACAATGGCGCCGGAGAGCTCGCGCTCGGTGGGCATACGGTCGATGGAGCCCAGGCAGGCGGCGGAGACGTCGCCGATAACCTGGATGGCGACCATGGGGAACACGACGGCGAGGGTAATGCAGACCTCGGGATCAAACTCGAGCGCGTAGGGCATGAGCTTGGGAAGGGCGAAGACCTGAGCGGTGGCGACGCTGGAGAAGTCGATCATGCCAAAGGGAATCGAAACGATCATGCCGACGATCATGCCAAAGAATACGGATCCCAGCTTGAGCGTGCCCTTGCCAAAGTTGGCGAGCGCAAAGACCACGGCGAAGGTGATAAGAGCGACGCACCAGGCCTGCGGGGTGCCCCACAGCGGCGTACCCATACCGCCGGCCATATACTTGACGGCCGTGGGATACAGCGAAACGCCGATGGAGAAGATGACCGTACCGGTCACGACGGGCGGGAACAGCCACTTGATCTTGCTGTAGGCCAGACCAAAGAGGACCGCGACGGCGCCGCCGACGATCTCGCCACCCAGCAGCGCACCAAAGCTAAAGCCCGAGGCACCCATGGCCTGCAGGGCCGGCAGGAACGCGAACGAAACGCCCATGACGATGGGCAGGCCGCCGCCGATGCGACGGAAGGGAGCGAAGGCCTGAAGGGCCGTGTCGATCGCCGAAAGAATGAGCGCGACCTGGATGATGTCGGTACTCTGCTGGCTATTAAAGCCGTAGACGCCGGCCATGATGACCGCCGGGGTAATGATGCCGGCAAACGATGCCAGTACGTGCTGAAGGGCACACGGGATCATTTCCTTAACGGGAGGCATGCCTTCGCGAGTGAACAGGGCTTCAGTGCCGTTCGTAACCGTCTCCTGGGTCATTTGACCACCAATCCTCGAAGTAGTTGTTTTCGCATCTGACGCTCTATTGTGACGCAGTGCGGGGTTGAGGTTGTGCCTTCATTGCATATCGTATTAAAGATGATTCTCATTCTCAATAATAATTTTTTGTTATCAGACTATTCTTCAGCTGAAATTACGCATTTCCGCAGGTCAGGAAAGTGTCTGATCAAAATAACATCTAACATTTCTTTTGGTCAACCGTTTACCGCTAAATTCCTACCGTTCGTCTGCATTACGCAATGTACCTGCGGATATACGAGATGATGGGCAGCGTGTTACCATGAGAAAAAATTGTTATGAACATTTCCGATTTCACCCAAAGGAGTTGCCCGTGAACGAGACCGTACGTCGCTTTTTGCCGATGGTCGATTTTCTGGAGCAGATACTCGGCAAAAACAGCGAAATCGTGCTGCACGATTTCTCGGATCCCGACCACGCCATCGTCGATATTCGCAACGGCATCGTGAGCGGCCGCAAGGTCGGCGGTCCCGCCACCGATCTGGCACTCAAGATCATGCACGACGCCAAGTATCGCGACCTGCCGTTTATTACGGGCTACGAGGGGCGCGGTGCCGGCGGCAAGACGTTGGAGTCAGCGACATACTTTATCCGCGAGAATGACGAGATCGTCGGCATGCTCTGCGTCAACACCGACCTCTCGACCGTGCGCTCCATCAACGCCATGGCGCAGCAGCTCATGGCGTGCTTCGACGCGGCGCCGACGCGCACGGAGCCCGCCCCTATCGAGGTAGAAAGCCTTTCGGAGTCCACACAGGAGCTCATCGACCGCAGCATTGCCGAGTTGCTGAGCGCGCGCGGGCTGGATGTGGCGTCGCTTGGTCAGAGCGACCGCGTGGACGTCATTCGCCACCTCAACGGCAACGGGGTGTTCATGCTCAAGGGCGCCGTGGCCTGCGCCGCCGCCGCGCTGGGCATCTCTGAGCCCAGCGTCTACCGCTACCTGCAAAAAGTTCGCAAGGAGGGCTAACGAGCAAAATGGAGCGCGGCTCCACAAGCGATCCGTCACTTGACAAAAGACCCTGCAGCTCGCACGCGCTGCAGGGTCTTTTTGCATGTCATGTTTAGTTGTGGCCAACGCCTTAGAGAGCGGCGACGACCTCGATCTCGACCAGACCGCCAGCCGGAAGGGCGGCAACCTGGAAGGCGCTGCGCGCGGGGAACGGGGCCTCGAACTTGGAGGCGTAGATCTCGTTCACGGCGGCGAAGTCGGCGATGTCGGCCAGGTAGACCGTGGTCTTGACGACATCGGCAAAGGTAGCGCCGGCAGCGGTCAGCAGGGCCTCGACGTTGGCGAGGGACTGCTTGGCCTGGGCCTCGACGCCCTCGGGCATCTTGCCGGTCGCGGGATCGATGCCCAGCTGGCCGGACAGGAACACCATGTTGCCGGCCTGGATACCGGGGGAATACGGGCCGATGGCTGCGGGTGCGTTATCGGAAGACACGACGGTCTTGCTCATGTTTTTCTCCTTACGATCAATTGAGAGAGCGTGAGCGCGGTGTTCACACCGGGAGGCACAGTTCGGTCTGAACACCGCGCTTGATTGGGATAGTACTCAAGGTTTCTGTTTGATGCAAGAATATTATCAGCTTGCGAGAATATTTTATCGCCCAACGGTTTCCCCGAACCGCTGAACGGTTCTCATGTGGAGCAGCCAGTCCAAGCTGCTGAAGACTTTGTCCTGCTTAGGCTGCGGACGTCGCCCACCGCAGCGACGCCACTATACTTTTGAATATCTGAGCATTTTGAAAGGCAGGATATGACCGCAACCGCCAGTCGAACCACCAACCGCAGACCCGAGCTTTTAGCGCCCGCCGGAGGGCCCGAGCCCTTTGCCGCCGCACTCGCCGCGGGGGCAGACGCCATCTATTGCGGCATGGGCAGCTTCAACGCCCGCCGCAAGGCCACCAACTTTACCGACGAGGCCTTTGAGCAGGCCTGCCGCGCCGCACATCTAGCCGGGTCGCGCGTCTACGTCACGGTCAACATCGTCATCAAGCAGTCCGAGATGGGCGATGCGCTGCAACTCATCCATCGCTGCTCCACGCTGGGCGCCGACGCCTTCATCATCCAGGACTGGGGCCTGTTCTTTGAGGTCAAGCGCACCATGCCCGGCATCGAGACGCACATCTCGACCCAGGCGAACATCCATGATGACCGCGGAACGCTTTGGTGCCGCGAGCAGGGCGCCGACCGCGTGACTCTCTCGCGCGAGCTCTCCATCGACGAGATCGCCGCCATTCACAACGCCGCGCCCGATGTCGACCTCGAGGTCTTTAGCCATGGCGCCATCTGCTTTTGCTACTCGGGCCTGTGCCTGCTTTCGAGTTTTGCCATGGCGGGACGATCGGCCAACCGTGGCATGTGCGCCCAGCCCTGCCGCCTGCCCTACGAGCTGATCGACGAGAACGGTCGCGCGCTCTCCCCCGCCGGCCGCGAGCGTGCGCTATGTCCGCGCGACACCAACACCTCACAGCTTGTTCGCCGTCTGTATGACGCCGGCGCCGCATCGCTCAAGCTCGAGGGCCGCATGAAAGCGCCCGATTACGTGTACTCCATCGTTGATGTGTATCGTCACGAAATTGACGACATATTATCCGGAGCCACCGTTGCCAAGGACGAGGAAGCCGCCCGCCAGCGCCAGCTCAAGCGCTGCTTCAACCGCGACTTTACGCACGCCTATCAGGACGGCACCTCGGGCGATGAGATGATGAGCTATGAGCGTTCCAACAACCGCGGCCAGATCGTGGGCACGGTACTGGGCAGCCGTCTGGCCAACCGCGATGTGCGCGGCCTCAAGCCCGACGACCGCCGTCGGCGCGCCGCCATCGCCCGCATTGAGTTGTTTGAGCCCGTGGGCAAGGGCGACCTGCTGGAGCTTCGCCACGATAACGAGTTTGACCAGTTCCTGACCACCATTGCCGCCGATGATGCCGCCGCCGGTGACATCATTGAGTGCCGCGTGCCCCGCAGCATGCCCGAGGGCTGCCGCGTCCGCGTGATTCGCAGTCAGCGCGCCATCGACGCCGCCGGCGCCGCGCTCAAGCGCGATGTGCTGCGCCGCCGAGCTGTTGACGTGTCCGTCGTGGCGCGCCTGGGCGAGCCGTTTACTGTCACACTCACCTGCTGTGACAACCCCGCGCTCACCGCCACCGCCACGGGCTTCACCGTCGAGGCCGCCAAGACCCGCGCCGTCGAGGCATCCGATCTGGTTGAGCATGTGGGCCGCATGGGCTCCTCGCCCTTTGAGGCCGCAAGCTTTGACGTTTCGCTCGACGCCGGCTGCGGTATGGGCTTTTCCGCCGTGCACAAGGTGCGCGCCACCGCTTGTAAGGCGCTGGAAGAGGCCATTCTGGCACCGTACGAGGAGCGCGCGAAAACGCTCGAGCTGCCGGCGATTGTAACCAGTGATTCCCGCCCCGCGCCCGAGCACTACTGCGATGAGCCGCAGATCTGCGCCACCGTCACCTCGCTCGAGGCCGCCGAGGCCGCTCGCGCGGAGGGTGCAACGCGCATCTACATGACCACCGACGCGCTCGATGCGGCGGAGCTCTCCCCCGCCGATGTATTTGAGCAGGGCATCGTACCCGTACTCGACGAGGTCTGCCGCGCCGTCGACCACGAGCGCGTCGATCCCTGGGTTGTTGCCGGCGCCACGGTCGCTATTGGCAACATCTCTGAGCTTGCCCTGGCCGCCCAGGTTGGCGCCACGGCCGAGATTCGCTCTTGCCTGCCGGTGCACAACACGCCCTGCATGGAGGCGCTTGCCGAGCGCGGAGCCGGTGCGTTTTGGCTCTCGCCCGAGATCACGCTCGACGAGATTGTCTCGCTCGGCGCCGCCGCGCCCGCAGCCCTGGGCATCACTGTGTTCGGCCGCCCGCGCGTTATGACGAGCGAGCATTGCATTCTGCAGGTTGCCAACGGCTGCATCCACGATTGCGCCAACTGCCGCCTGCGTGCCCGCAAGCTCTCGCTCAAGAATATCGACGGCAAGGTCATGCCGGTGCGTACCGACATCCACGGCCGCTCACGCCTGTACGACGCCTACCCCATCGACCTCACGCCTCAGGTTCCTCAGCTGCTCGATGCCGGCGTGCGTCGTCTCATGGTGGACGGAACGCTGCTCGAGACGGATGAGATCGCCCGTGCCGTCGCTCGCGTCCGTCGCGCCGTCGAGGCAGCTCAAGCCGGCCGCAAGCCCGCCGCCCGCCTGCGCGGGGCGACTTCGGGCTGCATGTTTGTGGGAATTAGCTAACCGAAAGGCTTACACGTGAACGAAGAACCTCAAGTCCTCTACTGCGACGCCTGGCTTATGGCCATCGACAAGCCCGCCGGCATGATCGTCCACGGCGACGGCACCGGCGAGCGCACGCTCACCGACTACGCCAGCGACCTGCTGCTGGCGATGGGCGACGGCTTTGCCGCGACCGACATGCAGCCGCTCAATCGCCTGGACCGTGACACCACCGGCGTGGTGCTGTTCTCGCTCGACAAGCAGACGCAGCCCGCCTTTGACCAGATGGTCATCGACCACGCTTTCGAAAAGCACTACCTGGCGCTCGCCGAGGGCAAGATCGACTGGAACGAGAAGCTCATCGACAAGCCCATCGCCCGCGACCGTCACGACAGCCGAAAGATGCGCGTCGGCGCCAGCGGCAAGCCGTCTCAAACGCGCGTGAAGGTGCTCAAACGCCTTAAGAGCCGTCGTGGCCTGCCCGCGCGCTCGTATATCGATGTCGAGTTGCTCACCGGCCGCAAGCACCAAATCCGTGTGCACCTGGCAAGCGAGCATCATCCCCTGGTTGGCGACGACCTGTACGGAACGCCGCGCCCCTGCGGCCTGATGCTCCACGCCCACAGCGTGTCCTTCACGCATCCCGTAACCGGCGAGCACATCCACATCGAAGCCCCCTGCCCCTGGGAGCCCTAAACCACCACAATGGGGACAGGCACCTTTGTGGTGGTTTTGCCGCAATGGTTCAACCGCGGTCCCAAAATGTCTCGATCTGTAACAGTTAGAACCCATTTTCCGGTCTATCTGTTACAGATCGAGACAAAGGGACGGCGCAGTTCGGAAGAATCTCAATCTGTAACATCTAACCCACTTTTAACGGTCTAGTTGTTACAGACTTAGACAAAACCGGTAGACAACAAAAACGGCAACGCCCGTAATGGACGTTGCCGTTTTTCTATTGAGAAAACTACTCGGTTTTCGTTACTAACCGTCACAGTGGGGACAGGCACCTTTGTGGTGGTTTTGGCCTTGTCCCATCGCTAGACCGTGATGACGTTGTCCATCGACTGGTACTTGGCGGGCACCTCGCCTGCGGTAATAATCGTTGCGTCTCGGAAGTCCGCGAACTTGATGGGCGCCACCATACCAAATTTACTGGCGTCCGAGATTACGAAGCGTTTGGCGGTATGGCGCATCGAGATACGCTTGACCTGCGCTTCCTCGATATCGGGCGTCGTAAAGCCCTGCTCGGCGGCAATGCCGTTAGAACCCCAAAAGCCGCAGTTAAAGTTGTAGCGATCTAGGGTTGCCAGAGCATCGGGGCCAACGAGCGCCTCGGTCTCGGGTTTAAGCTCGCCGCCCAGCACCACGGTGCGCATGCCGCGCACAGCGAGATGCTGAGCATGGAGCACGGAATCAGTCACATAGGTGACCGATTCGAGATGCGGAAGATGCTCGATGAGTCTGAGCGTTGTCGAACCCGAATCGATGTACACAAAGCTCTCGGGCTCCACGAGCGCCGCGGCGCGGGCGCAGATACGCTCCTTGTCGTCGTTATGGAGGTCGCTGCGCTCATTAAGCGTTAGGTCGCGCGTCACGTGCGCGCGTTCAAGACTCGTCGCTCCACCGTGGACCTTGGCGATGCGATGCGCTCGGTCGAGCGTCTGCAGGTCGCGCCGAATGGTAGACGCCGTCACGCCCAGGGTATCGGCAAGCTCTGGCACAGTAACCGAGCCAGCCTGCTGCACCATCGACACAATCGCATTAAGCCTATCTTCCGCTAGCATCGCTTAATCCTCCTCGGGATACACGACTCCCCAGTCGGCGCGAAGCCTGGTCATAAGCTCCATAACATCAGAAGCATAACCCAGCAGCTCGCGCTTGGAGTCGTCGCCGGCAACGGCCTTCTCAAGATCGGCCATCTCATAGCACAGGGCGTAAGCCTCGGTGCCGGCGTGGACCTCCTCGCGGTGGCCGTCCGCAGTCCACACGATGGTCGCGTAATCGGCACGCGGATAATCGTTGACCTCGATGTAGCACTTATCGAAGCTGATGACCGAGCGCTTGGGCTGCTTGGAGTGGAGCGTGAGGCTCACCACGCCCAGCTGCTGTTCGGAATTACGGCATACGATGCCGCCCGCAACGTCAACGCCGGTCTCACAGGTATTGCCCAGCGAGACAACCTCAGCGGGCTGGCTCGCCATAAAGAGGCGCATGACAGACAGGGCATACACGCCAATATCGAGCATGGCACCGCCAGCAAGGTTGCGGTTGTAGAAGCGGTTGGTCAGGTCGCCGTACTCCTTATAGCTGCCAAAGTTGAGTTGGGCGAGATTCATGCGGCCGAACTCACCGTCATCCATGCGGCGACGCAGCTCTTGATATAAGGGCATGTGAAGCACCGTGGTGGCGTCCATAAGGACGACGTTGTGATCACCGGCAATGGCGCGGGCCTCGTCGAGCTCGGCGGAGTTGAGGGTAATAGCCTTCTCACAGAGCACATGCTTGCCGGCTGCCAGAGCGGATCGCAGGTAGGTGATGTGAGTGTTGTGCGGCGTGGTGATATAGACTGCGTCAATGTTCGGATCGGCATAGAGATCCTCGACCGTTTCATAGACCTTCTCAACGCCATACTGCTCTGCAAAAGCTTGAGCCTTGGACAGAGTGCGGTTGGCAACGCCCGCAAGCTTGCGGCCGGCAAGAGCGAGAGACTGGGCCATCTGGTTGGCGATAACGCCGCACCCGATCACAGCCCAACGAAGCTCGGGAGCCGTAAAAATATCGTTGGGGAATCGCTTGTCCTGGACCGAGGCAAATGCCGCCTTAGCGGCTGCTTCGGCGTCGAGCGGAGCCTGTTTGGAATCTGCCATTATGTGCCTCCTGAGGTATCGGAAGTCCTTCATTTCTAACAACCCTATATTCGCACAATTGCGCGCGTATCTGCTCGTGTTTGCGTGTTTATTTGCTTATCGGTCATTATTTAGCCATAGTTGGCAGATGTTTGCGCGGTTATGCGCATTATCGCGCAAGGCTATACGCGTAAATGCGCATGCGACGATCCTTATGAAACATAAAAGGGCGGAACACCATAGCCATAAAAGACAGAGTAGGCTGTATTACTCCACCCCTCTGGGGGGCGCAGCCATCAAAGGACTGTTCCAAACTGCCGGCAGATAGGGACTTCCCTAACTGCCGGCACATAGGGAACGTCCCCAGCTACCGGCGTTTCAACGGCACTCATTTAAGCCTGTCCCCAATGAATGCCAAGCGACGACCACTCATTTAAGTCTGTCCCCAATGAGCCCCCAATGAGTAGGGATAGAAAAAGGCCCGGGTGCCGTGGGGCATCCGGGCCTTTGCTAGCAACTTGATGTTGCGGGCAGCTTAGAACTTGTGGCCGCACTTCTTGCAGACGCGCAGCTTGTTCTTGCCGTCCTTCTCGTGACCGACGCGGGTAACCTTACCGCACTCGGGGCAGACGAGATTGACGTTAGAGGCGTCGATAGGAGCCTCCTGCGAAACGATGCCGCCCTGCTGGTTGGCAGCGTTGGGCTTGACGGCCTTCTTGACGACCGAAACGCCCTCGACAACGACCTTGTTCTCGGCGGGGAGAGCACGCAGGACAACGCCCTGCTTGCCGCGATCCTTACCAGAGAGAACCTGGACCTTATCGCCCTTCTTGATATACATATATCTCCCCTAACTACAGGGTCTCGGGAGCGAGCGAGACGATCTTCATGTACTTCTTGTCACGAAGCTCGCGAGCGACAGGCCCGAAGATACGGGTGCCGACGGGCGAACCATCGTTGTTGATGACAACGCAGGCGTTCTCATCAAAGCGAATGTAGGAGCCATCCTTGCGGCGGATCTCCTTAACGGTGCGAACGACGACGCAACGGACAACGTCCTTCTTCTTGACGTTGGCGCCAGGGGTAGCCTCCTGGACAGCACCGATGAACACATCGCCGATGCCTGCATAACGACGCTTGGAACCGCCAAGCACCTTGATGCAGCGAATCTTGCGAGCGCCGGAGTTGTCGGCGACGTTCAGCATGGTTTGCATCTGAATCATGGTAGATGTTCCTCCGAACTAAGAACCGAAGAGAGGTGCGCAGCCTTTATACGGCCCGTGGTATGCAAGCCAGACATACGCACATCTTCGGAAACGTACAAGTCGTAAGAGCGACTGCTTATTTAGCGCGCTCGACGACCTCGATGAGGCGCCAACGCTTCATCTTGGACATAGGACGGGTCTCCATAACGCGGACGGTATCGCCCACGCCAGCCGTGCACTCCTCGTCGTGAGCGTGCAGCTTCTTGGAGCTGGTCATCATCTTGCCGTACTTGGGGTGACGCTTGCGCTCGGTGATGGTGACAACAATGGTCTTGGCACCGGAGACGGAGGTAACGACACCCGTACGGACCTTACGCGAGTTACGCGAATCAGTCATGTTCTCTCCTTAGGTCCTACTCGGCGACAGCGGACTTCTCCGCTGCGATCTCGCGGGCGCGCTGCTCCGTGAGGACGCGAGCGATGTCCTTCTTCACGGTGTTGACGCGAGCGGTGTTGTCCAGCTGGCTGGTGGCCATCTGGAAACGAAGGTTAAAGAGCTCGGCGCGCATTTCCTTCAGCTTCTCAACGAGCTGAGCGTCCGAGAGCTCACGAATCTCTGCGGGCTTCATTAGTTCTCCTCCTTGGCGGCGGCGGCGTCCTCAGCAGCCCACTTGGCCTCGAGAGCGGCCTCCTCAGCCATCTCCTTCTCGATGCGCTGCTCAGCGTTCTTAGCAGCAACAATCTTGGTCTTGATGGGAAGCTTGTGCTGTGCAAGACGCAGAGCCTCGCGAGCGACCTCCTCGGGCACGCCCTTGACCTCGAACATGATGCGGCCGGGCTTGACGACGGCCACCCACTCCTCGGGGTTACCCTTACCAGAACCCATGCGAGTCTCGGCAGGCTTCTTGGTGATGGGCTTATCGGGGAAGATCGTGATGTAGACACGACCGCCACGCTTCATGTAGCGGGTCATGGCAATACGAGCGGCCTCGATCTGACGGTTGGTGATCCAATGGGCCTCGAGAGCCTGGATACCAAACTCGCCGAAATGCAGCTCGGTATTACCCTTGGCCTGGCCCTTCATGGAGCCACGCTGCACCTTGCGGTGAAGAATACGCTTAGGGGCAAGCACTACTGACCCCTCCTCTCGGAGTTACGACGACGAGGACGGGAAGAGCCCTCGAGTGCAGGGTTGGGAACAGGCTGGCCCGGGAGCTTCTCGCCCAGGTAGATCCAGACCTTCACGCCGCAAGCGCCCATGGTGGTGCTGGCGACAGCCGTGCCGTAGTCGATCTTGGCACGGAGGGTGTGCAGAGGCACGCGACCCTCGCGGTACCACTCACGACGGCCCATCTCGGCACCGCCGAGACGACCGGAGCACTGGATACGGATGCCCTTAGCGCCGGCCTTGCGGGCGGACTGGACAGCCTTGCGCATAGCGCGACGGAAGGCAACGCGGCCCTCGAGCTGCTCGGCGATAGACTGAGCAACGAGGTTGGCGTCGAGCTCGGGGCGCTTGATCTCGACAACGTCGACGGAGAGCTGGCCCTTGGAAACGCCAGCGACCTTCTCGAGCTCGGTACGGAGGGTATCGATCTCGGCACCCTTCTTACCGATGACAACGCCGGGGCGAGCGGTGAGGATGATGACCTTCACCTTGTCGCCAGCGCGCTCGATCTCGACGCGGGAGACAGCTGCGCGGGAAAGACGCTTCTCGAGGTACTTGCGGATCTCGAGATCGTTACCGAGGGTCTTAGCGTAATCCTTCTCTGCGAACCAGCGGGAGCGCCAGTTCTCGGTGATGCCAAGACGGAAGCCGGTGGGGTAGACTTTCTGACCCATACAGCTTTACGCCTCCTTTCGAGGAGCAACGACGACGGTGATGTGGGAAGTACGCTTCAGAATGCGAGAAGCGGAACCCTTGGCGCGGGGACGGATGCGCTTAAGCGTCGGACCCTCGTCAACATAGGCAGCGGCGACAACCAGGTTGTCGGCACGCAGACCGTTGTTGTTCTCGGCGTTCGCAACGGCGGAACGGAGAACCTTCTCGACATCCACGGCGACGGCGCGGTCGCAGAAGTGGAGGATGTCGAAGGCCTGAGCGACAGGCTTGCGGCGGATCAGATCGACCACCAGGCGGGCCTTGCTGGGGGAAACACGCACGTACTTAGCGACGGCGCGAACCTCGGTGGCCTCAGTTTCAATAGACTTAGTTGCCATTTACGGTTAACCCCCTATTTGGCCTTGTGGCCACGGAACGTACGAGTCGGCGCGAACTCGCCGAGCTTGTGACCAACCATGGACTCGGTAACATACACGGGCACATGCTTGCGGCCGTCGTGGACGGCGATGGTGTGACCAACCATCTCGGGGAAGATGGTGGACGCGCGGGACCAGGTCTTCACGACGTCCTTCTTGCCAGCCTCGTTCATCGCGGTGATACGCGAGAGAAGGCGAGTCTCCACGAACGGGCCCTTTTTGAGACTTCTGCTCATAAGTGCTTTCTCCTAAAACTCGGTATCCGAAATTACTTCTTACGGCGACGAATGATGTGCTGGTTCGAGACCTTCTTCTTCTTGCGCGTACGAAGGCCCTTCGTCGGCTTACCCCAGGGGGTAACAGAGGGACGACCAGAGGTGTGGTTCTTGCCCTCGCCACCGCCGTGCGGGTGGTCGACAGGGTTCATGACGGTACCGCGGACGGTCGGGCGCACGTTCATGTGACGCTTACGGCCGGCCTTGCCGATGACGATGTTGGAGTGATCGGCGTTGCCGACCTCACCGACGGTGGCGCGGCAGGTAACGAGGATGCGGCGCATCTCGGAGGAAGGCATACGGACGATGGCGTACTTGCCCTCCTTACCCATCAGCTGGCAGGAGTTACCGGCGGAACGGGCGATAGCGGCGCCCTTGCCCGGCTGGAACTCGACGGCGTGAATGAGCGTACCGACGGGGATGTCGGCGAGGGGCAGAGCGTTGCCCGGCTTGATGTCGGCGTCAGAACCGGACATGATGGTCTGACCGACCTCGAGGCCCTTAGGGGCCAGGATGTAGCGCTTCTCACCGTCAGCGTAGTGCAGCAGAGCGATGCGAGCGGAACGGTTCGGATCGTACTCGATCGTGGCAACCTTGGCGGGCACGCCGTCCTTGTTGCGCTTGAAGTCGATCACGCGGTAACGACGCTTCACGCCGCCGCCCTGGTGGCGGGTGGTGATGCGGCCGTTGTTGTTACGACCGGCCTTCTTGGGCAGGGGCTCGAGAAGAGACTTCTCGGGCTTGGTGCAGGTGATCTCGGAGAAGTCGGAGATCGTCTGCCAACGCCTACCAGCGGAGGTCGGCTTAAGGTGCTTTACAGCCATTACAATCCCTTTCAATAGGAATCCGTTAGCCATCGCAGACAGGGATTCGAGGTTCTGCCTCGGGTGCGATGACACCGGACGTATACACGGTTCCGGGCGTGTCCATTTTATACGCCCAAAACCTTGAGCTCCCGCCTCCCCTATTTGGGAGGCATGAGCTCACTCAACAGCAGCGAGTCTTAGGCCTGGTTGCCAAAGACCTCGATGGTGTCGCCCTCGGCCAGCGTGACGATGGCCTTCTTCCAAGAACGGGTCTTGCCGGCGACATAGCGCACGCGCTTGGTCTTGGGCTTGACCGTCAGGGTGTTCACGCGAACGACCTTGACGCCGAAGATCTCCTCGACAGCGTCCTTGATCTGATACTTGTTAGCATCCTTGGCGACCTCGAACGTGTACTTGTTCAGCTCCATGCCGGAGAAGGAACGCTCGGACACGATCGGACGGATGATGATCTCGTGGGCGGTCATTTATGCAAGCACCTCCCCGAAGTGAGCGGCGATGTCGGCGGGCATCAGCACAGCGTTGTTGTTGACGAGATCGTAGGTGTTGGCCTCGTCAGCGGTGATGATGAACGTCTTGGGAATGTTGCGGAACGACAGGTAGGCGTTGACGTCCTCATCGCGAACGATGATGGTCAGACGCTTGCCCTCAAGGCCAAGAGCCTTGAGCATGGCGACGGCAGCCTTGGTGGAAGGCTTCTCGAAGCCGTAGTCGTCGACGAGCACGAGCTCGCCATCGGCCAGCTTGGCGGACAGCGCGGAGCGCATAGCCAGCTTGACCTCCTTGTTGTTCATACGCTTAGCGTAGGAACGGGGCTTGGGGGCGAAGACAACGCCACCGTGACGCCACTGGGCAGCACGGATGGAACCCTGACGGGCACGGCCGGTGCCCTTCTGACGCCAAGGCTTCTTGCCGCCACCGGAAACCTCAGAGCGACCCTTAGCAGACTGGGTGCCCTGACGCCAAGAGGCCATCTGGCACTTGACGATGTGGTGCATAACGTGGATGTTCGGCTCGATGCCGTACACCTCAGCGGCGAGCTCGGCCTCGGCGACCTTCTTGCCCTCGCTGTTCTTTACTTCAAACTTTGCCATTTAAGTGTTCTCCTTGGTATGACGCTGGGCTAAATGGGCTGGGCCCTTAGGCCATACGGATGGCGACGAGACCATTCTTGGCACCCGGGACAGCGCCCTTGACCAAGATGAGGTTCTGCTCGGCATCGATGCGGACAACGGAAAGGTTCTTGACGGTAACGCGCTCGTTACCCATGTGACCGGCCATCTTGACGCCCTTGAGGACGCGCGCAGGATAGGCGCACTGACCGATAGAACCGGGGTGACGCTGGAAGTGAGAACCATGCGTCATAGGACCGCGGCGCTGACCCCAGCGCTTGATGCGACCCTGGAAGCCCTTACCCTTGGAGGTACCGATGACGTCGACCTTCTCGACATCAGCGAAATCAGCGACGGTGACGACCTCGCCGACCTTGTGCTCCTCGCCGTTCTCGACGCGGACCTCACGAAGGAAGCGGACAGGCTCGACGCCAGCCTTGGCGAAGTGACCAGCCATGGGCTTGTTCACGTTCTTGGCCTTGATGTCGCCGAAACCGATCTGGACGGCGTCATAGCCGTCGGTTGCCTGAGTTTTAACCTGCGAGACAGCGCAGGGGCCAGCCTGGATGACCGTGACGGGAACGACGTTGTCGTCCTCGTCCCAAACCTGGGTCATGCCAATCTTGCGGCCGAGAATCATGCTGATCAAGATATGATCCCAACTCTCGCGTGGTCTTGGGACAATGCGTACACCACCGAGCGTACGCCCCTAGAGGACCACTACTTACACGACGTGCTCCCCAGCCTTGTATTGCGTCCGGACTACCTGACAACCCTATTAAGCAGGCATTTTGTCCAGCCAGAATACTCCCCTGGTTTCACACAGCTGTTTAGTATACACGGCTGCGGGCGTATCCATCGAGATTCATATTTCACTCACATTGTTTACGCAGGTAAAGTGCGTGGCACGTCTCCCGAGCTTTGGCGGAGGGGCGGGGCCGAGAGTAGTTAAGGTTGCTGCTCTACAGTCCTGCTCACGACGGAGAGCACATTAAGTGCTCTCCTGTTCGTGCGGAACTCGCGACAACCTTAACTACTCTCGGCCCCGCCCCTCCGCCAAAGCTCGGGAGACGACACGTTGATGTCTGCTAAACCTTGCTCGCTCAGGCTAATGACTTTGTTGGAGATCGATGATTTGCTGCAAGGTGAACTTGGATTGAGACGTGTCGCCCTCTTCTCCCGACTTTTCCTCGTCAAAATCGAAGATCATGATGGCGCAGTTGGGGAGTTTTGCTGGGAGCTTGAAGCCCTCTGGGGCTGCAGCCTTGATGAATTGGCGGCTGGCGCTGCCGTGGCTTACTGCTAGGAGGGTTTCGATGCCCTCGGCGCCCATGATATTGGTGAGGGTGCCTACCATGCGCTCTTGCAGTGCATGGCTTCCTTCTCCTCCGAAGGGGACCAAGTCCTCGCCGGGGTCCCAGACATCGGTGGGTAGCGCGTCGTGCGGGCCTTCTTCGAAGGTGCCATAGCAGCGCTCGATGATGCCTTCGCAGGGCTCGACTGCTGCGTCCGGGCCGAGGAGCTCGCATGCGACGAGCTGAGCTGTGTCCATGGCTCGACCTAAGGGCGAAGAGACCACTTTGTCGGGGACAACGTCGTAGCCCTTGAGCCATGCGGCTGCCATTCCCGCTTGTTTGCGGCCCAGGTCGGTCAGCGGTGAATCGCAGCGGCCCTGGACCAGCTTTTTGACGTTGAACTCCGTCTGACCGTGGCGGAGTAGATACAGCTTCTTCATGCTCTCCCCTTCTGCATAACCTGCTTTGCCGGCACAGCCTTACTCGTGGGCATGGCCTACGTAGTCTTCGTCGATCGTAATCTTGGCAATCGACCTGGGGTATTCCGATTCGACCCGTTGTGCCAGCGCGCGCTTTAGGTCCTCGGCGCTCATCGCCAAATCCGAGGGTCGCACGCAGTCAAAAATCACATTGGTGTGCGTAGGGCCCGGCACACAGCGTAGGTCATGAATCGAGAGGCGGCTATCGATCTCCTGAGCCATTGCGTTGATGCGCAGGCGCATGCTCGCCACCTTTGGATCGTCGGTCACGATGGGATCGTAATGGAGCGTGACGATCATGCCGTCCTCGTTCCTAAACGACTGCTCGATGTTATCGAGTGTGTCGTGACTTTCCAGCGGGCTGGCCTCGGCCGCCATCTCGGCATGCGCACTTGCAAACTTCCTGCCCGGGCCATAGTCGTGAACCATCAGATCGTGAACGCCCAAAACGCCGGGATAGCTCATGATCTTGTCACGAATGTGCTTGACCAGCTTAGGATCGGGCGACTGACCCAAAAGCGGGCTCACCGTATCTTGAATAAGTTCAAAGCCGCTCCAGCCAATATAGGCGCCAACGGCAAGGCCGACCCATGCGTCAAGATTGATGTGCGTCACCTGCGAAACAATTGCGCACGCCAGCACGGCGCCCGTGGCAAGAACATCATTCTTGGAATCCTGGGCAGTCGCATGCAACGTCTCGGACTCGATACGGTCGCCGAGCTTTTGGTTGAGCGCCGCCATCCACAGCTTAACAACCATCGAAAGCGCCAGGACTGCCACCAGGGCAAGCGAGAACTCGACAGGTTCGGGGTGGATGATGCGCTCAAACGAGGACTTCACCAGTTCAAGGCCAATGAGAAGCACGAGCGCCGCCACGACAAGACCCGAGAGGTACTCGTAGCGACCATGGCCGTATGGATGCTCGGGGTCGGCGGGCTTGCTCGCCAGCTTAAAACCCAGCACGCTCACGATATTCGAGCTGGCATCGGACAGGTTGTTCATGGCATCTGCCACGATCGAAACCGATCCCGACAGCACGCCAATTACGCCCTTCGCAGCGCATAGTGCCACATTGGCGAGAATACACACCACGCCCGTCAACGTGCCCACGCGCGCACGGTCGCCCTGCGCACGCTTAACAATCCACTCGACCATCTACATCCGCCCCCACGGTGCTATCTATATATCTATTGCTCAAACGGATTGTAGTGTAGCCATTTTGCCCCACAGATACAAAAAGGTCGCAACCCACACGGGCCACGGCCTTAGAATGTGGCAAAGGAATCGTCCTTGTGTCGCACAGGTTTACGCGCTTGCTTCGGCCACGCTCTTCGAGGTTTCGGGTGAATCGGCCCCGTCTTCTGCCGCCTGTCCCTGCGCCGGCACCACGCCAAAGCAGTAGCTCAGCGCCGCAGACACCGCAAATGCCACACCGCCGGCAACGCAGCACCACAGCAGGTTCGAGATGCCGCCCGTGGCAAAGCCAATGACCATAAGGACATTCGTCATGCCGATGGTATAGGCCGTAACGTGGCCCACGGCTGCAACAAGGCCTCCGACGGCGCCGCCAATGGCCATGCACGTCAGGCACCTGCCATATTTAAAGCCGCAACCGTACAGCGCCGGCTCGCTTACGCCGCCAAGAATACCCGAGATTGAATAGCCCAGCATGAGTGCCTTCTCGTCCTTATCCGCAACGCGGAGCGACGCGCCAAAGGGCATACCCCAAACGGCGAACGTCGCCATCGTCGCGGCGATCAGGATGCACGAATCCGTTCCCACACTCATAAACTGAGCATAGGCAAGCGATAGGACAACGTTGCTGACGCCTGCAATCTTAAGAAACTCCCAACCCGCGGCAAGCCCCATGAGCGTGAGCAGCGACACGATGCCACCGGAATTGCCAAGCATAAACATAAGCTGGCCCAACAGCATGCCCAGATAGCTGCCCGCCGGCGCCGTGATACACAGCGAAACCGGAACCATGACGAGCATGGTTGCAAACGGAACAAACGAAAACGCCACGGCCTTAGGGATAACGCGCTGAAAGAAACACTCCACTCGCCATAACACGGGCACCGAGATGAGAACCGGAATAACAGTCGTCGTGTAATCGTTGACCGGCGCGGGAAGCAGACCATACACGGAAGTCATCGATGCCCCCGTCGTCGATGCGGCATCGACGAGCTTAAGCAGATCGGGCGCAATCAATACGCCGCCCAGCATCATGCCCAGCTGCTCCGAGCAACCGAGCTGGCGGGCGGCCGCCCAACCAAGATAAACGGGCAAAAAGTAGTAGCCGGCGTTATAGAGCCAACTATAGAACAGGCGATAGATTTCGGAATCGGCAGACCACAGGCCCAGCATGCCTTCGCCCATAATGACGGCGACGGTGCGGAACAACGCCGCGCAGACAATAAACGGCAGCGCCGACATCATGCTTTTGGACAGATAGTCCACCACGGCCATGGCGTTTGATGAGACCATCGTTGTAAACGAGGTGTTAGAAACTTGTGACACAGGAACCCTTTCCCAATGTGACATGCGGACTGTCCCTTTGTCACATCGTGCGATACTGACCGATTGCGCGGTACTTTTCGTAGCGGAGGTTTGTGAGGGTCGCGTCGTCGAGCCGCCCAAGCGTATCGAAGGCATCAAATGCCGAAGACATGACGGCGCCGGCGATCTCCTCATGCGACAGACCCCTATCGTCAACAATGCCGTCGATGATACCGAGCGCCAACAGATCGGGAGCCGTGAGCTTAAGCGCCTCGGCGGCCTCATTCGCGCGCTCGGTATCCTTCCACAGGATCGACGCACAGGCCTCGGGGCTCACGACCGAATAGGCCGAGCTCGAGAGCATCAGGATGCGGTCGGCCACGGACAGCGCCAGCGCGCCACCAGAGCCGCCCTCGCCTGTCACCACCGAGACAATCGGCGTCTTGAGGCCGCTCATCTCCATGAGATTCTGGGCAATCGCCTCGCCCTGGCCGCGCTCCTCGGCACCGATGCCGCAAAACGCGCCCGAAGTATCGACCAGACACAGAACCGGTCGACCAAACTTTTCGGCCTGGCGCATAAGGCGACGCGCTTTGCGGTAGCCCTCGGGATGTGCCATACCAAAGTTGCGACGCATGCGCTCTTTGGTCGTGGTACCGCGCTCGACGGCGATAACCGTCACGGGTCGCCCGTCTTTCCAGCCAATGCCAGCCACCACGGCGGCGTCGTCGCCAAAGTAACGGTCGCCATGCAGCTCCACAAATCCATCCAGGCCCAGCGAGATCATCTCGCCCGCCGTGGCGCGATCTGCCGAGCGGGTCTGCTTGACAATCTCGAGCGCGGTTTTTGGTGCGGTCGAGCGCTTGAACAAGTGTCCCAGCTTTTTGCCGCGACGACCCGTATGCACGATCTCATGCGGTGCCCCCAGGCCGGGCGCGTGCCCTTCGTGCAGTGCCAGCAGCTCGCCTACCGTGAGCGCAATCTCGCCACGCGGAACAACGGCATCGCAAAAGCCGTGCTCCAGCAAAAACTCGGAGCGCTGGAATCCCTTGGGCAGGCGCTTGTGCATGTTCTGCTCGATCACGCGCGGGCCGGCAAATGCCGTCAGGGCATCGGGCTCGGCCAGGATAATATCGCCCTCCATGGCAAAGCTCGCGGTTACGCCTCCGGTCGTGGGATCGGTGAGCACCGTGATATACAGGCCGCCCGCCTCGCTATGGCGCCTAACCGCCGCAGAAATCTTGGCCATCTGCATAAGCGATGTCACGCCCTCTTGCATGCGCGCACCGCCCGAAACGGTAAAGCCGACAACTGGCAATCCAAGCTCGGTCGCTCGCTCAAATGTGCGACAGATCTTCTCGCCCACCACGGAACCCATCGAGCCCATCATAAAGTTGGCGTCCATAAAGAAGAGCGCGGCATCGCAACCGCAGATTTTGCCCCTGCCGCACACAACGGCGTCGCGCTCGCCCGAACGCTCGCACACGCTCTTGAGCTTGTCGGCATAGCCGGGAAACGAGAGGAAGTCCTCCGACGCCAGATTGGCATCCCATTCCTCAAACGTGCCCTCGTCGACCGTCATGCGCATGCGCGCGCGACCGCTCACGCGAAAGTGTTTGCCGCAACGAGGACAGACCTCGAGGTTGTCGTGCAGGCGTGCCTCATCGATCACACGGCGGCACTCCGGGCACTTGATAAACACGTGGCGTGCGGGAAACTCGGCGCACGACTCGGTTATCGGCCCCTCAAGGACATTGACCGTCTTCGCTTTTCTATTCATCAGCATAGAGATGCCCCATCAGATCGGTGTGGTACATGCCCGACAAGAACTCGTCGTTTGCCAGCACGTCGAGCTGAAGCTCGCTGTTTTCGCTCACGCCCTCAATCACGAGCTCGCCCAGGGCCGAGCGCATCTTACGAATAGCGCCGTCACGCGTGGGCGCACACACGATGAGCTTGCCGAGCATAGAGTCGTAGTACGGCGGAACTTTCGCACCGGTAAACATGGCGGAATCCCAGCGTACGCGCGGACCGCCCGGCACACGCAACGCGGTGACCGTTCCGCAGGACGGCAGAAAGTCCGGCGTTTCGGCATTGATGCGGCACTCCATGGCGTGGTTGCGGACCGGCATGTCCTCCTGCTCAAAGGGCAGAGGCTGGCCGGCTGCCACGCGCAGCTGCCACTTGACCAAGTCGGTATCGGTCACAAACTCTGTAACCGGATGCTCCACCTGCAAGCGCGTGTTCATTTCCATAAAATAGAAATTGCCGTCGTCCGAATACAGAAACTCGATGGTACCGGCTCCTTCGTAGCCGACGGCACGAGCCAGGTCACGCGCTGCCTTGTGCATGCGAGCACGAATGTCGTTGTGTCCGTCGAGGCACGGTGCGGGACTCTCTTCGATCAGCTTTTGGTTGCGACGCTGCACCGAGCACTCGCGCTCGCCGAGCGAAAATACATGGCCCTGCTTATCGGCCATAATCTGCACCTCAACGTGATGCGCCGGCGCGACGAACTTCTCCATGTAGCACTCGCCGTCGCCAAAAACGGCCTCGCCCTCGGCGCGTGCTTCAATAAAGGCCTTTGCCGCATCTTCCACGCGCTCGACCTTACGAATACCGCGACCGCCGCCGCCCGCACGCGCCTTAATAAGCACGGGGCAGCCAATGCGCTCAGCCTCGGCCGTTGCCTCCTCGGGACTTTTGAGCAAATCGCAGCCCGGCACGATGGGCACGCCCGCCGCGGCAGCCGTTCGACGTGCGGCGTCCTTGTCGCCCATGCTGTCGATCACCTCGGCCGAAGGACCGACAAAAGCCAGGCCATACTTGTCGCAGTCGCGTACAAAGCTCGCCTTCTCGGAAAAGAAGCCGTACCCAGGATGGATCGCCTTTGCGCCCGACTTTACGGCACAGGTGAGCACGGCATCGTCGTTGAGGTAGCTCTCGGCAAGACGCGGGCCGCCGATGCAATACGCCTCGTCGGCAAGTTGCACGTGCAGCGCGTCCGCATCGGCCGTGGAATAGACGGCGACGGTTTTGATGCCCATATCGCGGCACGCGCGAATAACACGGACCGCGACTTCGCCGCGGTTGGCGATGAGCACTTTGTCGAACATGAAGCCTTCCTTAACTTTCGTGCATGAGTGCAAAAGACATATCGGCGCGGCAGCAAACCTCACCGTTGACGCTCGCAGTACCCGTCGCAAAGCGGAACGGCCCGCGCGCACGCGTGATGGTGCACACCAGATCCACCGTGTCGCCCGGGCGCACCGGACGCTTAAAGCGCACCTTGTCCAGACTCGTGTAGAACGGCGTCGCGCCGCGCGCCTCCTCATCGCCCATCAGCAGCACGCAGCAGTTTTGGGCGAGCATCTCGCACTGGATCACGCCGGGGACCACCGGGTTTCCCGGAAAATGCCCCTGCAAAAAGTATTCGTCGCCCGTAATCGTGATCTTGCCGTGGGCCTCGTCGCCCACCAGCTCGGCTTCGTCGAGCAAAAGCATCGGCTCGCGATGCGGTAACAGTTCTTTAAGCTCTTCTTTGTTCATGGATATCACCTATCCGATCCTCATGAGGCAGCTGCCGAACTCCACGAGGTCGCCGTCGGCCACGCAGATCTCGAGCACCTCGCCATCCGCCTCTGCCGTCACCTCGTTGAGAACCTTCATGGCCTCGATGATGCAAAGGGTCTCGCCAGCCTTGACCTTGGAGCCCACGTGCACAAACGGTTCGTCGCCCGGCGCCGGGGCAGCATAGAAAACGCCGACCATGGGAGCGGTCACCTCGGTGCCCTTGGGCTCCGGTGCGGCGGCAGGTGTCTGCGCGGCGGGCTCCGGTGCGGCAGGCGCGACTGTGGGAGCTGCAACTGGAGCGGCCATAGCGCTCGGCATGGGCATGGGCACGGCAACCGGCTGTGCGGCGCTCGCGCGCTCGAGTTCGACCGCGGTGCCATCGGGCTCCTCAACGCGCACGCGCGTGAGGCCGCGGTCCTCCATAACATCGGCTATCTCGGCAAGTCTTTTGGAATCCATGCTCTAGCTCCTCGTATATCTACGCAGCGCGATGGCGGCGTTGTGTCCGCCAAAGCCCAGGTTGGTCGAAAGCGCCCAGGTAAGGTCGGCGCGAACCGCGCGATTGGGCGTGTAGTCAAGATCGCAGGCGGGATCGGGCGTGTGGTAGTTAATGGTCGGCGGCACCACGCCCTGCTCGAGCGCCATGGCGCAGGCCATGACCTCGATGGCGCCCGTGGCACCGATCATGTGGCCGGTCATCGACTTAGTCGACGAGACGTGCGCGGCGCGCGCCGCGTCCTCGCCGAGCGCACGCTTAATGCCCGCCGTCTCGGACGAATCGTTGAGCTTGGTCGATGTGCCGTGAGCATTGATGTAGAGACCCTCGGAAGGCCTGACGTCGCCCTCGGTCACCGCCAGCGATATCGCGCGGGCAATGCCGGCAGCCTCGGGATCAGGACTCGTGATGTGATAGGCATCATCGGTGTTGCCGTAGCCCACGACCTCGGCATAAATGTGCGCACCGCGCGCCTGCGCATGTTCCATGCTCTCGAGCACGAGCACGCAGGCGCCCTCGCCCATCACAAAGCCGTCGCGGTCTGCATCGAACGGACGGCAGGCCGTCGCGGGATCGGGGTTGGTGGTCAATGCACGGCAGGACGTAAAGCCCGCAACGGCATCGGGGATAATTGCAGCCTCGGCGCCGCCCGCGAGGATCGCGTCGGCATAGCCGTGCTTGATGGCGCGGAACGCCTCGCCCACCGCATGGGCCGAGGTTGCGCACGCGGTCACCACGGGCAGGGTCGGGCCCTTTGCCTTGTGGCGGATTGCGATATTGCCCGATGCCATGTTGGGGATCATCATCGCGATCATATAGGGCGATGCGCGGCGGGGCCCACGTTCGGCAATCGTGTGGACGTTGTCGACGAGTGTCTGCATGCCGCCCACACCCGAGCCCACGTAGACGCCCAGGCGCTCTCGATCGATGGCGCCTTCGACATCAAAGCCCGCATCGTGCATAGCCTCGTCCGAAGCCGCCATCGCAAACTGAACGCAGGGGTCCAGATGCTTTGCATCACGCTTGCCAAAGTACTCGTTGCCGTCAAAGCCCTTGACCTCGGCCGCCACCTTGACGGCAAACGCATCGGTATCGAAGTGCGTGATCGGGCCGATGCCGCACGTGCCGGCGCACATGGCCGCCCAGGTGGCAAGCGCCGTGTTGCCGAGCGGCGATACGGCACCGATGCCGGTGATTGCAACTCTCTGTTCCATCATGGTCTCCTCATCCAAGCCGTTCTTCGGCCCTGGTTTCTACATCGCCATTCCGCCGTCGACGCGTACGACTTCGCCCGTAATGTAGGCAGCCGCATCGCTCACTAAAAATCGCACCACACCGGCCACCTCTTCGGGCTGCGCCATACGCTTAAGGGGAATCTGCTCCTCGGTTACCGTACACACCTTCTCCGAGAGCTTTGCCGTCATATCTGTCTCGACAAACCCGGGGGCGACCGCGTTCACTCGTACACCGCGGGGCGCAAGCTCGCGCGCCACCGCCTTGGTCAGGCCGATCACGCCCGCCTTGGAGGCAGCGTAGTTGGCCTGCCCGGCATTGCCCATCAGGCCCACGACCGAGCTCATGTTGACGACGCAGCCGCCGCGCTGACGCATAAAGGTCTTGGTGAGTGCGCGCGTCGTGTTAAACGTTCCTTTAAGATTGACATCGAGCACGCGATCGAAGGCGTCATCGCCCATGCGCATGAGCAGGCTATCGCGGGTGATGCCAGCGTTGTTGACGAGCGCCCAAATGGAGCCAAAATCGTTGAGGACCGCTTCCACGCACGCGTTGACGGCAGCGGGGTCGGCCACGTCGCATTGATATGCGCGTGCCGCGGCGCCAGCCGCCTCGCAGGCTTCGCACGTCTCGCGCGCCGCATCGACGCTTCCGGCATAGACGACGGCGATATCAAAGCCGTCCTCCGCCAGACCGACAGCGCAGGCGCGGCCGATACCCCGCGAGCCGCCCGTGACCAGTGCCACGCGACGTGAGTCGTTGCGCTCGAGCGTGCCGTTGTTCAAGTTGCCCATGTCATTCCTTTCGGGTTACAGCCCTGTGGACTATGCGAGCTCGTCGGCAATAGCTGCGACCTGCTCGGCCGTTTCGCACGAATACACGCGAACGTCGCTCAGCGTACGCTTGACCAGGCCCGACAGCGTTTTGCCAGGGCCGACCTCAATAAACGTGTCGATACCCTGATCCTGCAGAGTGTGCAGCGTGTCGACCCAACGCACGGCATGGCTCACCTGGTTGGCCAAGACATCCGATGCCGCTCGCGGGTCCGCCGGATAGGGCGCCGCCGTCATGTTTGCCATAACCGGAATTAGCAGCGAAGACGGAACGTGGCCGTCTTGGATATACGTCGCCAGTCCCTCAGTCGCCTCGGCCATATAGGGGCTATGAAATGCACCCGACACCGCGACTTTCATAGCGCGGCCGCCAGCCTCTTTTACTAGGACGTCGAGCTCCTGCAGCGCCTCGGGCGCTCCGGCCACAACCGTCTGCTGCGGGCTGTTGTAGTTGACTGGCCAGCAGTCCTCGCCGGCCTGTTTTGCCAGGCCCTCGACTTGCGCCGCATCGAGCTTGATGACGGCGCGCATGCCGCCCGGATGGCGCTCGGCAGCCGCGGCCATCAGCGCCGCGCGCTCGCACACAAGCCCAAAGCCCGCTCGCGTATTGAACGCCCCCGCAAAGGTGAGCGCGGCGACCTCGCCTAGCGAGAATCCCGCACAGGCGGCAGGTACCACGCCGCGCTCACGCAGGGCGGCAGCCGCTGCTAGGTCGTGAACGAACACGCACGGCTGCGTGTTCTCGGTCTGAGAGAGCTCCTCCTTGGAGGCACTCCGGCATTGCTCGCTGGTCCCCGGGCGCACCTCGTCGGCAATGGCGAACACCTCGGCGGCCGCCGGCGATGTCTCGATCAGATCGACGCCCATCGCGGGGTGTTGGGCACCCTGGCCGGCAAACAGAAACGCTACGCTACCCATGCGCACGCACCCTTCAGGACGCGCTCGGCGCCATCGACCAGATCGTCAACGATTTCACGTGCGCTCTGGCGCTCGCTAACCATGCCGGCAATCTGTCCACACAAAAACGAACCCTCTTCGTAATTACCGTCCTTGGCGGCCTTGCGAAGGGCGCCCGTGCCCATGGCCCCGAGCTCCTCGACGCTTGCGCCCGCCGCCTCGCTCTTAGCGTAGGCGTTGGTAAAGGGGCTCTTGAGGGCACGCACCGGGTGTCCCGTCGAGCGGCCGGTCGCACGCGTCGAGGTGTCGTTGGCCTTCAGGACCATCTCCTTGTACTGCTCCGATACGGTGCACTCGTCTGCGATCAGAAAGCGCGTACCCACCTGCACGCCGGCGGCGCCCAGCATAAAGGCGGCCGCCATGCCGCGGCCGTCGGCAATACCGCCGGCAGCCACGACGGGAATGTCGACCGCATCGACGACCTGCGGCACCAGTGCCATCGTCGAGGTCTCGCCAATATGGCCGCCCGATTCGGTGCCCTCGGCAACAACCGCCGTGGCCCCACGACGCGCCACGAGGCGCGCCAGCGCCACCGAGGCAACGACCGGGATGACCTTGATGCCCGCCTCGTTCCACGCCTTCATGTACTTGGTGGGATTGCCGGCACCCGTCACGACGACCGGTACTCGCTCGTCAATCACAACCTGGGCGACCTCGTCGGCGAACGGGCTCATGAGCATGACGTTGACGCCAAAGGGCTTATCCGTCCTGGCGCGCAGCTTATGAATCTGGTCGCGAAGCCAGTTGGCGTCGGCGTTCATGGCCGCGATGATGCCTAAGCCACCCGCCTCGGACACTGCGGACGCCAGCGAGGCATCGGCAATCCAGGCCATACCGCCCTGGAACACGGGCTTTTCGATGCCGAGCAGATCGCAGAGAGGAGTCTTGAGCATCTCTACTTCTCCAATGCCGCCTCGACCGTATCGGCGAACTCGCCGACCGTCTTGGGGTTCTCCTCGGTATCGAGCTGGATGCCAAACTCGTCCTCGACGGCGACGAGGATCTCGACGGTGCCCAGGCTGTCGAGACCAATCTCCTCGAGCGTGGACTCGGGCTTCATCTCGACGTCGTCAAGGCCGGCGGTCTCGCGGATAACGTCGCAAACGCGCTCGAAGGTCTTCTGATCTGCCATGGTAGTTCTCCTTTGGTTGTGCCCTAGGGCGTTTTTATTTCCTATGTGCGACTACTTCCAACGAAGCAGATAGCCACCTATATCCAGACCGGCGCCAAATCCAACCAAGGCGATGGTGTCGCCTGTGTGAAGTGCACCGGCGTTTGCCAGCCGGTCGAGGGCAAGCGGAATGCATGCGCTCGAAATGTTGCCGGTCTCGCGCAACGTGCGAACCACGCGCTCGTCCGGCACGCCCAGGCGCTTGACCGCCTGGCTCAGGATTCGTTCGTTAGCCTGATGGAATACAAAATGATCGATGTCTTCGACCAAAATGCCCGCATCGATCGCAAGCTTATGGACCGTGTCGCAGATGGCGTTGACGCCGAACTTGAACACGCGGCGGCCATTCATGGACAGCACGCTCACGCTATCTGCGGAAGCCTTAAACGGCGAGGTACCGACCAGACCGGGAACGCGCAACGTCTCGACGTCGGGCGCCGTTGAAAGCTCAACGGCAAGGGGGTTGTCTCCCCCAGCTTCAATCACTGCGGCGCCTGCCCCATCGCCAAAAAGCACGCAGGTGGCACGGTCGGTCCAGTCGAGCGCGCGCGTCATCTGCTCGGCAGCAACAACAAGCACGCGCTCGGCACGGCTGCGGGCGATATAGCCCTCGGCGACATCGAGCGCAAATACGAAGCCGGCACAAGCCGCCGAGACATCGAAGGCAGGGCACGTCGCGCCTAGTCGCTCAGCAACGGCACACGCCTCAGCGGGAACAAGGTGGTCACCCGTCGTCGTCGAGCAGACGATCAGATCCAGCTGGCTCGCGTCGATTCCGGACACCTGGAGTGCCCGCTCGCTCGCCGCTACGGCAAGGTCGTCAAGTGACTCGGTGGTGCAGACGCGGCGGCTCTTGATGCCTGTGCGGGTAAAAATCCACTCATCCGAGGTATCGAGGAACTCAGACAGCTCGTCATTGGAAACACTGCGCTTAGGAAGCGCCGAGCCTGTTCCCAGAATCGTGAAACCCATCACTAACCTCCTTTGAGTTGTTGACGTGTTTACATCGACCAAGAGAGGATAACGCATTTCAGTCGTTGTTGACGTGTTAACATTAAATTGTTCAAATGCGACAAAGGCTTCACATTGTGTCTATCTCTCGACACCATTACGCGATTGCCTTATTACCTTAGGAGGTACCAGCTGTTATGGATTTACGTTTAACAGTGGTCGACGTAACCGGATCGACCAACGATGACCTGCTCGAAGCAGGAAAACAGGGAGCGCCGCACGGCACAGGACTTGCCGCCCGGGCTCAAACAACAGGACGCGGCCGGCGCGGCCACAAGTGGGATTCAACCGCCGGAAATCTATTACTTTCGATTGTCCTGCGTCCACGCGTTAATCCTGCAAAGTACTCTGGTCTTGCCGCCGTCAGCGGTCTAGCGGTGCTCGAGGCGCTCGAAAAGCAGGGTGTTGCAAACGAGATTGGCCTCAAATGGCCCAACGATCTGGTCGCGCGAGGACGCAAGCTCGGCGGCATTCTGGTCGAGGCCGCACGCGATAACGAAGGCAAACCTTTCGCCGTCTGCGGCATTGGTGTCAACGTAAACTACACGCCCCAAGAGGTGCCCGATGGCGGCCTGGCGGCAATTGGCCTCTCGGACCTCAACGAGAGCGTTCCCGCCGTCGACATGCTCCTCGATGAGGTCTATCACGCAGTTATAGACGCTGTAGATACCTGGGCAGAGCGCCTCAACGCCAAGGAAGAAGACGCTGGTCCGCTCGCGCCCGTCCACGACGAATATATCGCTCACCTCAATTGGATCGGGAAGCACGTTATCGCCCGCTCCCCCGCTGGAGACGAGCTGGCACGAGGCATATTTAGAACGGTCGACGATTGCGGCCGCGCAAGCATTGAGACCGAGAGCGGCTTGTGCGTCTTCCACTTCGAAGAAGCATCCTTGCGCCCCCTGAGCGAATAGGGCGCCGCAGCCGTCGGCTCGGCAGACGAATTCGCTATCCCAAAATCTAAACTCAAAACAAAGGGGCCCCGCTACCGTAATGGCAGCGGGGCCCTTTAAGCTATGAGCGATATCGCTTAGAGCTTGATGTCGATGTCGACGCCAGCGGGGAGGTCGAGACGCATAAGCGAATCAACAGTGCCCGAGGTGGGGTCGAGGATGTCGATGAGGCGCTTGTGGGTGCGCATCTCGAACTGCTCACGGGAGTCCTTGTTCACGTGCGGCGAGCGGATAACCGTGTACAGGTTGCGCTCGGTGGGCAGGGGGACAGGACCGGAAACGCGAGCGCCGGTCTTCTGAGCGGTCTCGACGATGAGCTTCGCGGACTGATCGACGACCTCGTGATCATAGCCCTTGAGGCGAATGCGGATCTTCTGGGTAGCCAACTTAAACCTCCAAAGAGTGCGAGAGATGTTCTCGCGGATTACGTAACAGGGAGCTCGAACTTAGGCGTTCTTGCTCATGACCTCGTCCACGATGGACTTGGGCGCGGGCTCATAAGAGTCGAACTGCATCGTGTAGGATGCACGGCCCTGGGTCTGGGAGCGAAGGTCGGTAGCGTAACCGAACATCTCGCCCAGCGGCACCTTGGCACGGATGAGCTTGCTGTTCTTGCGATCCTCCATGCCCTCGATCTTGCCGCGGCGACCGGAGAGGTTGCCCATAACGTCGCCCATGTACTGCTCGGGGGTCTCGACCTCGACAGCCATGATCGGCTCGAGCAGTTGCGGATCGGACTTCTTGAGGGCGTCCTTGATAGCCATGGAACCGGCGATCTTGAAGGCGGCCTCGGAGGAGTCGACCTCGTGGTAAGAACCGTCGAACAGGGTAACCTTAACGTCGAGGACCGGGAAGCCGGCGATAACACCGGTGTTCAGGGCCTCCTGGATGCCCTTGTCGATGGACGGGATGTACTCCTTGGGCACGACGCCGCCGACGATAGCGTTGACGAACTCGTAGCCGAAGCCCTCCTCCATCTTCTCGAGCTTGATGACGGCGTGGCCGTACTGACCGCGACCGCCGGACTGACGGACGAACTTGCCCTCAGCCTTCTCGACGTCGTGACCAGCGGTCTCGCGGTAGGCAACCTGGGGCTTACCGACGTTAGCGTCAACCTTGAACTCGCGGAGCAGGCGGTCGACGATGATCTCGAGGTGCAGCTCGCCCATGCCGGCGATGATGGTCTGGCCGGTCTCGTGGTTGGTGGACACCTGGAAGGTCGGGTCCTCCTCGGCGAGCTTGGTCAGAGCCAGGGACATCTTGTCCTGTTCGGCCTTGGTCTTGGGCTCGATGGCAACGTCGATAACGGGCTTAGCGAACTCGATCTTCTCGAGGACGATCTCCTTGCCCTCGGCGCACAGGGTGTCGCCGGTGGTGGAGTTCTTGAAGCCGACGCAAGCGACGATGTCGCCGGCGGCAGCGTCGTCACGGTCGATACGCTCGGCGGCGTTCATCTCGAGGATGCGGCCGAGGCGCTCGCGCTGACCGTTGGAAGCGTTGACCACGTAGGAGCCGGACTCGGCACGGCCGGAGTAAACGCGGACATAGGTGAGCTTACCGACGAACGGGTCGGTCATGATCTTGAAGACCAGGCCGGAGAAGGGCTCGTCGAAGGAAGGATGACGCTGGATCTCCTCGCCGGTGTCCGGATCGGTACCGGTGACGGCCTCGACGTCGAGCGGGCTGGGCAGGTAGTCGACAACAGCGTCGAGCAGTTCCTGAACGCCCTTGTTCTTGTAGGCGGAGCCCACGAAGACGAGGTTGAGCTCGTTGGCCAGAACGCCCTTGCGCAGAGCAGCCTTGAGCTCCTCGACGGTGAAGTCCTCCTCCATGAGGATCTTCTCCATGAGCTCGTCGTCAAAGCTGGCAGCAGCGTCGAGGAGCTCCTCGCGCTTGGTGGCAGCGATGTCGGCAAACTCAGCCGGGATCTCGTCCATCGGCTCGGGGTAGGTCATGCCCTTGTCGTCGGCCTTGAAGTCCCAAGCAGTCATGGTGACGAGGTCGATGACACCCCAGAAGTTGTCCTCGGCGCCCATCGGGACCTGAGCGGCCACGGCGTTGGCGTCGAGACGATCCTTCATGGTCTCGATAGCGTTGAAGAAGTCAGCGCCCACGCGGTCATACTTGTTGATGAAGGCGATGCGGGGGACGTTGAAGGTAGAAGCCTGACGCCAAACGGTCTCAGACTGGGGCTGAACGCCGGCAACGGCGTCGAAGACGGCGACAGCGCCATCGAGGACGCGCAGGCAGCGCTCGACCTCGGCGGTGAAGTCAACGTGGCCCGGGGTGTCGATGATCTGGATGCGGTAGTCAGTACCGTCCTTCTTCCAGAAGCACGTGGTAGCAGCGGAGGTAATGGTTACGCCGCGCTCCTGCTCCTGAACCATCCAGTCCATGGTGGCAGCGCCCTCATGGACCTCACCGATCTTGTGGGTCTTACCGGTGTAGTAAAGAATACGCTCGGTCGTGGTGGTCTTACCGGCATCGATGTGGGCCATGATGCCGATGTTACGGGTATCGGAAAGCTTGTACTTAGGCTTAGCCATGTTAGTTCCTTACCTTAAACTTACCAACGATAGTGAGAGAACGCGCGGTTGGCCTCGGCCATCTTGAAGACGTCCTCACGCTTCTTGACGGAAGCGCCCAGGCCGTTGGAAGCGTCGAGGATCTCGTTGGCGAGACGCTCGGCCATGGTCTTCTCCTTGCGAGCGCGAGAGAAGTTGACGATCCAGCGGATACCCAGAGCGGTGGAACGACGGGAGTTGACCTCCATCGGGACCTGATAGGTAGCGCCACCGACACGCTTGGGCTTAACCTCGAGCGTGGGCTTGACGTTGTCCATAGCCTTCTTGAAGGTAGCGAGAGCGTCGCCACCCTCGGACTTCTCGGCAACGATCTCGAAAGCGGTGTAAACGATGCGCTCAGCGGTGGCCTTCTTGCCGTCAAGAAGGACCTTGTTGATGAGCTGAGTCACCAGGCGGTTGTTGTAAACGGCGTCAGGCTGAACCTCACGACGATTAGCTGCTGCACGACGCGGCATGTGAAATCTCCTTAAGTGTCTACCGTGCGGCGCTTAGGCGGCACACGGCGAAAGTATCAAAACGTTATCTGGCTTATTTAGCCTTGGGGCGCTTAGCACCGTACTTGGAACGGGCCTGCATACGGTTCTGGACCGGAGCAGCGTCGTAGGCGCCACGGATGACGTGATAACGGACACCAGGGAGGTCACGGACACGACCGCCGCGGACGAGCACGATGGAGTGCTCCTGCAGGTTGTGGCCCTCACCCGGGATGTAAGCAGTAACTTCGATGCCGTTGACAAGGCGAACACGGGCAACCTTACGAAGAGCCGAGTTCGGCTTCTTGGGGCTCGTGGTGAAGACGCGGGTGCACACGCCGCGCTTCTGGGAGTTGTGCTGCAGAGCAGCGTTCTTGGACTTCTTGGGCACGGAACGACGGCCCTGGCGAACCAGCTGGTTAATAGTAGGCAAAGCGTACTCCTTCTCGAATGATTCCAGCTTTCTGTAAAGTGCAACGGCTTGAATCGAGGGGTCAGCATCCCCCTACGAAACACGCAGTTCGATAGGATACGTGGCGTTAGCTGTGCCGTCAACAAACCACGCCGCCGGGCGTATCCCAAAATGAGCATATTTCCGCAAAGCCTACACAAAAGGAATCCCCTTTTGTGCGCAGGGGCGGATTCCCGGGCCGAGCGGCCTGCGGTTTTAGTTTGCTGCTCTACAGTCCTGGCTCGCACGGAGGCCACATTAAGTGGCCTCCGGCTCGTGCGGAACTCGCGACAAACTTAAACCGCAGGCCGCCCGGCCCGGGAATCCGGCGTGCTCGTCAGGGCAACGCTACCTGCCAAAAAGGGACAGGTTTATTTTGGTCGGTTTTATCTGGGGAAACGTCGCGCTCCAGCGGTAATCTGCTCTCATCTGTCGCATGGAAATCGGCGGCACTTTCGGAAGTATGCGGCAAATTCTGGACCTGCCGAGCACACCGGGTTTTGCGATAACAAACCCGCAGGTAGAGCGTTTGAGCATATGCGGTGTGGGCGACCCATCAAGATTTTGCCGCATACTTCCGAAATCGCGCCTCAAAATGATCCGTTTTCCTCCGTCCCCAAGGTATCAACGGAACGCAACAGGTTGAGCATACGCAAGCGAACGGCCCCCAGAGCGTACAAGGCGGCATGAAAAAGGCAGGGCATTGACCTTTTGGTCATGCCCTGCCTTTTGAATGACAGATTGTAGCTCTGGGGGCCGCGCAGCGACGGAGGTCGCCGCCGTTCGTTAGAACGGCGGAACTAGTTACTCCTCGTCGTTGTCCTTGGCCTCTTCGGCGTCGTCGGTGTCCACGAGCTGGTTGAGCAGCTCGTCGAGGGAAGCCATGTCCTCGTTGATCGCGCCGTTGGCGGGAGCCTTCTTGTCGTCGATCGGGGCGCCCAGGAGCTCCTCGTCGGCGTCGGCGTGATGCGTCGGAGCGGAGGTACCCAGCAGGATATCGTCCGGACCGTCGGGGCTAAAGACCATCTGCAGCAGCTGCGAGAGGTCTTCCTCGTCGGCAACGTCGTCGTTGTTCTCGAGGATGTAGAGCAGATCGTGGGCCTCGAGGCCGTCACGGAGCTCCTCGATCGCCTTGGCACCGATGCCATCGATGCGCAGCAGATCCTCCTCGGACTTGCCAACCAGGTCGCCGACCGTCTCGATGCCAACCTCGCTGAACTTGTTGGTCCAGCGCTGCGACACGCCCAGGTCGTCGAACAGGTACAGACGAGCCTTCTCGGCGGAGATGGTGTGGCCGTTGCGGGTGAACGAACCGTCAGCACCACCGAACTCGTCGTAGCCGGCCCAGTCGAGCTGCTGCGGGAGCTGCTCGTCCAGGTCCTTGAGCTCCACAGGAGCCCACTCGGGCAGCGACTTGGCGTTGGGCGAAGCCGGGCCGTCGATGTCCACGTAGCCGTCGGCCGTGCGATACGTCAGCTTGGCGTTGGCGTACGGCTTGAGGCCGGTACCGGCCGGGATCTTCTTACCGACGATGACGTTGGACTTAAGGTCGAGCAGGTGGTCGACCTTGCCCTCGATGGCAGCCTCGGTAAGGACGCCGGCGGTACGGATGAACGAAGCGCTCGACAGCCAGGAGTCGATGTTGGACGCGACCTTGAGCGTACCCAGGATGACGGGCTCGGCCACAGGAGCCTGACCGCCCAGACGGGCAACGCGCTCGACCTCGTCGGCGAACTCGTAGCGGTCGACGTACTGACCAAGCAGGTACTTGGAGTCACCGGGGTTGGTGATCTGAACGCGACGCAGCATCTGACGTGCGAGCACCTCGATGTGCTTGTCGTTCAGGTCGACGCCCTGGCTGGTGTAGACGTCCTTGACGCTCTCGACGAAGGTGTGCATCGTCGACTCGATGTCGGTCAGCTTACGCAGGTTACGGAAGTTGACGAAGCCCTTGGTGATCTGGTCGCCGGCGCGAACCTCGCAGCCGTCCTCGATCTCGGGCATGAAGCGCACCGAAGCGGGGACGCGACGCTCGTCGAGGACACGGGTGTGATCCTCGGAGTCGGTGAGCGTCAGCACGTACTCGGACTTCTCGGGCTTAATCGAGAGGTGGCCGGAGTACGGAGCCAGCTCGGCCTCGCGACCCAGGATCTTCTCGTTGACGTTGCCGACGATATCGAACATACGGCTGACCGTAGGCAGACCCTGCGTAATATCGTCGACGCCAGCGACGCCGCCGGAGTGAATGGTACGCATCGTAAGCTGCGTACCGGGCTCGCCGATGGACTGGGCGGCAATAATGCCTACCGCGGTACCGATGGCGACCGGACGACGGGTGGAAAGATCCCAGCCGTAGCACTTCTGGCACACGCCGTACTTGGAGCGGCAGGTGAGCAGCGCGCGGAGCTTGACCTTCTTGAGGCCGGCATCGACCATCTTCTGAATGTCAGCGACCTTCTCGATGTAGCCGTCCTGCTCAAAGAGCACGGTGCCATCGGGAGCCACGACGTCCTCGATGAAGCAACGGCCGACAAGGTCGGTGTTGAGGTCGGTGGTGCCGGGGATGATGAGGTTGTAGGTAACGCCCTCGTGCGTACCGCAGTCCTCCTCGCGGACGATGACGTCCTGGGCCACGTCGACCAGACGACGGGTCAGATAACCAGAGTCCGAGGTGTGGGATGCGGTATCGACCAGGCCCTTACGGGCGCCGTAGGTCGAAATGAAGTACTCGAGCGGCAGCAGGCCCTCGCGGAAGTTCGCCTTAATGGGAAGGTCGATCGTCTCGCCGGACATGTCTGCCATCAGGCCACGCATGCCGCCGAGCTGACGCAGCTGGGTCTTAGAACCACGGGCGCCGGAGTCGGCCATCATGTACAGCGGGTTCTCCTCGTCGAACATATCGAGCATGAGCGCTGCGACCTTGTCGGTACAAGCGGTCCACTCGTTAACGACTTCGATGTGGCGCTCCGTCTCGTTGATGAAGCCCTCCTCGAAGTACTCGTTGATCTGGTCGACGTTGGCTTGGGCGCGATCGAGCAGCTCCTGCTTCTCGGCAGGGATGAGAGCGTCCCACACCGAGATGGTGAGGCCGGCGCGGGTAGCGTAGTGGAAGCCGGAGTACTTGATGGCGTCGAGGATCGGGCCGACCTTGGCCTCGGGGTAACGATCGCAGCAGTCGGCAACCAGCTTAGCCACGTCGCCCTTGACCATCTTGTAGTTCATGAACTCATAGTCTTCGGGCAGGCACTGGCGGTTGAAGATGATGCGGCCGATAGACGTCTCGAAGCGCGCGGTCTTGTTGCCGGTGACATCGTAGTCGACAAACTCGTTCTTGCCGTTCTTGACGCGGAAGATACGGGTGCCGTCCTCGTTGATGACGTTGGCATCGGCAGCGGACACGCGGACCTGGATCTTGGCCTGCATGTCGACCTCGGAGCGGCAGTCATAGGCGTGCAGCGCGTCGTCGAAGCTCGAGAACACGTGGTTCTCGCCCGGCAGACCCTCGCGAACCTGGGTGAGGTAGTACACACCGATGATCATGTCCTGCGAAGGGATGTTAACCGGCTTGCCGGATGCCGGCGAGCGCAGGTTGTTCGCAGAGAGCATGAGCACGCGGGCCTCGGCCTGAGCCTGGCTGGACAGCGGCACATGAACAGACATCTGGTCGCCGTCGAAGTCGGCGTTGAAGGGCGAGCAGACCAGCGGGTGCAGGTGGATAGCCTTGCCCTCGACCAGCACCGGCTCAAAGGCCTGGATGGACAGACGGTGCAGGGTCGGTGCACGGTTGAGCAGCACGACGCGGCCGTCGATGACCTCTTCGAGGATGTCCCACACAAAGGTGGCACCGCGGTCGATAGCGCGCTTGGCGCCCTTGATGTTCTCGACCTTGCCAAGCTCGACCAGGCGCTTCATGACGAAGGGCTTGAAGAGCTCCAGCGCCATGGTCTTGGGCAGACCGCACTGGTGCAGCAGCAGCTTGGGGTCGGTAACGATAACCGAACGGCCGGAGTAGTCGACACGCTTACCCAGCAGGTTCTGACGGAAGCGACCCTGCTTGCCCTTGAGGGCCTCGGCGAGCGACTTGAGCGGGCGACCGCCACGGCCAGAGACCGGGCGACCACGGCGGCCGTTGTCGAACAGGGCGTCCACGGACTCCTGGAGCATGCGCTTCTCGTTGTTCACGATGATCGCAGGGGCGTCCAGGTCGAGCAGGCGCTTGAGTCGGTTGTTACGGTTGATCACGCGACGATACAGGTCGTTGAGGTCGGACGCGGCGAAGCGGCCGCCGTCGAGCTGGACCATCGGGCGCAGATCGGGCGGAATGACCGGGATGACGTCCAGGATCATGTTCGCGGGGCTGTTGCCGCCCTTCAGGAAGGCGTCAACGACCTCAAGGCGCTTGACGGCCTTCTCGCGCTTCTGCTTCTGGGAATCCTCGTCGGCGATGATGGCCTTGAGCTTCTCGGCCTCGGAGGGGAGGTCGATGGCAGCGAGCAGGTCGCGGACGGCCTCGGCACCCATACCACCCTTGAAGTACATGGAGTAGTAACGGGTCATCTCGCGGAACAGCGGCTCATCGGAGATGAGGTCGCGCTCAGCGAGCTTCATGAAGGCGTTGAAGGCGTCCGTGCGGAGCTGCTTCTCGTCCTTGCACTCTTCCTCGATGTCGACGATGCCAGAGGCAATCTCCTCGGGGGTCAGCGGCTCCTCGTCGGAGAACTCGTCAAAGTTCTCGGGGTCGCCCTGCTCCTTGAGGGACTCGATCTGACGGGCGCACTCGGCATCGATCTCTTCCAGATCGGCAGCGAGCTCCTCGCGCAGGTCGTCGGCGTCGGCCTCGCGAGCCTCGTAGTCAACCTCGGTGATGATGTAGCTGGCAAAGTACAGAACCTTCTCGAGGTCCTTGGACTTGATGTCGAGCATACGGCTCATCGGGAAGCTCGTGGGGCTCTTGAAGTACCAGATGTGGGACACGGGAGCGGCGAGCTCGATGTGGCCCATGCGGTCGCGACGCACCTTGGCCGAGGTGACCTCGACGCCGCAGCGCTCGCAGACGATGCCCTTAAAGCGGATGCCCTTGTACTTGCCGCAGGAGCACTCCCAGTCCTTGGCGGGACCGAAGATCTTCTCGCAGAACAGGCCGTCCTTCTCGGGCTTGAGGGTACGGTAATTGATGGTCTCCGGCTTCTTGACCTCACCGTGCGACCAGGAACGGATCTGGTCGGCGGAGGCAAGGGAGATCTTTACCGAGTCAAAATCAGTAGCTTCGAAATCTGCCACAGTCAACTACTCCTTATCAGTGGTCGTGGCGGCGACAGCCTCGGGGGCCTCGGCGGTCTCGGCATCCTCGGCCTCGACGTCGGCGTCAACGCCGGCGAGCGCAGCCAGGTCGTCGAGAGCGGAGGTCTCCTCGGCGGTCACAGGGGCGGAGGCGTCCTCGTCAGCATCGTGCATGGGCTCGATGTCCAGCGCGAGGGAACGGATCTCCTTGACGAGAACCTTGAAGGACTCGGGGATACCCGGAACCGGGACGTTCTCGCCCTTGACGATGGACTCATAGGTCTTGACGCGGCCCACGGTATCGTCGGACTTGACGGTCAAGATCTCCTGCAGGACGTTGGAAGCACCGTATGCGTACAGTGCCCAAACTTCCATCTCGCCGAAGCGCTGGCCGCCGAACTGGGCCTTGCCGCCCAGAGGCTGCTGGGTAACCAAGCTGTAAGGGCCGGTCGAACGGGCGTGGATCTTGTCGTCGACCATGTGGCCGAGCTTGAGGATGTAGGACGTACCCACGGTAATGGGCTCGCGGAACTCCTCGCCGGTGCGGCCGTCAAACAGACGGGTCTTGCCGCGCTCGTCAAGCTGGGTGACGAACTCGGGACGCATATGATCGCCAAAGGCAGCGGTGGCCTTGTTGAGCATGTTCTTGTTGGCACGACGAATGACCTCGGCGATCTCGTCCTCCTTGGCGCCGTCGAAGACAGGCGTGGCGGTGAAGAACGGACCGGGGACGTACTTGTCGGAGTCGGCCTGCTCGGTATCCCAACCGCAGGCAGCAGCCCAGCCAAGGTGGCACTCGAGCAGCTGGCCGACGTTCATACGCGAAGGAACGCCCAGCGGGTTGAGGATAACGTCGATCGGGGTACCGTCAGCCATGTAGGGCATGTCCTCGACCGGCAGGACGTTACAGATAACACCCTTGTTGCCGTGGCGGCCGGCGATCTTATCGCCCTGCTGGATCTTACGACGCTGGGCGACGTAGACGCGCACCTGCTCGTTGACGCCGGGGGCCAGATCGTCGCCGTTCTCGCGGCTAAAGCGGACAACGTCGATGACGCGGCCGTAAGCGCCGTGAGGCATCTTAAGGGAGGTGTCGCGGACGTCGTGGGCCTTGGCACCGAAGATGGCGCGCAGCAGGCGCTCCTCGGCGGTCAGAGCGCTCTCGCCCTTAGGCGTGACCTTGCCGACCAGGATGTCGCCAGGGCCGACCTCAGCGCCGATGCGGATAATGCCGTCCTCGTCGAGGTTGGCAAGCATGTCCTCGGAGAGGTTCGGGATCTCGCGGGTGATCTCCTCGGGGCCGAGCTTGGTGTCGCGGGCATCGATCTCGTGACGGGTGATGTTGATGGTCGTCAGCAGGTCCTCGGCCACCAGGCGCTCGGACACGACGATACCGTCCTCGTAGTTGAAGCCTTCCCACGGCATGTATGCCACGGTGAGGTTCTGACCCAGTGCGAGCTCGCCATGATCGGTCGAAGGACCGTCAGCCAGGGGCTCGCCCTGCTCAACGGTGTCACCGACGCGCACGAGCGGACGGTGGTTGATGCAGGTGGACTGGTTGGAGCGCTGGTACTTGGCCAGGTGATACTCATCCATGCCGCCGGCATGCTTGACGATGATCTTGGCGGCGTCGGCAAAGATGACCTCGCCGGCGTTCTTGGCCAGGGTGACCTCGCCGGAGTCCAGAGCGGCGCGACGCTCCATGCCGGTACCGACATAGGGAGCGGCGGGGTGAACCAGCGGCACGGCCTGACGCTGCATGTTAGCGCCCATCAGCGTACGCTTGGCGTCGTCGTGCTCAAGGAACGGGATCAGCGTGGCTGCGACGGAGAGCATCTGACGCGGCGAGACGTCCATGTAGTCGACGTCCTCGACAGGCACGTCGGCGGGAGCGCCGAAGGAGCCGTCGAAGTCGCGGGTACGGGCGATCACGGTGTGCGGACGGACGATCTTACCCTCGGCATCGGTCGTGATGAACTCGTTGGTCTTGGGATCGAGCGGCGTGTTGGCCGGCGCAATGACGTGCTTCTCTTCCTCGTCAGCGGTCATCCAGTCGATCTGGTCGGTGGCAACGCCGTTCTCGACGCGGCGGAACGGGGCCTCGATGAAGCCGTACTCGTTGACGCGGGCGTAGAGGGCGAGCGAGCCGATCAGGCCGATGTTGGGGCCTTCGGGGGTCTCGATCGGGCACATGCGGCTGTAGTGCGAGTTGTGGACGTCGCGGACGGCCGTCGGCACGTTGGTGCGGCGGCTGGAGCCGGACTTGTGGCCAGCAAGACCACCAGGGCCGAGTGCGGACAGACGGCGCTTGTGGGTCAGACCGGTCAGGGGGTTCGCCTGGTCCATGAACTGCGAGAGCTGCGAGGAACCGAAGAACTCCTTGATGGAGGCCACGATCGGGCGGATGTTGATGAGCGACTGCGGGGTGATCTCGTCGATGTCCTGGGAGCTCATGCGCTCACGGACGACGCGCTCCATACGGCTCATGCCGATACGGAACTGGTTGGCGACGAGCTCGCCGACGGTGCGGATGCGGCGGTTGCCAAAGTGGTCGATGTCGTCGACCTTGAAGCCCTGCTCGCCGGCAGCGAGGGACAGCAGGTAGCGCAGCGTCGCGACGATATCCTCGTCGGTGAGCACCGTGACCTCTTCCTCGGTGGTGAGGTTGAGCTTCTTGTTGACCTTGTAGCGACCGACGCGGGCCAGATCGTAGCGCTGCGGGTTGAAGAGCAGGCCCTCGAGCAGGCTGCGGGAAGCGTCCACGGTGGGAGGCTCGCCCGGGCGCAGACGACGGTAGATCTCGATGAGGGCGTCCTCGCGGGTAAGGGCGGTATCGCGCTCGAGGGTGCGCTTGATCACATCGGAGTTGCCGAGCAGCTCGATGATGTCGTCGTTGGTGACGGCAATGCCAAGGGCGCGCAGGAACATCGTGGCGCTCTGCTTGCGCTTACGGTCGATGGAGACCATGAGCTGGTCGCGCTTGTCGACCTCAAACTCGAGCCAGGCACCGCGGGACGGGATGATCTGGGCCTTGTAGATCTGCTTGCCCGAATCCATCTCGGAGCTGTAGTACACACCCGGGGAACGGACGAGCTGCGAAACGACGATACGCTCGGTACCGTTGATGATGAAGGTGCCCTGATCGGTCATCATGGGGAAGTCGCCCATAAAGACGAGCTGCTCCTTGATCTCGCCGGTCTCCTTGTTGGTGAGACGGACGTCGGTCAGAAGCGGGGCCTGATAGGTCATGTCCTTCTCGCGGCACTCCTCGACGGTGTGCGCGGGGTCGCCGAACTGATGCTCGCCGAAGGTAACCTCGAGAACATGGTTCTGGCTCTGGATGGGGCTGGATTCCTTGAACGCCTCACGAAGGCCCTCGTCCTTAAAACGCTCAAAGGATTCCCTTTGAACAGAAATAAGGTTGGGGAGCTCCATGGCCTCCGGGATTTTCCCGAAGCTGACGCGCTTGCGCTCAGTGGCAGTGTATGCGTAGGTCACCAGGTTTTTCCTCCTTCACGGAAATGCTCGGTGGGTTGGCGAGGCATAGCTTCGCCAGTTATCGCAATCTAATAGTTTATCAGGTACCGACCGTTCGGCAAGAAAAGCCTTGACGCGATTGAGTTTTTGGAGTAGCAAAGTTTTTCGACAGAAAATACGCAGGTAGATGTATGTGTATCGAACATCTGTTCATATATTTTCTGTGAACAGAGAGCCGGCAATCGCAGCTCTTATAAAAACGGGCGCGAACCGAGGTCCGCGCCCGTAAATGTCGATGTCCGAAGGCTTACTTGCGCATCAATCCGCCGCGCTCGTCGATGGCGTCCCAGAAGGCATCGGCAAAGCGAGGATCGCTTGCGGCCATGAGGGCGTTGGTTGCCATCCAGCCAGACGGGGTGCCGGTGTCGTAGCCCGACAGCGGGTCGATAACGACAGCGTACATAGCCTCGCGATCGAGCGAGCGGGCCATGGCGTCGGTGAGCTGAATCTCGCCGCCCTTGCCGACCTGCTGATCAGCGAGCAGGTCCATGACCAGCGGGCTCAGCAGATAACGGCCGACAATGTACAGGTTGGACGGAGCCGCCTCGGGAGCGGGCTTCTCGACCAGACCGCCGATGCGCCAGACAGCGCCCGGCTCTGCATCGGCAACGTCCTCGGCGCCCTCGAGCGAACCGACGCGCTCGCCGGCGATAACGCCGTAGCGGCTGACTTCCTCGGGCGAGCAAGCAGCGACGGCGATAACCGAAGCTCCACCGTGCTCCTTGGAAACGGCGAGCATCTTGTCGCAGATGTCGCGATTAGGCACAACGTAGTCACCCAGAAGAACCAGGAAGTTCTCCCCTGCCACGGCGTCGGCAGCAGAGCGGATAGCATGGCCGAGGCCCTTGGGCTCGTACTGATAACGGAAGTCGACCGGCATACCACCAGCGTGGGCGACGGCATCAGCATAGGCGTTCTTGCCGCGCTCGCGCAGCAGGTTCTCGAGCGAGCGATCGGGCTGGAAGTAGTTCAGTAGCTCGGGCTTACCGGGAGAAGTAACGATGATGGCATCGTCGACCTCCTCGGGTTCGAGCGCCTCCTCGACGACGTACTGAATGACGGGCTTGTCGAGCACCGGCAGCATCTCTTTGGGCGTGCACTTGGTGCCAGGCAGAAAACGCGTGCCAAGACCGGCGGCGGGGATGATTGCCTTCATGTTATTCAAAGATCCTTTCGCAGGCGCAAAAGCGCCCCATGCGTGCGGCACACAGCCGCAGACCAAATTGCGATACCTAAGCATCTTACCGCTGGAACTATATGTCACTACAAGGCAGAGACAATTCTTCAGCAGGTCAACGCAAATTATTGCTCGAATGGTGCAATTTTATTGCCCAACGGCAGAGCACGCGATACGACACAAATCACAGAACATGGCAGTTTGAACAACCGATGCCGAGGGACCGAAAAACAAAAAAAACGGGGCTCGCAATGCGAACCCCGTCTGCAAAGAAATCTGGCGAGAAAGCCTGATTACTTGAGGGTGACAGCAGCGCCAGCAGCCTCGAGCTTCTCCTTGGCAGCCTCGGCGTCCTCCTTCTTGGCACCCTCGAGAACAGCCTTGGGAGCGCCCTCGACGACCTCCTTGGCCTCCTTCAGGCCAAGGTTGGTGAGCTCACGGACGGCCTTGATGACCTGGATCTTGTTGTCGCCGAAGCCCTCGAGCACGACGTCAAACTCGGTCTTCTCCTCGGCCTCAGCAGCGCCAGCAGCGGGAGCGGCGACAACAGCGGCAGGAGCAGCGGCGGAAACGCCGAAGGTGTCCTCGATAGCCTTGACGAGCTCGGAAGCCTCGAGAAGGGTCATTTCCTTAAGAGCATCGATGATCTCATCGGTGGTAAGCTTAGCCATTTCTAAGTCCTTTCGGTTTCCGTGTCTGTGCACGGAGATCAGTTAAAACACGGCGCGAATGCGCCAGGGGTGCGGCGTTGCCGCCGCGGGTGAAAACAGCGACTAGGCTGCCTTCTGCTCGGAGACCTGCTGGATCGAACGAGCGAGACCAGAGGAAACGCCGTTGACGCAGACAGCGATGTCGCGAGCGAAACCGGAGATGAGACCGGCGATCTGGCCGAGAAGCTGATCCTTGGTGGGCAGCTCGGCGATAGCCTTAACATCATCAGCGGAAACGGCCTTGCCGTCGGAGATACCGCCCTTGATCTCAAGGACGCCCTTGGACTGAGCGGAGAAGTCCTTAAGGGCCTTAGCGGCCTCGACCGGCTCGGACTCGTAGAACACATAAGCGACGGGGCCGGCGAGGATCTCGTCGAGCTCGGGCTGCTCCTGGTTCTTGAGAGCGATCTTGACCAGGTTGTTCTTGTAGACCTTCATCTCGGCGCCGCACTCGCGAAGCTGATGACGCAGCTCCTGAGCCTGCTTAACCGTCAGACCGTTGTAGTTGACGACGAACAGACCGGCGTTCTCGGCGATACGGGACTCGATCTCTGCAACCTTGTCGATTTTGTACTGCTGGGGCATGAATTACACCTCCTCGAATTCTTTCCGGGCACGGTCCGCCACAAGGACGTGACGGGGGCATGTCCAAAAAGAAAGCCCCCGCGCTGCATGAGCGACGGGGGCGAGAAGACATATCTACTCGACCACCTCGGCTGGCGGGATATCCCATTAAGCTCGCGGGTAAGACCCGTTTGCGCCGGCTGTCTCTGGCAGCGGATTCGTGCGTGAACCGAAAGTATTATGGCGGGGACCCCGGCGTCGGTCAACGGGCGCGAGGATTCGTACACAAACCCTGCATACGCTCCGACCGGGAGGGGCAGGGCGAGTTTTCCGCTCGGTCAAGTCCTGGGCTCGCACGAAGGCCACATTAAGTGGCCTTCGGCTCGTGCGGAATCTACGGAAAACTCGCCCTGCCCCTCCCGGCCGGAGCTACGTTGCCTTTGCTGCGAATCCTCGTGTCCGTTGAGCGACGCGCCCCACTCATAATGCTTGGGTCGGTGGGCTGATGTGTTGCATCCCTGAGGGCTACAAGGTTGAAATGAAGGTGGACAGGCGGCGGAGGCCTTCGTCTAGGTCTTTGTCGGAGACGCAGTAGCTTAAGCGGATGTGGCCTTCGGTGCCGAAACAGTCGCCCGGGACTAGGGCTACGTTTGCTTCTTTGATGGCCTTGATGCAGAAATCTTCGCTGGTTAGGCCGTACTGCTTGATGCTGGGGAAGGCGTAGAAGGCGCCGGCTGGTTCCACTACGTCGAGGCCCATGGCGTTTAAGGCTTCGAGTACGCGCTCGCGGCGGGCCCGGTAGACTTTGAGCATGGGGGTTGGGTCGACGGTGAGGGCTCGGGCCGCGGCGTCCATCTCGAAGGAGACGGCGCTCGATACTAGGTATTGGTGAGCTTTTGCGATCTCGGCGATGACGGGTGCCGCTGCTGCGAGCCAGCCCAGGCGCCAGCCGGTCATGGCCCAGGGCTTGGAGAAGCTCTCGATGACGACCGTCTGATCGCGAAGCTCCGGGTGATGCTGGGCAAAGCGCTCGTAGCCATCCACATAAACCAGGCGGTTGTATACGTCGTCGCAGACCACGTAGATGCCCGTCTGCTCCGCCACGTGCGCCACGGCGTCAAGCGAAGCCGCGTTGAGGATACAGCCCGTAGGATTGTTGGGCGAGCAGATGACGATGGCCTTGGTCGCCGGCGTCACGCAAGCACGAAGCGCATCCTCGTCAATCTGAAATTGCGCAGGCTCCGTATCCAAAAAGACTGCTTTGGCGTGGTTGGCCACGACGATGCTCTCGTACAGGCCAAAGGCCGGCGTGGGGATAATGACCTCGTCGCCGGGGTTGAGCATAGCCATGAATGTTGCCGACAGTGCCTCGGTCGCACCGTCGGTCAGGATGACCTCATCGGCGGAAAACGCCAGGCCCGCGTCATCCATATATTTGGACAGTGCATCACGCAGGGCGGGGCGACCGTTGTTGGGCGGATAGTGCGTGTCACCGCGGTCCAGTGCGGCGGTCACCTCGGCACTAATCACATCGGGCGTGGGAAAATCGGGCTCGCCAAGCGCAAGCGCGATGCACCCCGGGTGCTGGGCGGCGAGCGCGTTGATCCGGCGGATACCGGAGGGCTTGAGCGTGGCAAGCGAGGTATTCATGGGCAGTCGCATGGCGTTCCTTTCGTAAGGGTTGCACTAGGATAGCGCGGCGGGGCGCCGCCAGACGGTGTAACCTAAACGGAAACGAGCCGGAAAGGAGATGGCATGGAGACAATCACGCGTGGCGACGTACCAAAAACACTGCACACCATTGCGTATATCAGTATTCCCAATAGCGCCGATCTTGATTTTTTGCTCTGGGACCTGCAGGATGCCATCGCCGCCTATGCTCAACTTTCCGGCACCGCACTCCCCCGCCCGGTCGACTTGAAGGCAAATGACGCCGGCAACGTTGCCGATGGCATCGTGCTGGCCATTGAAGATGTGGCTGACGATGAGACGTTGACAGCCATCGAGCAGGCGCTTGAGCGCTTTGGCGGTACGGGAACGCGCGTCTATGCCGCGATTCGAGCCGCACAAGAGGGCACTGAGCAGGCGCGTGGGACCGCTGTTCGCCTGCACAAGGCATGTGAGCGCCATGACCAATTGTGGTGTGGCGGCATTGCCATCTGCGCCGGCAGCGGCATCGCAGCGCTTCGTCGCTCCCCGCGCATGGGACTCTTGCGGCGACCGTTTTCGGAGGCCATGGACAAGCTCGTGGGCGCCGTTCGCATGGGGTGTTCCGTCGAACACGCGCAGAAGCTCGGTGGCGCCGCAACGGGTGGCGTCGACACCGACGGCATGGTGCGCGCCACGTCTGCGCTGCCCACACCGATCTGGCACGCCGTTATGAGGCATCTTGCCGAGCACTCAAACTGCTAAATCGAAAAAGCCTGCCAATCAACGGCTTCACTCCAGCGCTCGACAAGGCGTTCCAGACGCCACGCCGCATTGGCGGGACTTGTCGACGGCAGAACGATGGCCGACAGCCCGGTGCGCTCTTGTAGATAGCGCTTGTAGAGCCGGCCAGCTGTACCACCGTTGCATATCACCTGCTCAATGGGAGCTGCGCCGGTAATGCGCTCGATATGTGCCGGCACAACGTTACGAATGCTCGCATCGCTCGAGCCCTTAATGTCGCAGCTCTCGATCACGTCCCACAGGGCCACGCCGCCGTTCAGCAGCATAGCCCGCTTGGCGGCAATCGAGGCGTCAAGCGTCACGGGCTCGCCGCTCGCCAAAGAGTCTCCCTCGTTGGGCGGCACGGGCGCACCAAGGCACGCGGCCATCACGCGCCAAAAGCGGTTCTGCGGATTGCCATAGTAGAAGGCATTGGCACGCGAGAGCACCGAGGGAAACGACCCCAGCACCAAAACGCGCGAGCGCTCGTCAAACACGGGCTCAAACCCATGCTCAATATGCTGATAGCCCTCGTCCGGCGCAGTCATGAATTAGGCCCTCAGCAGATAACGCACCTCATAGGGCGCAAGTTCAAGGGAGCCTGTCAGCTCGACCGTGGGAGCATCGTCGGCAAGCAGGTCGACGAAGGAGCCGTTGAGTTCGCCGGCTCCAAAGGTATAGGGCTCGTTCACGGCATTGACCGCCACAAGCACCGTCGCGTCGTCGCAGGCGCGCTCGAACAGCAGCTGCTTGTTCTGGATCACCACGTTGCGATAGGCACCGTAGTTGAGAGCACGGGCCGCCGCGTCGTCGGCCGAGCGCAGGTGCGTGAGCTGCTTGATGAAAGCCGTCAGCTCGTTGGGCGCAGGCTCATCGAGCGCAGGTCGCAGCGCCCAGTCGCCATCGGGGCCGCCCTTTTCGCCAGCAATTCCCCACTCGCTGCCGTAGTAGACGCACGGGATGCCCGGCATGCCAAACAGCATGCCATAGGCGGGGCGCAGGCAGGACTTGTCAGTGAGGATGCTCGCCAAGCGCGGCACGTCGTGGTTGTCGACAAACGACAGCAGGTGTTTGCCGCGGTAGATGCACCACGGGTCGCCGCCAAACTGGCGATGCAGCGAATGGGCAATCTCGAACATGTTGACCGAATTAAAGCTGGAGTACAGGCCCTTGTAACACTCGTAGTTGGTACAGGAGTCGAGCATCTCTTCGTTAACGATCTGGTTGTAGTCGCCGTGGAGCGTCTCACCGATCAGCACGAAGTCGGGCTTGAGCTCACGGGTAAAGGCGTGCAGGAGGCGCATAAAATCGCGATCGAGCATATAGGCGACGTCCAGGCGCAGACCGTCGACGCCAAAGACTTCGGCCCAGCGGCGCACGGACTCAAGCAGGTAATCGACCACGGCGGGGTTTTGCAGGTTGAGCTTCACGAGTTCAAAATGGCCCTCCCAGCCCTCGTACCAAAAGCCGTCGCCATAGCAGGAGTCGCCGTCAAAACTGATGTGGAACCAGTCCTTGTAGGGCGAGTCCCACTTGCGCTCCTGCACATCGCGGAAGGCCCAAAAGCCACGGCCCACATGGTTGAAGACCGCATCGAGCACCACGCGGATGCCATGGGCGTGCAGTGTCTCGCATACGGCGGCAAAATCGGCATCCCCACCCAGGCGGCGGTCGATATGACGCAGGCTGCGCGTATCGTAGCCGTGGCTATCGGATTCGAGCGGCGGGTTGATGAGCACAGCTCCGACGCCGAGTTTCTGCAGGTAGTCGGCCCATTGGGCGATTTTCATGATGGGCGCATCGGGGTTGGGCGCGGCGTTGGCAGCCTGGGCGAGCTCATCCTCGGCAACGGGTGCAGCGTTTTCGCGCGGAGCCCCGCAAAAGCCCAGCGGATAGATCTGATAGAACGTCGTCTCATATGCCCACATAACAGCCTCCCGGTAAGCTCAACACAACGACATCCATTGTATGCCCGGCTTGTATCCTCTTCCCCAAAATAAGTTGCGGTGGAATAGTTCCTGCCTGGGCCTTCAGAGGCCTTAAACAGGAACTATTCCACCGCAACTGATGAGGGGACGTGATTAGGCGACGGGCTTGGCGCGGCGTATGGCTGGGAATAGCACCGTGATGGCGAGGATGACGCCTACGACGGCGATCGCCCCGCCCACGAAGCCGATCCAGGCGATACCGGGGCCCGACACCACGGCGCCACCAATCGCCGTGCCCGTGCCGATACCCAGATTGAACAGGCCCGAGAAGATCGACATGGCAACGGCCGACGAATCCGCCGGCGTGTACTTGATGAGCTCGGCCTGGAACGCCACATTGAAGGCCGTGGCGCAGCAGCCCCATAGCGCGCAGACGGCAAGCACCAACACGAGCGCCGAGGCTGCAGGAGCCATAAGCAGCAGAGCCGCCGGCACGCCGGAGAGCGTAATAGCCAAGAACGGGAAGCGATGCCCATCGAACAGGCGGCCAAACAGCCAGCTTCCGAGCAGACCAGAGCAGCCAAACGCCGTCAGCGTCATGGTGATAGCGCCCGCGTCGACGTGCGCGACCTGTGCCAGGAAGGGCTCGATATAGCTGTAACCCGCGTAGTAGCCGGTCGCCATAAAAACCGTGACCGCGTAGAGCGCGATCAGGAGCGGGTTCTTGAGCAGCTCGGGCAACTGTTTGACGGTAAAGCGCTCGCCCGCCGGCATGGCCGGGAACACGGTCGCCTGGTAGACGACCGCGATGGCCGAGAGGACCCCGACCACGGCAAACGTCATGCGCCAGCCCACGGCCAAGCCAATAGCGCGACCGAGGGGCAGACCAAAGATCTGCGCGATGGACGAGCCCGTAGCGATCATGCTGATGGCGAGCGCCCCGTGGCGCGTGTCGACCAGGCGCGAGGCCATAATCGAAGCGACCGACCAGAACACGGCATGTGCGCAAGCGACCACCAGGCGCGCACAGACCAGGATGGGATAAGTCGGCGCCACAGCGGACAGAAACTGGCCCAGCGAAAACACGGCCAGCACGCCCAGCAACATCCGCTTGAACTCAAAGCGCGAAGCGAACACCATGAGCGGCAGCGACAGCAGCATGACGCCCCAGGCATAGACCGAGATCATGATGCCGGCTTGGGACTCGGTGAGCGAGAACGACGCGGCGATGTCAGTCAAAAGACCGATGGGCATAAACTCCGACGTGTTGAACACGAAGGCGCAGCAGGTGAGTCCGATGAGCGGGAGCCACTGCTTGAGCGTGATGCCGTCTTGCCTTGCCTGAGTCATATATAACGTCTCCAATCGTTTTGAGCGGAGGCGATTATATAGCAACGGCCCCGCATCCGTCAGTACAGATGCGGGGCCGAAAACAATTCGATACACAGAGGTTGCGCCGTCAATTCATAACTAAGCCAACCCCAGCAATATGCCCGCCGAATGCACGACAAACGCCACGATCCAGGCAACGGCGACCTGAAACGTGAATACGGCCACGGCATAGCGCGCGCCCAACTCGCTCTTGACGGCGCCGATTGCCGCCACACAAGGCGGGTACAGCAACGTAAAGACCAAGAACACGTAGGCGGTAAACGGCGAAAACATAGTTGACAGCACCGCGGGAGAGGTTGCGCCCAAAAGCACCGTGAGCGTCGAGATGACGCTCTCCTTGGCAATGAGCCCCGTGACGAGCGCCGTGGATGCACGCCAATCGCCAAAGCCGAGCGGCGCCAGCAGCGGGGCGATGATGCTACCCAGGCCGGCAAGCAGACTCTGCGACTGGTCAGCGACCACGTTAAAGCGGATATCGAACGTCTGCAGGAACCAGATGACCACCGTAGCGGCAAAGATAATGGTAAAGGCCTTGGTGATGAAGTCCTTGGCCTTATCCCATGCCAGCATCACCGTCGTCTTGACGCTCGGCAGGCGGTAATTGGGAAGCTCCATGATAAACGGCACCGGGTCGCCCTTAAATGCCGTGCGGTTGAGCACCAAAGCCGCGATGCAGCCGACCACGATACCGATCAGATAGAGTGAGACCATGGCGGGAACCGTCGCCTGCGGGAAAAACGCCCCGCACAGCAAGCCGTAAACCGGCAACTTGGCTGAGCAGCTCATAAACGGCGTGAGCATGACCGTCATCTTGCGGTCGTGCTCGGATGGGAGCGTACGGGTCGACATGATAGCCGGCACGGTGCAGCCAAAACCGACGAGCATGGGCACGAAGCTGCGGCCCGACAGGCCAAAGCGACGTAACACCTTATCCATGACAAAGGCTACGCGTGCCATGTAGCCGGAGTCTTCCAGAATGGAGAGGAACAAGAAGAGCACGACGATAATCGGCAGGAAGGTCAGCACACTGCCCACGCCCGTAAGCACGCCGTCGACAGCCAGCGAGCGCACCACGTCGTTGGTGCCGAACGCCTTGAGGCCTGCATCGGCCGAAGCGATGATAGCAGCGATGCCGTCCTCCATAAGTCCCTGCAACGCCGCGCCGATCACGCCAAACGTCAGCCAAAAGACGAGGCCCATGATCACCAGAAACGCCGGAATGGCTGTGTAACGACCTGTCAGGATGCGGTCAATCTTGACGGAGCGCACGTGCTCGCGGCTTTCGTGCGGCTTGACGACGCAACGCCCGCACACGTCGCCGATAAAGCTAAAACGCATATCGGCCAACGCAGATAGGCGGTCGGTGCCGGCCTCGCCCTCCATCTGGGTAATGATGTGCTCGATAGCATCGAGCTCATTGCGATCCAGGTGAAGCGACTCGGTCACCAGCTCGTCGCCCTCGACCAGCTTGGTCGCCGCAAAGCGCACCGGGATGTGCGCCGTCACGGCATGGTCCTCGATCAGGTTAGCAATACCGTGGATGCAGCGATGCAGCGCACCGCCGTCCGGACCGTCGGGCGCGCAAAAGTCCAGGCGACCGGGGCGCTCGCGGAACCGCGCCACGTGCAAGGCATGATCCACCAACTCACCGATACCCTCGTTGCGGGCAGCGCTAATGGGGACAACGGGCACGCCCAACAGGCTCTCGAGCAGGTTGACGTCCACGGCACCGCCGTTGGCGGTCACCTCGTCCATCATGTTGAGCGCGATGACCATAGGACGGTCGAGCTCCATGAGCTGCAGTGTCAGGTACAGGTTACGCTCGATGTTGGTGGCATCAATGATGTCAATGATGGCGTCCGGGCGCTCGTCGAGGATGAACTGACGGCTCACGACCTCTTCGCCTGTGTACGGCGACAGGGAGTAAATGCCAGGCAGGTCGGTAACGCTCGTCTCGGGATGGTTGCGGATGGTGCCATCTTTGCGGTCGACCGTCACGCCGGGAAAGTTACCGACGTGCTGGTTGGAGCCCGTCAGCTGGTTGAATAACGTGGTCTTGCCGCAGTTTTGGTTGCCGGCGAGGGCAAAGTGCAGAGGCGCGCCCTCGGGCACGGCCGTCTTTGCCGCACGGGGCGAATACGTCCCCTCGCCCAGGGCCGGATGCTCCGTCGTGCCGATTGCGGCGTTAGCGCGCGGACCCGTATCGGTGTCGTGAATACCCACAAGCTCGATGCGAGCGGCATCGTCCTTGCGCAGTGTCAACTCGTAGCCACGCAGGCGGATCTCGAGCGGGTCGCCCATGGGGGCGTACTTCATCATGGTGACTTCGGTGCCCGGCGTTAGACCCATGTCCAAAATATGCTGTCGGAGTGCCTGATCGTCCGATGCCACCGATGCGACAACGGCGTCCTTTCCAATCTCGAGCGTATCGAGCTTCACGTCCGTGTTCCTCCCCCGGCGCCCACAGGGCGTTGTATTAATGTTCACCAAGGCTAACCGTTTGCCATGGCTAACCAATTTTAACCTTGCATGATAGCGCGAACACGCAACGACGTTCAATCGACAGATTGTTGCAAGGACCGTCCCCAAGTGCCGGCACAAAAGGAACGTCCCCGAGTGCCAAGTGCCGCAAGAGTGTCCCTTTCGACTAGTCGCTTAAGAACGTCCCCAATGACTACCTCGATGTCTTGGAACCGACAGCGAAAGCCCGCCAGAGCGAGCAAGGTGCCATGAAACGAGGCGGCATTGACCTTCTGGTCATGCCGCCGAAGTTGAAAGGCAGATTGCCGCCCTGGCGGGCTTGCAGCGTCAAGTGGTTACGGCGTTTGGTAAAACGCCGTAACTAAAACCCGTGGCGCTCCAGGAAGCGGAAGGCTAGGCGAATCCAAGGGCGGACCGCCACCTGCTTGTCCTCGTTGTCGACCGCGGTGTTGGCGTTGCCGAGCGAAAGGCCGTGACCACCCTGGTCAAAGACGTGCATCTCGCATGCAACGCCCTCCTCGGCCATGCGCTGCGCAAACGGGTAGACCTGCGCGATCGGCGCCGTCTTGTCGTCGGACACGCCCCACACAAAGGTCGGCGGCATCTGACGCGAAACATGCGTGGTGGGGCAGATATCGGCCAAATGCTCGTCAGTCGCCTCGCCACCCGTCACCATCGACAGGTAGTCGTTAAGCAAATCGCGCCCCGTCTTGCCGCCCGTCTTGGGCACGCGCAAGTCAATGCGCGGATCGCGCGTCTGCATGTCGCGCACATAGGCAAAGTCGAGCAATGGATAGCCCAGCACCACGGCATCGGGACGAATGTCGTCCGGACGCGCCCCTGCCAGGCCCGCGAAGGGGCCGGTCTTCCACTGTGTTGCCAGCGAGGCGCAAATCATGCCGCCAGCAGAAAAGCCCACGACGCACACGCGCTTGGGGTCGACATGCCACTCGTCGGCATTCGCGCGCACCGTGGCGACCATCTTGGCAAGATCTGCCTGGGGGTGCGGAAAGCTCACGTCACCCGTGCCACTCGTCACATAGTTGAGCACAAAGGCCTGGTAGCCGCGGTCCAAAAATGCAAACGCCACCGGGTCCTGCTCGTGCGGAGCGATATGCGTAAACGCACCTCCGCCGCAGATAATCACCGCGGGGCGGCGGCCATTGGGCTTGTCGGGGAGCGGCTCGGCACCCAAATACGTAAACGTCGCCGGATATTCCTCGGTCGGCTCCTCGCCCCACAGCGCATGGTTCTCGACAATCATATGTGCTCCCTTCGCGCAAATTATGCGCCCTTGTTTTTCGCCTTCAAGCGTACTCCACTTGAACCCGTGGCGCAGAAACACTCCGGCAATAAGTTTCCCTTCAACTGATATATCACATAATCCCAGTTCAGAGGTATCGTTGAGCAGCGTAGAATAGGGGCGTTGACCAAGCCGCGAAACACATGTGAAACGTTTCCGGCAAACCAAACGCGCGATATGCGCCTATTTAAGTTGGAGGCAACTATGGGTCTGCTCGATTCGCTTAAGTCCACCTTCACCTCGACCGGCGAGGCGTCCGTTCCGCCCGCAGCAAGCTTCGCTACCCGCGAAGGCGTCATCTATGCCCCCGTCAACGGCGTGCTCGTCAACCTGAACGAGGTTCCCGACGAGACGATCGCCTCGGGCATGCTTGGCCAGGGCTATGGCATCGAGCCCATTACCGGCACCATCTATGCGCCCGCCAACGGCCGCATCGGCGCCACCACTGTCACCAACCACTCCATTGGCATGATCACCGAGGACGGTCTTCGCGTGTTCATTCATGTTGGCCTGGGTACCGTGGAAATGAACGGCAAGGGTTTTGCCCGCTTTGTCGAGATGGGCGATGTGGTCAAGGCAGGCCAGCCGCTCATCAGCTTCGACCGCGAGGCCATTAAGGCCGCTGGTCACGAGGACATCGTGACCGTCATCGTCTCCGAGCTCGACCGTCTTAAGAGCATCGACCATGTCGGCGAGTCCGGAACGCTTATCGGCGGCAACCCGCTCGTCAAGCTGGGCGACCCGCTGCTGGTGGCCAAGACCAAGTAGCCAAGTCCCGCGCCACACAGCCAAAAGGCACCACGCCAAGCGCCCGCGACCATTTGGCCGCGGGCGCTATTCGTTTGAAAAACCATCCCGCCAATGCCTTATCTGTATAGCCCAAATGAGCCGAGCTGCTAGAATATCGAACTGTATGGATAACTATCATTCAACCGTTATGGGAGGATACGTGAACCGCACCAAAATCGCGCAGCTCTATGCCGATGCCGAGTCGCTCGGCGGCCAGACCGTCACCGTCGCCGGCTGGGTCAAGTCCGTCCGCGACATGAAGAACTTTGGCTTTGTTACGCTCAACGACGGCAGCTGCTTCCGCGACCTGCAGGTCGTCATGAACCGCGAGGCACTCGACAACTACGACGAGATCGCCCATCAAAACGTCTCGGCCGCACTCATTTGCACCGGCACCGTCAAGCTGACCCCCGATGCGCCCCAGCCTTTCGAGCTTTCTGCCACCTCCATCGAGGTCGAGGGCACGAGCGCCCCGGATTACCCGCTGCAGAAGAAGCGCGCAACCGTCGAGTTCCTGCGCACCCAGCAGCACCTGCGCCCGCGCACCAACCTGTTCCGCGCCGTGTTCCGCATCCGCTCTGTCGCGGCTGCCGCCATCCACCGCTTCTTCCAGGAGCAGGGCTTTGTCTACGTCAACACCCCCATCATCACCACGAGTGACTGCGAGGGCGCCGGCGAGATGTTCCGCGTGACCACGCTCGACCCCAAAAATCCGCCCCTCACCGAGTCCGGCGAGGTCGACTGGAGCCAGGACTTCTTTGGCAAGCATGCAAGCCTCACCGTGTCCGGCCAGCTCAATGCCGAGAACTTTGCCATGGCCTTTGGCGACGTGTACACCTTTGGCCCCACCTTCCGTGCCGAGAACTCCAACACCACGCGCCACGCCGCCGAGTTTTGGATGATCGAGCCCGAGATGGCCTTTGCCGACCTGAACGACTACATGGATAACGCCGAGGCCATGCTCAAGTACGTCCTCAAGGACGTTATGGCAACCTGCCCCGACGAGCTCAATATGCTCAACAAGTTTGTGGACAAGGGTCTGCTCGAGCGCCTGGACCATGTCGCCAACTCCGACTTTGCCCGCGTTACCTACACCGAGGCCGTCGAGATCCTGGAGCAGGCAGTCGCTGCTGGCCACCAGTTTGATTACCCCGTCAGCTGGGGCATCGACCTGCAGACCGAGCACGAGCGCTTCCTGACCGAGGAGCACTTTAAGCGCCCGACCTTCGTGACCGACTACCCGGCCGAGATCAAGGCCTTCTACATGCGCATGAACAACGACGGCAAGACCGTCGCCGCCGCCGACTGCCTGGTGCCGGGCATCGGCGAGATCATCGGTGGCTCCCAGCGCGAGGAGCGCCTGGATCTGCTCGAGGCCCGCATCAAGGACCTGGGTATGAATCCCGAGCAGTACAAGTACTACCTTGACCTGCGCCGCTACGGTTCCTGCAAGCACGCCGGCTACGGCCTGGGCTTCGAGCGCTTGGTCATGTATCTGACCGGCGTGGGCAACATCCGCGACGTCCTGCCGCACCCGCGCACCGTGGGCAACGCCGACTTCTAATTGTCGAACGCTAGCTCGCGTCGCCACACGCCAACGCTCATCGTACAAGCGTCTCTCGACATCGGTCGAGAGACGCTTTTTTCAACAGCATCCGTCAAGCTTTTGGCAAGGTTTTGGTCAGTTGAGCAGGGCTGTTGAAAACTCGACCCGCCGTTTGCCGACGACTACCGACCGCCCAGAGCGCTCTGCGCCCCTGGGAAAGCCCCACGTCCTAGGCTCCATACCGTCGCCACCCAAAACGGAAAGGACGTGGGCACGATGACCGAAGCCGCTGTTGAAACCTACGACACCACGACGAGAGGCGCCGCCTCGATGGCAGCCTATCGCGCCGTTCGCATCCTGCAACTATTAAGCGAAAACACTGGCGAGGACAAGGCCATGCTTTCCGATGAGTTGATCCGGCGCCTCGCCCATCCCGACGACCCCGCCCGCATGCCCATCTCGGCGGCGCGGCGCAGCATCTACACCGCCATCTCCGCGCTTCGCCATGCCGGATACGAAATTGAGTACAAACGCGGCGTGGGCTACAAACTTCTTACCCGTCCGCTCACCGATGAAGAGATCATCCGGCTCCACGGTATGGTCATGCGCAACCGCTCCACGCCTATCGCTATCCGCAAGAGCATGGCGCAGCACTTAGTTGCCATGGCGAGTGCCGACGTTCGCGGCTACCTCGATACACCCGAACCCGTTCCGAGCGCAGGCAGCAAGGCTACCAAGGCAACACGCACGCCCATCAAGCGTATCGACACGTGCGAGCTCGTCGAGCAGGCCATCGACCACGGAACCACGGTGAGTTTTGATATTTCGAGCGTCACGACGCGTGGCGAAACCGAAGCAGCACGGATGACACTCCGTCCCTTTGCCATCAAGCAACGAGACGGCATCTCTTATTTGCTGGGAACGGTCTATGACGCCCGAGGCGCCGATGACACGTTGCGTACCGTAGAGATTGGCCGAATGAGAAACGTCACCACACGTCTCCTCGACGGCAAGAAGCTCTTCGCCGCCCTGGACGAGGACGACGCCTCCTCCGCCGCATAAGACCCTCCGCCGCCCATTCGACTACCCGTACCGCCCATCCGATTCTGTATTAAAAAACCCGCCAGGCTGTTGTAAAAATGGACATCAGCGCTACTATAGTTCCACTTGCACTTTGTCCCAGTGCAGTGTTTCCAGCCATTTTTATACTGGGGGTAATGATATGAAGGACATCACCATCAGCCGCAGGAGCCTTCTGGTCTCCGCCGGCCTGCTCGCGCTCGCCCCGCTCGCCGGATGCGGCGGCAACTCTGGTTCCGGCTCCGCTGCCGCCGGTTCCGACTACACCATCGGCGTTCTGCAGCTCACCGAGCACTCCGCGCTCGATGCCGCCAACGACGGCTTCGTCAAGGCCATCAAGAAGAGCGGCCTTAAGGTCAAGATCGACCAGAAGAACGCCCAGAACGACCAGTCCACGTGTAAGTCCATTGCCGACAAGTTTGTGGGCGACAACGTCAACCTGATTTATGCCATCGCCACGCCCGCCGCGCAGGCTGCCGCCGGCGCCACGGCCGATATCCCCATCGTGGGCTGTGCCATCACCGACTACGCCGCCTCCGGCCTGGTCCAGGACAACGACAAGCCGGGCACCAACGTCACGGGCGCTTCCGACCTCACCCCGGTCGCCGAGCAGCTCGAGATGATGCAGAAGGTCCTGCCCGACGTTAAAAAGGTCGGCCTGCTCTACTGCACCGCCGAGTCCAACTCCGACGTCCAGATCAAGGCCGCCAAGAAGGAACTCGACAAGCTGGGCCTCGAGTACACCGATTTCACCGTCTCGAGCTCCAACGAGATTCAGTCCGTCGTCGAGTCTGCCGTGGGCAAGGTCGACGCGCTGTACTCCCCCACCGACAACACCATCGCCGCGGGTGCCTCGCAGGTCGGCCAGATCTGCAAGGAGAACAAGCTCCCCTTCGTGACTGGCGAGGAGGGTATGTGCATGGCCGGCGGCCTGTTCACCCTCTCCATCAACTATGAGGACCTGGGCTACGCCGCGGGCGAGATGGCCGTTAAGATCCTGAAAGGCGAGGCTAAGCCCGAAGACATGCCGATCAAGCACCTCTCGAGCAAGGACCTGGTCGTCGTCAAGAACGACGAGATGGCCGAGGCCCTGGGCATCGACCTTTCCGCTCTGGACGCGTAATGCTATACGCGGCATGCGTCTAGAGCCCGTGATCGCGCTTTAGCTGCGTTATTCAATATCTGAGCCACAGGGGCGGGCGCTGTAGACCGGCGTCCGCCCTGCTTGTTTCAGGTAAAACAAAACGTCTGTCCGCTGCTCTTTTATGCATTGTTACCGCTATTATGGAAAATCACGTGTCCACCCTATCCTAGGAGGTATGAAGCATGCTCATTGCATTGCAGGGCGCCGTTTCGCAGGGCGTCCTCTGGGGCATTATGGTGCTTGGCGTGTTTATCACGTTCCGCCTGCTCGACATTCCCGATATGACCTGCGACGGCAGCTTTGCCCTCGGCGGCTGCGTCTGCGCTGTGCTCATCGTCAATAACAACGTCGACCCGCTGTTCGCCGTGCTGGCCGGTATGTGCGCCGGCGCCATCGCGGGCGCCGTCACGGGCATTCTGACCACCGTCTTCGAGATTCCCGCGATCCTCGCCGGAATCCTCACCCAGATCAGCCTGTGGTCCATCAACCTGCGCATCATGGGCAAGTCCAATACGCCCATTCTTGCCAAGGGCACCGTGTTCTCGGCCGTCAGCAATATGACCGGTCTGCCGCAGTCCACCGTTGCCATCATCTTGGGCATCCTGCTCGCCGTGGCTATCGTTGCCATCCTGTATTGGTTCTTTGGCACCGAGATCGGCTCGGCGCTGCGCGCCACCGGCAACAACGAGTACATGATCCGCGCTCTGGGCGTCAACACCAACTCCACCAAGATGATCGCCCTCGTGCTCTCCAACGCCCTCATCGGCCTTTCGGGCGCGCTCATCTGCCAGAGCCAAAAGTATGCCGACATTGGTATGGGCACCGGTGCCATCGTTATCGGTCTTGCCGCCATTGTTATCGGCGAGGTGCTCGGTCGCCTGCTGCCCGGCGGACTCACACAGTTTAGCGTTCGCCTGGCCTCTGCCGTCTTTGGCTCCGTGGTGTACTTCCTTATCCGCGCCATCGTGCTGCAGTTGGGCATGGACGCCAACGACATGAAGCTGCTCTCCGCCGTGATCGTCGCCGTGGCCCTGTGCGTGCCCGTGGTTTGGGAGCGCTATAAGCTCCGCAGCTCCTACACGAAGGGGGATGAGGCAGATGCTTAAGCTCTCGCACGTCAAGAAGACCTTTAACAAGGGCACCGTCACCGAGAAGCGCGCGCTCACCGGCGTCGACCTCACCCTGAATGACGGCGACTTTGTAACCGTGATCGGCGGCAACGGCGCCGGCAAGTCCACGCTGCTCAACATGATCGCCGGCGTGTACCCGCTCGATTCGGGCGTTATTGAGCTCGACGGCACCGACATCTCGCGCCTGAGCGAGTCGCAGCGCGCCAAGTACCTGGGCCGCGTGTTTCAGGACCCCATGCGCGGTACCGCTGCCGACATGCAGATCGCCGAGAACCTGGCCCTCGCCAAGCGTCGCGGCCAGCGTCGCGGCCTTTCGTGGGGCGTCACCAAGGCCGAGAAAGATGAGTACGTCGAGCTGCTCAAGCGCCTGGACCTTGGTCTGGACACGCGTCTCAACGCCAAGGTCGGCCTGCTCTCGGGTGGCCAGCGCCAGGCACTCACCCTGCTGATGGCCACGCTCACCAGGCCACGCCTGCTGCTGCTCGACGAGCACACCGCGGCCCTCGACCCCAAGACGGCCTCTAAGGTGCTCAACCTGACCGAGGAGATCGTCGACGAGAACCACCTGACCACGCTCATGGTCACGCACAACATGAACGATGCCATCCGTCTGGGCAACCGTCTGATCATGATGCACGAAGGCCACGTGATCTACGACGTGGCGGGCGATGAGAAGAAGTCGCTCACCGTAGCCGACCTGCTGCAGAAGTTCGAGGAGGTCTCGGGCGGCGAGCTCGCCAACGACCGCATGCTGCTGAGCTAAAACCTGCCAAAAAGGGACAGGTTTATTTTGGTAGGTTTTATCTGCGCAAACGTCAAAACCGCCGCAAAGGGGCAGACGCCCTTGCGGCGGTTTTCGCATATTATGTCGATAATCCGATATTCAACCAGACATTCTGGCTAAGGACTAAGGAAACTGCCATGAAAAGTCTCCCCGCCTTGCGTTAGCCGCCGCGTTGTTTGCCGGCTCGCTCGCAGGCATCCCAAGCCTCGCTTTCGCGGGGAACCTGCCCGCCGCTATTGACGGCTCTGTGACCGTCATGCACACCAACGATATCCACGGCAGCTACAAGTACAGCTACAACACAAGCAAGGGCACCGGCACCGTCGGCTTCGACGGACTGGCGGTCCTTTATAGCGCCCAGGGCAACGCCCCCGATCTTTTGCTCGATGCGGGCGACACCTTCCACGGACAGTCCTTCGCCACCATGAGCGAGGGCAAGGGCATCGCCGAGCTCATGGACACTTTCTACGCCGACGGCTACGACGCGACCACGCCAGGCAACCACGACTGGAGCTACGGCGCGGACAAACTCCGCACCATGACCGGCTACAGCACCACCGGTACGCCCTTCGCCATGCTCTGCGCGAACGCGAAGTCTACGAGCGGCGTATGGAGCTCGAGCATCACGAAGACGCTCGATCGCACCTGGGAGGATAGCGAGGATCACTCCACATTCGACTACAAAATCAAGGTCGGCGTCGTGGGTGCCATGGATGAGTCGCTGGGATCCTCGCTGCGCGCGGACCTGGTCGCGGGTACGTCGTTCTCGAGTGCCGCGAACGCCATCAATGCCGAGGCAGAGCAGCTGCGCAAGGAGGGCTGCGATGTTGTTGTGTGTATCGCGCACACGCTCGACGCCAAGACCTTTGCCACGCGACTCCGTGGCGTCGATGCCCTTATCGCAGGCCACGAGCACATCAACCTTAACGAGAAGGTGACGGGAGCCGACGGCAAGACAATCCACGTTGTCGAGGCGGGCAGTGCCTTTGCCGAGGTGGGACTGCTTTCCATTCCGTACAAGTACGACGCGAATGGCACCGAGACGACCGACGATGACACGGTCACGGTCCCTGCAGACGGCAGCGACGAGAAGCTCTACACCGCCAAGAACGTCAACGACCTTTTGGCAGACCCCAACAAGGGCTCCGACTACCAAAGCCGCCTTGAAGCCGTCCGCAACAAGATCAAGCCGCTCGACGAGGCCTTTGAAAACGAATCGAACAAGGTGCTCGGCACATCCACCACCAACTATTTCTACGGCGAGGACGCCGCAGGCACGCATGGTTGGGAAATGGTGCGCACCACCGATTTCCGCCCCAGTAAGGAGGGCGACACCACCAAGGCCCAGACCATCGGCCATGTGATTTGCGGCTCCTATCTTGCCCTGACGAGCGCGGACCTCGCTATCGAAAACGCTGGCGGCATCCGCGGCGGCATCGCGGCGGGCAACGTGACCGCCGGCAACGTCATCGCCATCTCGCCCTACGGCAACACCGTGGAGACCTTGACCATGACCGGCGCGGACTTCCTCGCAGCGCTCGAGCACTCGCTACAAATTAGCGACGATTGCAATCACAGCTACGAGCTTCAGCAAGCCTACGTGGCGGCCGGTCACACCGAGCAGGAGGCGCAAGACAAGTACAAGTGGCGCGATGACTCTGGCAGCGTTCTCTCCTTTGGCGGCATCAACGTGACGATTGATTGGACGCAGCCCGAAGGCAAGCGCATTGTGAGTGCCACACTCACCAAGGACGGCAGCACGCTCGACCCCGCCAAGGCCTATACCGTCGCCACCAACAACTACATCATCACCAACACGACCGACTTCCCCACCTTCGCAAACGCCACCAAGCACACCGAGTGGGGTACCTGCGAGTCAGCGCTAAGGGCGTTGATCGGGCAGAACAGCTGGGAGAGCAAGATGGCCGGGCTCGCCGGCACCATCAGCTTCGGCTCCGCAGCCGTGGACCCCACGCCCTATCCGAATCCAACGCCTAAGCCGGGCGCGACGACCACCACGACCACGAAGGTCATCACCAAGAAGACGACCGGTAAGCTCGCCGCAACGGGAGACCGCACGCTGGCAGTAGTTGGCGCGTGCCTTATCGGCGGCATCATCGTCATCATCCTCGGCATTATCTGGAAGCGTCGACGCTAAGCTACACCGCCGGGCCTTGCAGCCCCGCCGCGTAAACCTTATATCGAGCACGGAAGCCCGTCCGAATTTGATCGGACGGGCTTCTTGGTGGGTATCATGGTTGGACGATCATTAGGAGGTTTTCCCTACATGGAATTGTTTGAGCCGATTCTTCATTTCTTTACACAACGATGGGTCCACAACATCATCTGGGCTGTCATCTTGGCGATAGGCACCGCCGTCGCCGCCAAGGTCGTATCCAAGACCCTGAATCATCTGCTTAACCGAGACGATAACCCGCTACCGGCATCGAGTATCTTCATCAACATCGCGCGCGCCGTCATCTGGATGATCGGCGGCAGCTTTATCCTCGACAACTGTTTTGGCATTAATGCAAACACCCTCGTCGCCGCTCTTGGCGTCGGCGGCATCGCCATCTCGCTCGGCTTTCAGGACACGCTGTCAAACCTTATCGGTGGCATGCAGGTGACCTTTATGGGCATCATCAAGCCTGGCGACAATATCGAGGTCGGCGGCGTGTCGGGCGTGGTCCAGGACATCACCTGGCGCCACACGACCATCGAGGACGCCTGCGGGCAGACCATCATCATCCCCAACTCCAACATTTCCAAGAACACACTCGTGCATTTGATGCCCTTTGGACGCGTGGCCGTGCCCGTTGCCGTAAAGGACACGTCTAAGTGGGCTTCCCTTGACGCGCTGGCAGACGAGCTCACGAGCGCCACCAAAACGGCCGTCTCGCCCATCTCGGGCTTTGACAAGGAGCCCTACGTGCTCTTTAGCGAGATCGGCGACTTTGGCATCAAAGGAAAGATTATCTTTATCGTCAGCGACGACAGCACCACTTTCACCGCTGCCGATGCTTGCATTCGCGCCATTGCCCCCATCATTGCCTAAACCACCACAAAGGGGACAGGCATCTTTGTAGTGGTTTTCATTCGTGGTACCATGGTTTATATAGTTGTTTAAACGACTAAGGGAGCAACATCATGGAAGAGGCCTATCGTCAAGCACGCAAGCGCGGCGAGCAAGGACGTCGACGCGCCATTAGCCAAAGCGAGCATCCATACCTTACGGACCTCGATAGCTTGATTGCTCAGCTCCCCTTAGGTCAGCGAGAGAATGTCGGCCTGCGGGATATTCCGCTCGAAATGGTCGTCGGCACGGTCACCAAGGGCCGTCAGTCCGCCTTTTCGTGTAACTTTATGCCCCTGCTTCCGTTTAGCACCGAGTTCGCCCGCAAGTGGTCCAACCTCTACGACATCCAGGTGACCGAGGGCTATCGCGACCCCGTCATCGTCACCGAGTTCATGCATCGGTTCTATGTCCAGGAAGGCAACAAACGCGTCAGTGTCCTCAAATTCCTAGACGCCCCGACGGTTTCGGCCAAGGTCACCCGTCTCTACCCCGGCACATGGGATTCCGTCGAAAGCCGCTTGTACGGCGAGTTCTGCGCGTTTTGGCGCGTCTGCCCCCTATACGAGATCGAGTTCTCGCGTGAGGGAAGCTACGAAACGCTCGCGAAGATGCTCGGTCAGAACCTTATCGAAAAATGGCCGCAGAAAAAGGTCGACTACCTGCGCCACACTTTCCTGCTCTTTAAGCGTGCCTACCTTCGCGCAGGCGGCGACCACCTGGACATTACGCCCGCCGACGCCATGCTCGTCTACCTCAATGTGTACAACCAGGACCGCCTGCTGGATACGCCGACGGATATCGTCGTAAACCGCCTGTGCAAGATTTGGCGTGAGCTGGTCATTGCCGGCAAAAATGACGAGGACAAGGTCGATCTTGTCGAAGCACCGAGCGTCGACGAGGAAGAAACGCCCGCCAAGTCCACCGCTGGCGTGCTCAACTTCTTTATGGGCAAGACCGTCTATTCGGCGGCCAACCCCCTGCGTATCGCCTTTATCCATGAGTTCCCCTGTGCGACGTCGAGCTGGGACAGCCTGCACGACCAAGGGCGTCAGTATCTCGATGAGCACTTTGGCGGTATCGTGCGCACCGAGGCGTTCGAGGACTGTCACGATCCGGACGTGTTCTACGCCGCCGTGGAAACGGCTGTCAAACATGGAGACAACGTCATCTTCTCGACCTCGCACCGCCTGATGGAATACACGCTCAGAGCTGCCGTTGAGTATCCCCAGGTTCGGTTCCTTAACTGCTCTATCGGCCTTCCCCACCAAAGCGTCCGTTCGTACTTTGGCAAGATGTACGAGGCCAAGTTCCTCCTGGGCGCCCTTGCCGCCAGCATGGCGGACAACCATCGCATCGGCTACCACGCGTCGGTCTTCGCATCCGGCGCGCTCAGCGAGATCAATGCCTTTGCCATCGGCGCCTCGCTGCTCGACCCCCGCGCGCAAATTATCCTCACCTGGGGTGATGTGCCCGCTGGAGGTCTCGCCGAGGCCATGTGCCGCGAAGGCGTGAGCGTCATGACCGGCGCCGATATGTCAAAGTCGCTGGAAGACCCTACGGCCTACGGGCTTCACCGTTTGGTCGACGGCAAAGTTACCGGCATCGCCATGCCCGTATGGAACTGGGGCCGCTACTACGAGCTCATCGTTCGCAGCCTTCTTCACGGCGCGTGGGACGAGACCAGCGACGACAACCAAGTGCGCGCTGTCAACTACTGGTATGGCATGAGCTCCGGAGTTATCGACATCCGTTACGCTCCGGGCCTACCCTACCAAACGCGCAAACTCGTGCAGTTGCTCCGCAACGGCATTGTTGAGGGATCCATCAACCCCTTTGGCGGCGAGCTCCACAGCCAGAACGGCGTGGTACAGATCGAAGGCTTCCCTCCGCTGCCGAGCACGCAGATTGTCGAGATGAATTGGCTGGCGGACAACGTGGTAGGCACCATTCCGCAGCTCGACGATGAGCCGAAAGTCCCTGCCCTATGAAAATCCTTGCAATAGCCGATACCGAAGAACGATGCCTTTGGGAGTGCTTTCGCAAGGAACGCTTTGAGGGAGTCGACCTGATTTTGTCCGCCGGCGATCTGGACCCGGACTATCTTGAGTTTTTGGTTACGGTCATCAACAAACCGCTCATCTACGTGCGCGGCAATCACGATGACCGCTACGCACGTCATGCACCGGGCGGATGTATCTGCGTGGAAGACAGCGTGTACACGTACCGAGGGATTCGCATTGCGGGCCTTGGCGGGTCCATGCGTTATCGCGACGGCGCCAACATGTACACCGAACGCGAGATGTCCAAGCGCATGCGTAAGCTGTCGCGTAAGGTTAGGATGGTCGGCGGGTGCGACATTCTGCTTACCCATGCACCCGCCGCCGGTATGGGTGATCTGGACGATCTGCCGCATCGAGGATTCGAATGCTTTAACACAGCACTCGAATCCTGGAATCCCGACTACATGGTGCACGGACATGTGCACCAAAGCTACGGTTGCGATTTTCAGCGCGAGCGTCAGCATGTGTGTGGAACGACGATCATCAACGCCTGCGGCTATACGCAGTTTGAGCTCGACCAGACGCACTACCCCATCCGCGGCTGGCAAGCAGCCTGGCTCAACTCACAAACCATGCGCCGCGAGCTCAAACGCCACGAAGCCATCGAGTCCTCAACGGCCAGAACACCCTGGTAACCACCACAAAGAGGACACTGTCCCCTTTGTGGTGCTTTTGACGCGATAGCAAGAAACCCGGTCCTGCAAAAGGCAGAACCGGGTTTCTTTAGCAATGCTTGCTGTACTCAGGCAGTAACTAGCAGTTACTCAGCCAGGAAGTCACGCTGGACAGCGGGATCGACCTTGACGCCAGGGCCCATGGTGGAAGACACGGAGATGGACTTGACGTACTTGCCCTTAGCAGAAGAGGGCTTGACGCGCAGGATCTCGGTGTACAGGGCAGCGTAGTTCTCGACGAGCTGCTGCTCAGAGAAGGACTTCTTGCCCAGGGGCACGTGGCAGATGCCGTAGCGGTCGGCGCGGTACTCAACGCGGCCAGCCTTGAGCTCGGAGACCATCTTGGCGACGTCCATGGTCACAGTGCCGAGCTTGGGGTTCGGCATGAGGCCACGGGGACCAAGGATCTTACCGATGCGGCCAACCTTGGCCATCATGTTCGGCGTAGCGATAGCGGCGTCGAAGTTGATCTCGCCCTTCTGAATCTGGGCGACGAGCTCGTCGGAACCAATGATGTCGGCGCCGGCAGCCTCAGCCTCGCGGGCCTTCTCGCCCTCGGCGAAGACGGCAACACGAACGGTCTTGCCGGTGCCGTGGGGCAGGGAGATGGAACCACGGATGTTCTGGTCAGCCTTACGAGTATCGATGCCCAGACGGAAGTGGGCCTCGACGGTCTCGTCGAACTTGGCGGTGTCGAGCTCCTTGATGAGCTTGGCAGCCTGAAGGGGGGTGTAGAGCGTGGCGCGGTCGATCTTCTCGGCAGCGGCGTTATAGCTCTTACCATGCTTAGCCATGTGCATTACCTCCTGTGGTTAAACGGGCGTGAGCCCTCCCACATCGTATCGTGTGCCCTATTGCACACATTTAACGGGCACCCCGGTCGGAGCACCCGTCGTTACCATAAGAAATCGCTACTCAGCGATGGTGACGCCCATGGAACGGGCGGTACCGGCGATGATCTTCTTGGCAGCGTCAATGTCGTTGGCATTGAGGTCCGGCATCTTAATCTCGGCGATCTTGGTGAGCTGCTCCTGGGAGAGCTGACCAACCTTGTCGGCCTGGGGCTTAGCGGAACCAGACTTGAGGTTCAGCTCCTTCTTGATGAGGTGAGCCGCCGGCGGGGTCTTGGTGATGAAGGAGAAGGACTTATCCTCGTAGACAGAGATCTCAACGGGGATGATGTCGCCCTTCTTGTCCTGCGTCTCGGCGTTAAAGGCCTGGCAGAACTGCATGATGTTCACGCCAGCAGCGCCCAGGGCGGGGCCGACGGGAGGAGCGGGGTTAGCTGCACCAGCAGGAATCTGGAGCTTAATGACGTTGGCAACCTTCTTCTCAGCCATGGTCATTCCTTTCGAATCACGAGTGTGAAGTACTTGCTATATCGTAAGCACGCACGTGTTAGAAGCACTCCTGAGATGAGCAGTCACAGAAGAAGCACGCTCGCGCGAACGGACGAAAACTTAAGCGATGACAGCGACCTGGTTAAAGTCGAGCTCGACCGGCGTCTCGCGGCCAAAGATCATTAGCGTGACCTTGAGCTTGCCAGCCTCGGTGTTAACCTCGGAGACCTTGCCATCAAAGTCGGTAAGCGGGCCATCGGTGACGCGGACGGACGTGCCGACCTGAATATCAACCGAGGTGCGCTTGGGCGAATCGCCCTTACCGGGACGACGAGTCATCTTATTGTACTCATCACGGGAAAGCGGTGCGGGCTTACCGTTGCCGCCCAGGAAACCGGTGACGCCGGGCGTGTTGCGAACACACGTCCAAGCATCGTCATCCATCTCCATGCGGACCAGGACATAACCCGGGAAGATCTTGGAATCCTTGGTCTCGCGCTTGCCACCCTCTTTGATCTCGGTGACGCGCTCCATAGGAATCTCGATATCAAAGATACGGTCCTGCATACCCATGGTCTCGATACGATGCTCGAGATCGGACTTTACACGGTTCTCGTATCCGGAGTAAGTGTGAACGACGTACCAACGCTTAGACATGGTTTAGCCCCTCAATCCAGAGAACAGAGCAAGAGCCTCGCCAAAGCCAGCATCGAGCAGAGCGATGACGACGCCGACGACGACCAGAGAAGCGCAAACGACGACCGAGTAGTTCACGAGCTCCTTCTTATCGGGCCACGTGACACGCTTCATCTCGGACTTGACCGAAGCGAAATACTTCTTGGTGCGGGCGAAGAAACCAGGCTTCTCGTTCTTCTTGGACTTCGCAGCCTTCTCGTTCTTCTTGGCAACGGCCTTCTTGGCCTCAACCTTGGAGTTGGCGGCAGCTTTGTTGGCAGGTGCCGGCTGCTGAGCCTTCTTCTTGTTCTTCTTGTTGGCCATTTGGGTTACCTCCGCGCAATGCGCTTATACATGAGTAAACCGTAAGCCCCCAAGTGGGAGCTTACGGAATAATGACTGGCACGCCAGGAAGGACTCGAACCCTCAACACTCGGTTTTGGAGACCGATGCTCTACCAATTGAACTACTGGCGTATGTGACTAGAGACTAGCGAGTCTCTTTGTGCAGCGTGTGGTGACGGCACCAGGGGCAATACTTCTTAATCTCCATACGATCAGGCATGGTCGACTTGTTCTTGGTGGTCGTATAGTTGCGGCGCTTGCACTCAGTGCACGCAAGAGTAACTAGAGTACGCATGTATCCTGAACCTTTCATTTCCGCCCCGTACGGGCACGAGTTGTTACTTTATCAGCTCCACGTAAGTGCTGTCAATGAAAACCTCGAGTCAATTGGTTCTCGGTGGATCCATTCATATTTGGAACACATCAATGAAGCCATCGAAATCTAATCGACGATGCATCCAGGACCATTATCGATCCTCTCGACACCAGCAACGGCTCAATATCCATTGCAGAAAAGAACCCGGCACCCATATAAGTGCCGGGTTCTCTAAGTCAGCTATATCAAAGAGCTAATTTACTCAATGATCGTGGAGACGATGCCCGAACCGACGGTGTGGCCACCCTCGCGGATAGCGAAGCGCAGGCCCTCCTCCATGGCGATCGGGTGGATGAGGTCGCCCTCGATGGTGATGTGGTCACCAGGCATAGCCATCTCGGTGCCCTCGGGGAGCTTGACCGTACCGGTAACGTCGGTGGTACGGAAGTAGAACTGAGGACGATAACCATCGAAGAACGGGGTGTGACGGCCGCCCTCCTCCTTGGTCAGAACGTAGATCTCGCCGGTGAACTTGGTGTGCGGGGTAACCGAACCGGGCTTGCAGAGAACCTGGCCGCGCTCGATGTCCTCGCGCTTGATGCCGCGGAGCAGCAGACCGACGTTGTCGCCAGCCTCGCAGAAGTCCATGGACTTACGGAACATCTCGATACCGGTAACGACGGTGTTCTGGGTATCCTTGATGCCGACGATCTCGACGGGCTCGTTGAGCTTGAGCTCACCGCGCTCGACACGGCCGGTAGCAACGGTACCACGGCCGGAGATGGTCATAACGTCCTCAACGGCCATCAGGAACGGGAGGTCGTTGTTACGAGCAGGCGTCGGGATGTACTCGTCGACGGCCTTCATGAGCTCGCGGATAGCGTCCATCCACTTGGCATCGCCCTCGAGAGCGCCCAGAGCGGAACCACGGATGACGGGGATGTCGTCGCCGGGGAAATCGTACTCGGAGAGGAGCTCACGGGTCTCCATCTCGACGAGGTCGATGAGCTCGTCATCGTCGACCATGTCGCACTTGTTCAGGAAGACGACGATGTAGGGAACGCCGACCTGACGGGCGAGCAGGATGTGCTCGCGGGTCTGAGCCATGGGGCCGTCGGTAGCGGCGATGACCAGGATAGCGCCGTCCATCTGAGCAGCACCGGAGATCATGTTCTTGACGTAGTCAGCGTGGCCCGGGCAGTCAACGTGAGCGTAGTGACGGGCAGCGGTCTCGTACTCAACGTGGGAGACGGAGATCGTGATGCCGCGCTCGCGCTCCTCGGGAGCCTTGTCGATGTTCTCGAACGCAGTGAAGTCAGCCTTGCAGCCCTCGGTCTCGGAGAGAACCTTGGTGATGGCAGCGGTCAGCGTGGTCTTGCCGTGGTCGACGTGACCAATGGTGCCGATGTTAACATGCGGCTTAGTGCGCTCAAACTTCTCTTTGGCCATAAAGCCCTCCTCTAAACAGGTCGTCCCCGGACGGGACTTTGCCTTTATACCATAGTGGCCTCTCAACATACTATTGAGAAGCCACCGTGTTACCTATGGTAGCGGTGACTGGATTCGAACCAGTGACGCCACGGGTATGAACCGTGTGCTCTAACCAACTGAGCTACACCGCCGGATGGAGCCTGCAACCAGACTTGAACTGGTGACCTCTTCGTTACCAACGAAGTGCTCTACCGACTGAGCTATACAGGCACTTGACGGGTGGGAGCTATAGGATTCGAACCTATGTAGGCAGAGCCAACGGGTTTACAGCCCGTCCCCATTAACCACTCGGGCAAACTCCCAATCGTTCAAGTATCCGCAGGTTCTTTGGTCTTTTGGACCGCCGACCCCGCGAACGAAAAAGATAATACGATGCAACCTTGGGGGCTGTCAACGAAAACCTCTAGATACACGGCCCCGGGCGTATCTATATAGCCATGACCTGCGGTTTTATTGAGTTTGGATATGAAGGACAGTGGTTTTGGATACTGAGGTGACGTTTCCCAAGGTAACACTTTGCTGTAGTGGAGTACACCTTCAGTATCGAACTTCGATACCAGCTTATTTGCACCTATATATAGGTCGAGATCGGGGCTTCCACGGCACGTTCAAGCGTGGATAATCTCCCGCTTTTAGCGCGGCTCTAAGCCCAAAGTGGGAGATTATCCACTCTCATTCTCCAGACGGGAGAACTATAGAGCCGCTACTACTCGGGCCAGACCAAAGTAGACCCATAGAGCGGCTCCCCCTTGGTGCAGGGGTAGCGACTCAAGTAACACGATGATAGCAAGTCGAAGAAATAGGTCATGGCGTATTTCGAATAAACGCCGAGTCGGTCAATTCCGTTTCCCGCATTACCAAGACGATATACACGGTCAAAAGATCTCGATTTGTCATCGTTGCTAAACGCAGTAATTAGAATCTTCCTGCCCGAACGGCAATCAAGATACTCACGCGCCTGTGACGCAAATAGCCCGGAGACCGATACGAGAATTATCAATGACTGCGAAGCGTCTCCCATGTTTTTCAATTCCGCGACGTTAGCCCCAGCAACTATGCGAACTATCTTGCCCGCATAAAACATTTCCTGCTGAAATCGTACGAGATTGGCGCTCACATTATTGGTGCACCAGATTTCAACGTTTTTATGGCCATCAATTTCGTCGGCAAGGTGCTTAATAGCGATATCGGACACGCCGCTTTCAACCTCAGCGAACATCTCGATCATGCGAACGTCGAGCTCTGCCCTGTACTCCTCGTAGCCAAATTCCTCCTCTCGATGGCTTAAGTCGCTTGGAAAGACTGATTGAGTAAATGATTCTTTCAAATCGCTAAGAGACTGGTAGCCCAATCGATTGCAGAAACGACGAACAGCGGAACGGGTCACGAATGCATCGCGGGTTATTGCGGCAACATTGATTTCGCTCGAACGCCTAATGTGAGCGATGAGATATCGAGCGATGGCGGCATCGTTTGACCCAAACTCGCTGTTGATGATGGAGCTAATTAGATTGAGCACATCGAAGTCATTGATATTCACGTGATCTCTCTTTCCTCTCTCCTCGAAATCATAGTTCATTTATTGAATCAAACAGCTTTGGTCGTTCTCCTATGATTCAAATCAGTTGACGTCATCTTAATCGTAATTCCGCCACACGTATCCACCGTGTTGAATGATGGAAAGGGGATTCATGGGCAACGTGAACAACATCCCGTTTCTCTGGGGTTCCGCCACGGCGTCTTATCAGTGCGAGGGTGCCTGGAACGAAGACGGCAAAGGCCTTGGCGAGTGGGATTTCTTTAACCACACAAGCAATAAGAACATCAACCATGTTGACGGTGATGTATCTTGCGACTTCTACCATCGCTATGAAGAAGATATCCGCATGATGAAAGAAGGCGGACAAAACACCTATCGCTTCTCTCTTTCATGGAGTCGAATCATCCCCACGGGTATCGGTGAAGTGAATGAAAAGGGTATCGATTTTTATAATCGGGTCATTGATTGCTGCCTCGAAAATGGCATAGGGCCCAACGTTACGCTGTTCCATTACGATCTGCCATTCACGCTTGCTTGCAAAGGCGGATGGCTGAACAACGATATGGCAGAGTGGTTCTGCAAATACGCCAAGATTTGCTTTGAGCGCTTTGGAGACCGCGTCAAAATCTGGGCTACCGTTAACGAGCCGCATTTCTACAGCTACTGCGTAAACATGTTGGGCAACTATCCCCCCAATCGATCGCTCGACGTTCAGTCGTACATGCAGTTTCAGTACAACCTGATGCGCGCAAGCGCACTCGCAGTCCGAGCATATCGTCAAATGGGCTACGACGGCATCATCGGCGCCGTCCACGATGGCGGCGTTGTCGAACTCGACCCGGCAACCGAGCACCCCGATGACGTATTTCGATACGCAGACTTTTTCGCCAATCGCATGATTCTGGCACCAGCACTTCAGGGTCAACTGCCGCCAGAAATGGACGAAATCCTTGAAAAACTTGGCGTCTCGCTCTATCGATCCCCAAATGACGTAGAAGAATTCAGAGACGGTAAAGTCGATTTTATTGGACTTAACGTGTATTGCCGAGAGTATGTAACCGACTGGCACGGTGGAGAGCTTGCCGTTTCGGCGAACAATAAGGGCGGTTCGAGCAAAAAGGTCGAAGGAAAATGCATTGCGCCCTTGTTTGAAAGCGCCCGCGACAGCAATGTTCCCCGCAATAAATGGGGCCGCGAAATACTCCCAAGTTGCATGTATTCAACCATCATGGATGTCCACGAGCGCTATGACGCGCCCCGCATCTTTATTACGGAAAACGGACATGGCGCCTATGAGCAACCAGACGCAGACGGAATGATCCACGATGATGACCGCATCGAGCTTCTGGGCCAGTTCATCGAGCACATGATGAGGGCTAAGCGCGACGGCGCGCGCGTTGAGGGCTACTACCTCTGGTCGACGATGGATCTGTATAGCTGGATCAACGGCTACGAAAAACGATACGGACTTGTCCATATCGACTTCGAGAACAATCTGGAGCGCACCCCCAAAAAGAGCTGGTATTGGTACCGAGACCTTATCTCGAAGTATCAGGAGCAGGAAGGTTAGGAGAAAGAGATGAAATATCAGGCAATGTCCGAAACAGTCCTAAAGGCTGTTGGCGGCAAAGAGAACATTACATCGGTAACTCATTGTGCGACGCGCCTTCGCATCGACGCACGAGACACCTCGATCATCGATCTCCAGCTCGCCAAATCGGCTGACCAGGCGCTCGGGGCAGTAGTCAGCGGTGGCCAGCTTCAGGTGATCATCGGCCCCAACGTCACCGAGGCCTACAACGACTTCCTCGACTTCGCGGGAATCGAAGTCGGCGGTGGCACGGTTGCCGACGATGCCCAAACCGCCAAAGACCTTGCAGAAGGCATTAAAAGCGGTAACACCGCCATGGGCTTGATTGAGAAATTCGGGAACGTCTCTGCACAGGTATTCATGCCCATCGTCCCGGCGCTCATCGTTGGCGGACTCATTCTTTCGATCAAGAATCTCCTGGTCAATTATTGTGGATTGAGCACCGATAGCGGAACCGCCCAGGTTCTGCTGGCGATCTTCAGCGCCTCATTTAGCTTCCTGCCCGTTTACCTCGGCTATCAGCTCGCCGCCGTCATGAAGATGCAGCCTATCATGGGCGCACTGCTGGGCGCAATCATGATTAGCTCGTCTATTAGCGGTGCTGAGGGTCTCGACTTTCTTGGCATCCCCATCCCGACGAATGACTACTCGAGCACGGTGGTGCCAATCGTACTGGGCGTTGTGTTCATGTACTTTGTTGATCGCGGTCTTCAGAAAATCATCCCCGACATTACCAAACTGTTCTTGAAGCCGCTGCTCACCATGTTCATCGTCGTGCCTGTTGAGCTGATTATCCTCGGCCCCGCCGGCAGCATGATGGGCTACGCGCTGAGTGATGCCGCCACGTGGCTCATGGATAACGTGGCATTTATCGCTACTCCAATCCTTGCAGCCCTTAACCCCTATTTTGTCATGCTCGGTCTTGATAAGGCCTACATCGCGATCGAAGTTACGAGCTTGGCGCAGCTCGGCTGGGCGCCCATCATCTTTGGCTTCATCTCAAACCTCTGCATTGGCGGCACGAGTCTCGCCTTGGCAACTGCAATGAAAGGCAACAAGGAGAAGAGAGGTATGGTCACCACGGTTGCCGTCACCGCACTCTGTGGCGTAACTGAGCCCGCATTTTACGGCTGCCTCATCGAGCGTCCCCGCCTGCTTGTCGGCACGGCAATCGGCGCCCTCTGCGCGGGACTCCCTGCAGGTATCTTCGTCCTGAAGGAGTATGTTGCGGGAGCATGCCCCGGTCTTCTTTCTGCGCTGATCTTTATCGCTCCCGATGGATCCATGGGCAACTTCGTACTGGCGTGCGTTGTCGCCGTCATCGCCATCGTCGTCTCGTTCATCGCTGCACGCGTGATCATCAAGAAGAATCCCAACTATATTGAGTAGATGCCCGCTGCTTGCATTGGGGACATCCTCGGCAGACCATTAGCAAGAACCCAAGAAGTCCCTTAGGAGCTCGATTAATCCATTCGGATTCCTCAGGCACAAACGACCCCGATTCCACAATGAAATCGGGGTCGTCGTTTCTAAAGCCTTCGATAGACAATCGGTGTTTACCTTAGCTCCCTATCCAAGTTAATTATCCACGCTCGTTCTCCGGTCGGAAGATTTTCTTCGCTCGCGTGTCCAGAAATCCACGCTCGAGCAGAACATCCAGGTCCGCACCCGCCCTTGTCTCGATCTGTAACAGCAAGAGGCCTATTCCGCTTCTACATGTTACAGATCAAGATATTCCTAAAACACCCTAAGTTTCATCTCAATCTGTAACAGTTAGATGCCAAATATCGGTCTTGGTGTTACAGATTTAGACAAACTGGAGGACGAGACAAACCAAAAACGGGATGGGCGCTAACCTGATGGCGCGCCACCTAAATAGAAACGGGCTCTGTCCCATATAGAGACAGAGCCCGAAACTCTCATGGAGCCAGTGACAGGAATCGAACCTGCAACCCACTGATTACAAATCAGTTGCGCTACCGTTGCGCCACACTGGCACACTTGGCGCTTTCGCGCGAAGCCTGTTAAGAATAATGGAATTGCGGACGGGGCGCAACAGGCCGCACGGCGTTATATAAATATGCAAAATCCAGCAACAGCGCGTACCAGGCCCGTTCATTTCTGTCAGTGCGCCCTCAATCTTAAAACCATTCGCCAGAACGAATAGTTTTAATTACAATTGGCTATATAAAACTATTCGTTCTGGCGAAGGGTTTCGCGATGTTGACTACCAAGGAAGCAGCCGAGCTGCTCGGCATCAGCCCGCGCAGGGTGCAGGAGCTCATTAAGAACGGCGCGCTGACCGCCCGCAAGGCTTCTGGCGTGTGGCTCATCGACAAAGACAGCGTAGACGCGCGACTCCGCTCCGCAACCAAAAGAGGGGGACGACCTCGTCGTGGGCATGGGAAAAGCGAAGTCGCATTTACCCTCATGAACCGCACGCACGAAGTAGCCCAACTGGTCTACAGCACATCGCGAAAAGACTTCACCCACATCGGCGCCGACGTCGATTACGCCCACGCCCCTATTGGAGTATTTGGCCCTAATAGCCCCATATCGCTCGACTCCTTCCGCATCTGGTGGCGCGGCCGCGGTATCCCACTCGCACGCATTGGGCTTGCCTCCCTGCTTGCAGAAGCCGCAGTCGATGTTCCCGATGAACTCGTACAGCGAAATCTTGGCCTCTCCCTATCCGACCAGTATTGGATTAGACCCCAAAGTTCCGGCCTCGCCTGGGAAGATATTAATTTCTTCAATAATGCTTTTGATGACGTTTCGCTAACCATTGCACCCTTCGCCCCGGAGGGTAAGGCAGCCGCCGCAAAGCCCGACAACACCTCGGACGGCAATCTTCAAAAGTACTGGACATGCGAGGACGGGCGTCGAATTCTGCATAAGGCAGGAGCGCACCTGAACCAGGAACCTTATAACGAGCTGGTGGCGACCGCGCTCCACCGTCGCATCCTAAACGCCTGCGATTATGTGCCTTACTCGCTCGAGGGCACGGGCACTTCCGCCCTGAGCATATGCGATGTCTTCTTAACTGATGAAGAAGAGTATGTCCCTGCGTTCTATGTAAACCAGCACGCAAACGCAGATGAACGGCTAACCGACTACGAGCGATACGTAGCAAACTGCGAGGAGCTCGGGGTGACAGGCGTCAAGGATGCCCTTGACCGCATGATCGTATGTGACGACATCATCGCCAACTATGACCGCCATTGGCGTAACTTTGGCCTTGTGCGAAACGTCAACACGCAAGCCTGCAGACCTGCCCCCATCTTCGATTCGGGCTCATCACTCTGGTGCAACATATCGCTAGAGGAGCTTAGGGCGGGAGAGCACAGTTTTACCAGCGCACAATTTCATTCAAGTCCCGCCAAACAAATGTTGCTCGTCGAGGACATGGGCTGGTTTGACGGCGACAAACTCGAGGGCTTTGTCGACGAGGCGATCGAGATTCTGTCTAAAAACGATGCCCTAGCAGCGAGACTGCCTTATCTAAAAGAGGCGCTAACGTGGCGCCTCGAAAGAATGATCGACATCGCTGAATGGAGTTAGCGAGGCAGCATTGCCCCGCCAACTCCCCTACCGCCCGCGCAGAGCCTTAAGCTTTGCCAGGGCATCGGGGCTCAGGCGACTGCCCAGAGTCATCTTGATCTGCGGAGCTTCCTCTGCCTCGTGAACGTCGTTATCGATCTGTTTGATCTCGTCCACCAGCATACGGCTCGAGATGCGCGTAACACCCTTGCCCATGACGACGGCCTGGATCGTGCCGTCGCTCGACACCACGGAGCACGCGCGGCCTTCCTCGCGCGCCTCGATGCAGAGCTTCTGTACCACGGTATCGGCCGATACACCCGTCGGCGAGAACTCGATGCGCACGCCGCGGGCCGGCAGGTTGGGGCGCTCGCTGGAGATATTGCCCGCGCCGTCGAACACGATCACGGCCTCGTAGCGGCCCTGGGCAAAGGCGGCGACGTCGTTGATGAGGGCGGTGCGCGCCATATCGTGAACATCGCTGGAATACGGATCGTCGGAATGGTCGTAGACGAGCTTTTCGTAGCGTGGCGTGCAGTGGATCACGTTGTAGCCGTCGACCACCAGCAGCTCGGGCTTGTTGGAGTGCACCGTCGAGACTGGATCGGCGATGGCCTGCGCAAACGCATTGCCGCCCACGCCATAGGTCGCGGCCGAAACAATCGGCTTGGCCGAGCCCTCGCCAAAGCGCTTGGCCTTGGACTTGGCGCGGTTCTTCTTGGACATGCGCTACTCCTCCCCCATGAGCTCGCCGGCATTGCGGCGCAGCCACTCAAAGCACAGCGCGGTGGTCGCCTGGGCCACGTTGAGGCTCTCGGTCATGCCGCGCTGGGGAAGCTTGGTCAAAAAGTCGCATTTCTCGAGTACCAGGCGCGAGATGCCGTCGCCCTCGGAGCCCATGACGAGCGCCACGCGACCTTCGAAGGGAGCATCCCAGCAACTGCCCTCGGCGTGCTCGGAAGCACCGCCCACCCAAAAACCAGCGGCCTTGAGGTCATCGAGTGCACGGGCAATATTGGGAACCTGCGCGATAGGCAGATGCATGACAGCACCGGCCGAGGTCTTGTAGCTGCCCACGGTCACGCCGGCGGCACGCTTGTTGGCGATGATGACGCCGGCCGCGCCCACAACCTCGGCGGAGCGCACGATGGCGCCAAAGTTGCCGTCGTCAGTCACGTGGTCGAGCACCACGACAAGTGCCGGGCCCTCGCCTGCGCGGTCGAGAATATCGGCGACATCGGCATAGGGGAAGTTGCCAACCTCGAGCGCGATGCCCTGGTGAGCGCCATGGCTCGACAGTGCGTCGAGCTGCGCGCGCTGCACATACTTAATGCGGACGCCCGCAGCGTTGAGGTCGTCGACCAGGCGCGACAAGGCGGCATCGCGCTCCCCGCCCTCGGCAACGAGCGCGCACTTGATGGGAAAACCAGTGCGTAGCGCCTCGGCGGCAGCACGACGACCTTCGATAAACTCGCCCTTGGGAGCCTGGACAGCGTCGCGGTTGCGATCACGCTGCGGACGTGCGGCCTGGGTGCGATCGCGTTGGCCCTTGGGAGCGGCAGCGCGGTCATTGCGGCGAATCGGACGCGAGCCAGAAGCAGCCTGCTTGCCGCCACGAGGCGCACGCTTGCGATTGTCGGCCATAAAACGGCCTCCTTAAATAGATAACGAACAAGAATCGACCGTCCGAGCCACGGCACCTTGCCTTTCAATCGTCGGGCATGACCACCAGGTCTATGCCCTCCTCTTTCAAGGCAAGGTGCCGTGGCTCGGACGGTCGACAAATACTAGAGACTCTTAATACGAGTGCCGGCGGCGGTATCCTCGATCGTCAGCCCGAGGTCCTTGAGCTGATCGCGGATGGCATCGGCCAAATCCCAGTTCTTGGCGGCACGGGCCTCGGCGCGGGCCTCGAGAATCTTGGCAGCGGCCTCGTCCACGTCGTCGCCCGTGTAGGCGACCAGACCGGCGGCAACGCCCAGCAGGCCCAGCGGCAGCTCGACCTTGGGCTCGGGAAGCTCGACGCCAAACGTATCGAGTAGCTCGGCCAGCGTATCGGCGGCGGCAAGGGCAGCGGCTTTGTCGGCAGCGTCACCCGCCTGCTCCAGGTACTGGTTGCACTCGGTGACAAAGCCAAAGACAGCACCCATGGCACCGGCGGTGTTAAAGTCGTCGTCCATGCACTCCTTAAAGGCGGCGCGGGTCTCGGCGGCCTTGGCGGCAAACGCCTCGGCGGCAGCCGCATCGGCATCGGCCGTCGCATGGTTCGCGGCCCAGCGCAGGTTCTCGACCGTACCGGCGATACGCGTGAGCGAGTTCTCGGCACCCTCCAGGCGCTCCCAAGAAAAGTCGAGCGGCGAGCGATAGCTCGTCTGCAGCATCAGCAGGCGCAGGGCGGCAGCGGAGTGCTGCTCGAGCACCTCGGCCAGCGTAAAGAAGTTACCGAGCGACTTGGACATCTTCTCGCCGTCTACCAGCAGCATGCCCGTGTGCATCCAGGTGTTGGAGAAGCCCTGGTGCCAGGCGCAGGTGGCCTGGGCGCACTCGTTCTCGTGATGCGGGAAGGCAAGGTCGGAGCCGCCGCCGTGGATGTCGATCGGAGTGCCCAGGTAGCGATGCACCATGGCGGCGCACTCGGTGTGCCAACCGGGACGGCCCTCGCCCCAGGGGCTCGGCCAGCTGGGCTCGCCGGGCTTGGCGGCCTTCCACAGGGCAAAGTCGAGCGGGTCGTTCTTGTCCTCGTTCTCCTCAATGCGTGCGCCAACCATAAGGTCGTCGATGTTGCGGCCCGAGACCTGACCATAGTTGGGATCGCTGCGCACGGCAAAGTACACATCGCCGTTATCGGCTGCGTAAGCGTGGCCCTGCTCGATAAGCGTCTTGATCATGGCGATCATGGGGCCGATTTCCTTGGTGGCGCGGGGGCGCACATCGGGATCGAGCACGTTGGCGGCGCGCATGACGCCGATGAACTTGTCGGAGAACTCCGTCGCGACCTCGGCGGCCGTACGGCCCTGCTCGTTGGCGCGCTTGATGATCTTGTCGTCGACATCGGTGAGGTTCTGGGCGAACGTGACCTCGTAACCGCTCGCGATGAGCCAGCGGCGAATCACGTCAAAGCTGACGAACGTACGGGCGTTGCCGATGTGGATGTTGTCGTAGACCGTGGGGCCGCACACGTACATGCGGACCTTGCCGGACTCGATGGGCTGGAACTCTTCCTTTTTATGGGTAGCGCTGTTGTAGATACGCATTCGTTACTCCTTAACGGTTTTCTGTAGCAGGCAGACGGCCCAGGCGCCGATTCCCTCGCCCTGGCCTTCCCAACCGAGCTTTTCGGTCGTAGTGGCGGCGACGCCCACGTTTTCGACGTCAACGCCCAGGGCATGGGCAAGGTTGGCGCGCATGGCATCGCGGTGCGGAGTGATCTTAGGCTGCTGGCAGGCAATGGTGCAGTCGGCATCGACAAACTCAAAGCCCAGCTCACGCGCATAGTCCATTACGCGGGCAAGCAGCACCATCGAGTCGGCGCCCTCGTAGGCAGGGTCGGTATCGGGGAATAGCTTGCCGATGTCTCCCCCACGGCAGGCGCCCAGAATGGCGTCGGCCAAGGCGTGCGCGAGCACATCGGCATCCGAGTGGCCCAGCAGGCCGCGCTCGTAGGGAATGTCGACCCCGCCGATGATACATCGACGTCCCTCCACCAAACGGTGGACGTCGTAGCCGTGGCCAATGCGCAGGTTACTGAACATAGGGAAGGTCCTCTCCCTCGGCCATGCGGCCAAGCAGAATCGCGGTTACGGGACGCAAGTCCTCGGGCACCGTCACCTTAAGGTTATCGCGCGGGCTCTGGACACAGCGGACGCGCCCGCCCATGCGCTCGACCAGCGATGAATCGTCGGTACCGATAAAGCCCTCGGCAATCGCCGCGGCGTGAGCGCGCTTCATGGCGTCGACGCTAAAAATCTGCGGCGTCTGCGCTGCCCAATAGAGCTCGCGCGGCGGCGTCTCGACGATATTATCGCCGTCGACGATCTTGAGCGTGTCGATCGCGGGCTGACCGCACACGACACCGTCGAGCGAGCGGTCACCCATGAGCACGTCGATAGCGTGGTCGATGGCCTCGGTCGTAATGAGCGGACGAGCGCCATCGTGGATGGCGACATATTCGAAACCCGCCGGAACCGCATGCACGCCGGCACGGGTGGAATCCTGACGGGTATCGCCGGCATCGGCAAAGCTGATGGGCGTGTCATAGTCAAACGGGTCGATGGCCAGGCGGCGCATCTCGGCACGGCGCTCGGCAGGGCAAACCACGACGATATGGCCGACCTTATCGCTCCGATCGAACGCGCGGATGGACCAGCTCATGAGCGGACGGCCCGCCACATTAACGAGCTGCTTGCCGCCGGGATTTCCAAAGCGCTGGCCGCTGCCGCCGGCAACGACCACGGCGCATACGGGCGCCATTATGCGTTCCCCTGTTTGGTGCCCTTCATGCGGTACAGCGAGTCCGCAAGAATGGCAGGGTTGTTGACGCCAAAGTCGCCCAAGCGCTCCGGATCCTCGCTGATGTCGTCCATGAGCTCCTGCAGCGAGCCGTACTCGTCGACGATCTTCTCGGCCACGCCGTCGCGCACGACGGACACGCGCGAAAGCGTGCGCAGGCCCAGCGGCGTCATAACGGAGTCCTCGTCCAAGTCGTCATAGCCCAGAACTGCCGCCACGTGCTGCGGGTCGGACAGGTCCTTAGGCGTCATACGGCTCAGCTCGGCGCGAATCTTCTCGGCGTTGGCCTCAGAGGAATCGCTTGCGTAGTCGCGGATCATCAAGTCGTATTCGGTATCCATGCTGGAGCCCGCGAGCTGCTCGAGCTGCATCTGCACGAGCTTACCCTGGTTACCCAGCTTGACAATGCAATCCTTAAGCTCGGTCTTTGCCTGCTGCATGATCTCGAAGCTCGAGAAAATACCGGTAATGTCGGCGAGCGTGACGTAGTCGTCGAGCTCGAGGGCCGTCAGGCGCAGCAGGGAGCGATCGAGCGACTGACGGGTAGTCTGGAGCGTGGCGACGAGCTGGTTGACCGAGCTCATGATGGTGGTGACGGGCTGGATCTCGTAGCTCTTGCCGTGGACGTACACGTTGACGACGGCGCGACGAGCCGAAACCGAGATCACGATGGCATCGGTGAGCACCGACATGCGAGCGGCAGTACGGTGACGCATGCCCGTCTCACTCGTGGCGAGCGAGGGATCGGGATTGAGGTGGAAGTTGGCGCGCAGGATCTGGGTGAGGTCGCCATCGATAACGATGGCGCCGTCCATCTTGGAAAGCTCGAACAGGCGGTTCGAGGTAAACGAAATGTTGAGCGGGAAGCCATCGTTACCGGCAGCGAGCACGTTTTCGGTGTCGCCGACGCAGATAAGGGCGCCCAGGTGACCGGCGATGATCATGTCGAGGGCGGTGCGGATCGGCTGACCAGGTGCCGTCAGGCGGATGGCCTGTTCCATACGCTTTTGCAGCTCGTTCTTATCCAAGGCATCGCTCCCATCGTATACGCTCCATAAACGCTAAATAGTTTCTCACGGTTTGTCCCTGCGGCGCTTGCGAAATCCGATGCTTACAGAATGAGCGAACACAGCTGAGAGCCCAACCCAAATCAGCTGTTCATGTGGTAGCATCGGGATTCGCATAAATGAGGGAGTAGTCGCGTGACCGGATTCGCCTCCGGTGGCGCGGTAAGTCAACACACTGGCCGATGCGGCCTGGCTTGCCTTAATGAACGAGACTCGTGGCTGTGCGCGCAACGCGTACGCCACGGGTCTTTTTTATTACTCCCTCAAGAGGTACACGCGGGCCCGCCCGCAGAGAGGGAGCCAGACTATGGGACTCGCAGAGCTCGTGTTGCTCGCCGTTGGCCTTTCGATGGACGCCTTTGCCGTTTCCATCTGCAAAGGTCTCGGCATGAAAAAGATCAGCCTTAAAGTCGCCGTGGTGCTCGGCCTGTTTTTTGGCGGCTTTCAGGCCGGCATGCCCGTAATCGGATGGGCGCTTGGCAGCCAATTCATGGGCATCATCGGACCCATCGACCATTGGATCGCCTTTATCCTATTGGCCTTTATCGGCGGCAAAATGCTGTGGGAGACCTTTACCGAGGACGAGGATGAAGGCGACGGCAAGGATGCCGAAAAGATTGACCTGGGCGAGTACCTGATCCTCGCCATCGCCACCTCAATCGACGCCCTGGCCGTGGGCATCTCATTTGCGGCGCTCTCGGTCGATATCGTTCCCGCTGTATCGCTTATCGGCATCACGACGTTTATCTTCTCCGTCGCCGGCGTAGCGATCGGCCACACCTTTGGCGCGCGCTACGAAAAACCCGCCACCATCGTGGGTGGCGTCGTGCTCATCCTCATCGGGCTTAAGATCTTACTTGAGCATCTGGGGATTTTGGTGCTGTAAAACACCCTTCAAAACTAAACGTCCGTATGAGGCCTCATGCAGAGTTTTGCATGAGGCCTTTTCATGCAGACTTTTGCATGTCATACTGATATGCAAAAGTCTGCACGTTAGGAGATCGCCGTGGACACCCTTCCCATCACCACACCGCGCCAAGCTGGCATCTATGTGCGCCAGGCACGCGAGACTCAGGGTCTCACCCGTGCCGCCCTCGCCAAAAAGGCCGGTGTTTCGGAGCGCCTGCTCGCATCGCTCGAGCTAGGAGACGCCACCGGCATTCGACTCGACAAGTTGCTGGCGTTTTTCGACGCTCTTGGACTGGCGCTCGCAGCACAAGGGGATATAAGCGAAACGAAAAATGAGCACCCAGTCGACGCCCCGCATGCTGATCAACCTTGCAGCACCTCCAGACGCCATCACGCCCAACGTCTTCATCATCGCAACTGTCGCAGCACAACCATTCCGGCTCTTGCAGATGCCCCCTTTACATCCGCACTCTACAACGAGGTCTTCGCCGATTTCGCCATGTCCAATCTCGGAGTCTCGATTGCCGCAAACGCATCTAACCAAACCAAGCCCGAAGGGAAATAGCCAATGGCCAGAACATCACTTCGGACCATTATTTGCGGCGTACCTGCGGGAACGCTCACGCAAGATGAGAACGGTCTTATCAGCTTTACCTACGATCATGACTATGACGGGCCAGCCCTATCGACCAACATACCCGTATCAAATCGCACATACGGCCAACAGGTCATGAATCCGTACTTGTTTGGCCTTCTACCCGACAGCGAGGACCAACGAAAAGCGATTGCCGCCGAATTCAACGTTAGGCCCAACAATCCCGTTGCGTTGCTCAGCCATATCGGACTCGACTGTCCGGGCGGAGTGCAGTTTTGTGCCGAAGAAGATGCCGACGCCGTCCTGCATCGCGCTGGCGACTACCGCCCTATAGACGACCACGAAATTGCTCTCCGTCTCAAGTCGATCAGAGATGACCGCGATGCATCGTGGATGGGTCTAGATGAAAGTTGGTCACTTGGAGGCAACCAGGGCAAGTTCGCGCTCGCGTTCATAAACGACCGCTGGTGCGAATGCATGGGCTCCTCGCCCACGACGCATATTTTCAAAAATGGCGTTATCGGATTTAAACTCGAGGCTCTCAATGAGTTTGTCTGCATGAAAAGCGCCCAGCGCGCCGGTATCGCAACGGCAAACGTCGAATATCGTATGTTTGAGGACGAACCTGCCCTCATTGTTGAGCGCTATGACCGCGTGAAAGTCGAAGACGGAACGATCAGGCGCCTACATCAAGAAGACCTCTGTCAGGCACTTGGGGTGATGCCCGCCCAAAAGTACACAGCAGACGGCGGCCCGACCACCCGCGACATTCAAGAGCTCCTCGTAAATACGAGCCACCATCAACTTAACCTGTATCTGTTTACGCAGATACTGTTCCTCAACGCCATTATCGGCGCACCGGATGCGCACGCGAAAAACTATTCCCTACTCCTTGGAAACGACGGCGCAGCCATGATGGCTCGAATGTACGATGTCGCATCGGGGCTGGCATACGAGCGCATGCGCCGCCGGGCGCGTCTTGCCATGAGCGTTGGCGGCGAAAATCGTGTGGGGCGCATCGGTCCAGGCGCTATCCGCCGATACCACGGTATGGGCGACCCCGCGCTGGAGGCGGCACTCACCGATGCCGGGCTATCCGAGAAGTTTTGCTTTGCGACCATGATGGACCTCGCCTACGAGGTACCCATTTGCATGGAAGAGGTCATGGACGAATACGCCGACCTGCCCGGCATGGCGGACCTGCGCGAGCATATGCTCGGCCCCGTCTGCGAAAACTGCCAGCGCACCCTCGACCTCATCAAGGCGGATATGGGCTAGGTGTCCGTAATCTCCCATTTCCCAAAAGAAGAGAGGGGGCACCCGTCGCAAAAGCTCGGGTGCCCCCTCACGCAATGTCATTTGCAATCCACCAGCACGTGGCTCGGACTGCTGCTAGCGCAACCTTTACGCAGCGAGGCGCTTGAGGACGTCGATGAGCAGCTCGTAGAAGCGCTCGGCAGAAGCGAGCTCCATGCTCTCGTCCGGGGTGTGGACATCGGAGAGCGTCGGGCCCACGGCGATGGCGTCCAAGCCGTGCAGGGCCTCGGCAAACAGGCCGCACTCAAGGCCGGCGTGAATGGACTCGATGCGCAGCTCGGAGCCAAAGAGCTCGCGATAGCTCTCGACAAAGACGTCGCGGACCGGCGAATGCTCGGCATAGCTCCAGCCGGGATACTCGAACTCGAACTTGGCGTCGAAGCCCAGGACATCGGCCAGCGTCTGCAGGCGGTCCTTGAACTCGTTCTGCAGCGAGGTGATCGAGGAGCGCGGGGACAGCATGATCTTGACTTGGTCGTCAGAGGTGGCAACCACGCCGATGTTGGAGGAAACCTCGACGGAGCCGTCGGTGGCGACGTTGCGGCGGATCACACCGTTGGGGGCAAGACGCAGGGCGCGGATGAGGGCAAGCGCGGACTTCTGGTCCATGGCCTCGACCTCAGTGTTGTCGGCAATCTCAACTGTGCAGGTAAAGCCGGGGTCGAAGACCTCGAGCTCGGCAGTAACGTCGGCGATGATGCCACGGGCGATCTCGGCCGCGGCCTCGGCGGCAGCGTGATCGGCGTAGACCAGAACAGCCTTGCACTCACGGTTGATGGCGTTGTCCTTAGTGCCGCCGTTAAAGCTGACGATGGCGGGCTCGCCAGCGACCATCAGGCGGTCGATGATGCGGGCCATGATGAGGCTGCCGTTGCCGCGCTCCAGGTTGATATCGCTGCCGGAGTGACCGCCCAGCAGGCCGGAGATGTCGAGCGTGAGGGTACTACCGGTCTTGTGCTCGCGCACGATGGGGCAGGTGTAGGTAACGACGACACCGCCGGCGCAGCTGACGGTAGCAACGCCCTCTTCCTCGGAGTCAAGGTTAATCATGGTGCGGGCGCTAATCTGGGACTTGTCGAGCGTCTCGGCGCCGACCAGGCCAGTCTCCTCGTCGGTGGTGAATACGCACTCGAGGGCGGGGTGAGCGATCGAATCGTCATCGAGAACAGTGAGCATCAGAGCGACGGCAATACCGTTGTCGGCGCCCAGAGTGGTGCCGTTAGCGGTGAGGACGCCGTCCTTGACGACCAGGTCGATACCATCAGTCGTAAAGTCGTGCTCAACGGAGCCCAACTTGTCGCACACCATGTCGATGTGGCCCTGCAGCATCACGGTCGGGGCATTCTCGGCGCCGGCAGATGCGGGCTTGCGAATGATAACGTTGTAGACCTCGTCCTGATACACATCGAGACCGCGCTCCTTGGCAAACGCGACCAGGAAATCGCTGATGCCCTTCTCGTTGCCAGACCCACGGGGGATCGCGCTGACCTCCTCAAAGAAATGGAACAGCTGAGCGGGCTCGTAGCCGGTAATCTTGTAGTCCATGGTGCCTCCTTGGCGCAACTGGTTAGACAGTAAGACATGCGACTTGTATATTCCCAGACTTTACGTGCATAAACCAGTCGAAAACGCCGAGCGCCCTCGCATCATCGGCTAACGGTGGACCGCATAGCGTAACGGTCACAACTTCCGCAGCTCTACAAATCGAGGCGCCCTTTCCGGAGCGCCTCGATTGCGCGTATCAAATTGTCGCCACGCCCTACAGCGCGCCAGAGCCGGCTTGCATCATGCCGCCGGGGCCCGAGGTCACGCCGCCGCTCACGGGCGCGGCGTTGCCGGTGTGCGGCGCCGCCGGAGCGGTATCGCCCCCGAGTGCACCCGCCGGACGCGGTGCCGGAATCTCGCCCGTGCCGTGGCTAAAGACAAACTTGCCATCGGCCACGTCGCACAGGACGGTATCGCCCTCGCCCCACTCGCCAGCCAGAAGCTCCTCGGACAGCGGGTCCTCGATGAGCTTTTGGATGGCACGGCGCAGCGGACGCGCACCGTTGGTGAGGTCGGTGCCCTCGGCCACGATCTTGTCATAGGCCGCATCGGTGAGCTTGATGTTCATGCCGTTGGCAATCAAACGCTGACGCAGGTCGTCCACCAGCAGGTGCGCGATCTTGGTAAGATTCTCGCCCGAGAGCTTCTGGAACACCACAATGTCGTCGATACGGTTGAGCAACTCGGGGCGGAACAGGCGCTTGAGCTCGCCCATCGCGCGGCCGCGGATCTCACTCGACGTGAGGCCCTGCTCGCCGGTGGTGCCAAAGCCAACGCTCGCATCCTGCGCGATCTCGCGGGCGCCCACGTTTGACGTCATGATGATCACCGTATTGCGGAAGTCGACCGTCTTGCCCTGGCTATCGGTCAGACGGCCCTCCTCCAACACCTGCAGCAGGATATTGAAGATGTCGGGGTGCGCCTTCTCGATCTCGTCGAACAGCACGACCGAGTACGGGTGACGGCGAACAGCCTTGGTGAGCTGGCCGCCCTCGTCGTGGCCCACATAGCCCGGGGGGCTACCGATGAGCTTGGAGACCTCGAACTCGCTACCGAACTCGGACATGTCGAAGCTGATGAGCGCATCCTTGCTGCCAAAGAGGTACTCGGCGAGCGTCTTGGCGAGCTCGGTCTTGCCCGTGCCGGTGGGACCCAGGAAGATAAAGCTGCCGCCGGGGCGACGCGGGTCCTTGAGCGGCGAGCGACTGCGGCGCACGGCCTTGGCAACTGCCTCGACAGCCTCGTCCTGACCGATGATGCGCGTCTTGAGCACGCTTTCGGCTTGCAGCAGGCGACGGCTCTCGCTCTCGGTAAGCGAAGACACCGGCACGCCCGAAGTCACGGACACGATGTCGGCGATCTGGGAGACATCGATGGTGAGCGGGCTGGCGTCGAGCTCGGCCGTCCAGGCGGCCTTGGCCTCGGCGAGCTCAATCTCGGCGGCCTTCTGCTGCTCGGTGATCTCGGCGGCCTTGTTCATGTCGTCGCTCTCGGTGGCCTCCTGCGCGGCGGCCTTAAGCTCCTCCACGCGATGCTCGGCCTCACGCACCGGCTCGGGCGCGCGATTCGCGGCGATGCGAGCGCGGGCACCGGCCTCGTCAATGAGGTCGATAGCCTTATCGGGCAGGAAGCGATCCTGGATGTAGCGGTTGGAAAGGTTCGCGGCGGCCTCGATAGCACCCTGCGTATAGCGCACATGGTGGTGCTCCTCGTAGCGCGGCTTGAGCGCGGTCAGGATCTTGACCGTGTCCTCGACGCTCGGCTCCTCGACATCGATGGTCTGGAAGCGACGCTCGAAGGCCGGATCCTTGGTGAGGTACTTGCGGAATTCCTCGGCCGTGGTGGCGCCGATAATCTGGAAGGCACCGCGCGCAAGCACGGGCTTGAGCATGGAGCTCGCGTCGATGGAACCCTCGGCAGAACCGGCACCGATGATGGTGTGCATCTCGTCGATAAACAGGATGACGTCATCGGCTTCGGTGGCCTCCTGGATCACGTTCTTGAGGCGCTCCTCAAACTCGCCGCGATACTTGGCACCCGCCACGAGGCCCGGCAGGTCGAGCGTCCAGATATTCTGGTTCATGAGGTTCTCGGGCACGTTGCCGGCTGCAATCTGCTGAGCCAAGCCCTCGACGATGGCCGTCTTGCCCACGCCGGGGTCGCCCAGAATGAGCGGGTTGTTCTTGGTGCGGCGCGAAAGAATTTCCATCATACGCTGGACTTCCTTTTCGCGACCAATTACAGGGTCGAGCTCGCCGTCGCGCGCCTTCTGTGTGAGGTTGGTCGCGAACTGCTTGAGCGTATCGGTGCCACTCCCCTTTTGCTGAGAGGCATCCGAGCCGCTAAAGAACGGCAGGCCCGCACCGGGACGACCAGCACCGGCGCCGGCGAGCGGACGCTTCTTGTCCTGGTCCTTGGCGGTGAGTTTCTCGATAGCCTTTTTGATGGAGGCGGACGACACACCTAGGCGCATGAGGATGTCCATGGCCATGCCGTTGCCCTCTTCGACGATGCCGATCAGCAAGTGCTCGGTCGACACGTAGGTCTGGTTGTTCTCACGCGCCACACGGAATGAACGCTCCATCACGCTAATGACGAGCGGCGTAAAGGCGAGCTTGGCCGCCTCGGTCTCCCCACTGGGCTCGGGAACCGTGGTCTGGACCTCTTTGAGGGTATCCATGATGTCATCGTAGGAGATGTCGAGCGAACGCAGTGCCTCGGCGGCAATGCCCTCGTCCTCCTTGGCAAGCGCGAGCAGCAGGTGCTCGGTGCCCACCTTATTTGAATGAAGATCAAGCGCCTCTTGCTTGGCCATGGACATGACCTTACGCGCGCGATCGGTAAATCTATCTAACATGCTCGTTTCCTTACATGAGTTCATCGAAATCAAAACGCCCGCCCGTCGGCGGCGCTTTTGTCTCTTTACCCACAGGTTGTCTATGTTAACAGCTGGAGGAATATCTATAAACCCGGCTCACATGAATGCAGGTTATGACCGCATCGCGGGACTCACCGCGCGATGCGCGACAGGCGCCCCGCAAGAGAAACCCTAGGCGTCTTTCACCACGTCGGGACTCGTCGCACGCGATGCGCGATAGGCATCGGCCTCCTTGGAGACGCGTTCGAGCAGCTCGGATGTATCGACGCCCTCGACTTGCGCGACCGTTTCCACCGTCTGCATGGCGACCGCCCTCAGGTACGCGCACGCGCTGTCCCCCAGCTGCTCGAGGTCTATCTCCTCGCCGCCCTCCCGGGCAAAGCCGACCGCCATCACAAAGCCCATGATGCCCGAGACCAGAAAGCCCACCGCAAAGCTCGAATCTGCCTTGAGCTCTTCTCCGTCGGGGTGGACGATCTCTCTCACGCGGTCGATGATGATCGTATGGATGCCCTGCACGACCTGCTCGGCGGCACCCGCCCTCATGGTGATGACGATGCGCCGCAGCAGGCAGCGGACGTCGCGCCGGTCGAACGCCGAAAGGTCGCCCTCGCTCGAAAAAGGCCAGAGGGCATCGGTGATGAGCTCGTTATCCTGCAGCAGCTGGGCTATGGCGATGGCGACGAGTTCATCGAAATCGTGAAAATAGTAGTAAAACGTTCCGCGATTGCACTGGGCGGCGCGGGTCACCTCGCCAACCGACAGCTCGAAGATGCTGTTGTTCTCGATGAGCTCCCAAAACGCCTCGATGATACGGGTGCGTGCATCGGGCGCATCGGCGTCCTTACGCGGTCTCGCCATGCGCCTCACCGCACCCCTGCGCCTTGGCGTTCATGATGAGCATCTGAAGACGGTTCTCCACGTTGGCGAAGCTCACGTCGGGATCGTAGTCGAGCGGCAGGAACTGCGCCGTGGGATACTGCTCCTTGAGCGCATGGATGAGCCCGCGCCCCACGACATGGTTGGGCAGACACCCGAACGGCTGCAGGATCACGAAGTTGCGGCAGCCGCGCTTGGCGTGCTCGAGAATCTCCGCCGGAATCAGCACGCCCTCGCCCGCATCGAACGTATGGTGCAGGATCTTATCGCTCGCGCGCACGAGCTCGGGCATGCGCGCCGGCGGCTCGTAGAGCGGGCTCGCCGCGCCCAGGCGGTCGCAACGGTCGTGCGCGAGCTCGAACAGGTTGTCCGCCGTGGCGTACCAGGCCTTTTCGGGCAGCGACAGGTCGACGTGGAACTCGCGCGACTGCGCATGCTTGTAGAAATAGGTCTTGCGGATCACGTCGGTCATGCGCGCCTCGATGACCTCGAGCCCGTTGTCCTCGAGGTAGCGCTCGATCTCGTGGTTGGCGCCGAGATGGAAATTGAGCAGGTACTCGCCCACGATGAGAACGGTCGGATGCGGGTTCGAGCGGTCGTACGGAACGGCGTCCATGATCGCAAGCGCGCGTTTGAAGCCCGTCGCCTGGCCTCTCAGCCCGGAGCGCTCCATGCCCTCGATAACCTCATCGAGCGCGCGGTCGAACGCAGCGTCCGCCGCGCCCTTCTCGAGCTCGTAGGGACGGATGCGCCTAAGCATGGCCTCGAGGGCATCGATCATGGGAAGACCGTAGGCGATCTGGATGCTCGGGCCAAGGCCGAGCTTGAAGCCCGGATGCGCATTGTGGGCATCGACGTCGTCGTTGGTGAGCACCGGGACATAGTCGTATCCCGCGTCGTCGAGCGCGCGGCGCAGCAGGGGCATGTAGTGCGTCAGGCGGCAGTCGCCGATATACTTGCCAGTCACCACGGCGACGTCGTGCGGGTCGTACTTACCGCTCTCGAGTGCCGCGAGCGCCTCGCCGATCACGATTTGCGCGGGGAAGCAGATGTCGTTGTGCACATAGCGTTTGCCCAGGCGGATGGCATCCTCGCGCCCGATATCAAGGGCCTCGGCGCGCACGCCCTGATTGCGCATCGCCGCGGTCATGAGCCTGCAGAACGCATGGGAGGTGTTGGGGACCAGCGCGATCTTGTCGTGCCGGTCGCGCTTGGTGTACTTGACCTTATACGGGTCGTCGAGCGGATGGACCGCGTGCACCCGGGCGCTCTCGGCACGCTCCTCCGCGCGACGACGGTTGACCGACTCGATAAACGAACGCACGCGAATGCCCATGGGACCGGCGACGTCGCTCTCATCGAGCTTGATCATCATCGGAACCTTGGAGCCCATCTCGCCCATCATGCGCGCGATCTCGTCGGTGAGATACGCATCGTGGCCGCAGCCGAAGCTGCCCATCTGCACGAGCTCGAGCTCGGGCGTCGATGCGACGATGACCGCGCACGACAGCATGCGCGCATGGTAGTTGTTCACGATGTCGATGCGGCTGTTGGAAAGATCGACGTTGCAGACCCCCGGCACCGCATCGGGCGTCAGCACGGGGATGCCGCGCTCAGAGAAGAGCTTGGGCAGCCCGTGGTTGACCAGCGGGTCGTTGTGGTACGGGCGCGAAGCGATCACCACCGCGTAGCCGCCGTCCTCGCGCACGTTCTCGAGCACCTGCCTGCCGCGCAGCTGCAGCTGGTTCTCAAACGTCTCCTGCGCGCGGTCCGCCTGCTCGGTCGCCTTGGCAACCAGGTCGGCATCGATATCGAAGGTCTCCTTGCACCACGCCTTGAGCTGGCGGTTTCGGTCGCCCTCGTCGTACCAGTGGAACAGCGGCGTATCGAACGGAACGCCGAAACGCTCCTCCGGGTTATCGGAATTGCGCATCACGTAGGGGTATCCCTTTACGACGGCGCACATCCACTCGCTGGTAGAGGCGGTGTTTTCGGTGGGCACCGTCGTGATGATGGGCATGAAGATGCGGTCGACGCCGGCGTCGACGAGATTGCGGATGTGCCCGTGGACGAGCTTGGCCGGGAAGCACACGGTGTCGGATGTGACGTGCGCCAGACCGCGCTCGTACATCGCCTTGGTGCTGCGTCCCGAGACGCGCACCTTAAAGCCGAGCGTGCTGAAGAACGTCGACCAGAACGGCATGGTGTCCCAGAACTCGAGCACACGGGGAATGCCGATCGTGACATCGCGCCCCCCGCAGACGGGAACCGTGGGGTACGACTCGAACAGCAGCTTCTCGCGGTCGACAAAGAGATTGGGGGCAGCCGCGGTCCGGTCGCGCCCCGTGCCGGGTGCCTGTGCCTCGCAAGCACCCTGCGGACGCAGCTCCTCCGCCGCGGGAACCTCGCGCACGAGCCCATCCCATGAGATGGCGCCGCCGCGCGGGCAGCGATTGCCCGTGACGTAAAGCGAGCCGTCGCCAAATGCCACGACCGCGCGCTGGCAGCGGTTGTTGCACCGACGGCAGGTAACGCCGCCGAACTCGCGATGCTCGAAGCGCTCCACGGCATCGAGCCCGATAAACGACGTGCCGGCATCGCCCTTGCGGCATTCCTCGCGCGCGAGCAGGGCGATACCGATAGCGCCCATCAGCCCCGGGTGGGGCGCACGCGTGACGGGTTTGCCCAGATACTGCTCGAATGCGCGCAGCACCGCGTCGTTTCGGAACGTGCCGCCCTGGACGACGACTTTGTCGCCCAGACGGTTGAGATTTGAAACGCGAATGACCTTGGTGAACACGTTCTCGATAATCGAACGGCAGAGACCGGCCATGATGTCGCCCGGACCCTTACCGCGCCGCTGCTCGGAAACGACGCTGCTGTTCATGAACACCGTGCAGCGGCTGCCGAGAACGGCGGGGGCTTTGGACGAAAATGCCTCGGTCGCGATATCCTCAACGGCTATTCCGAGGTTTTTGGCAAAACCCTCGAGGAACGAGCCGCAGCCCGCAGAGCACGCCTCGTTGACGACGATATCGGTCAGCACGCCGTGGTTGAGCCAGATGGCCTTCATATCCTGTCCGCCGATGTCGAGCACGAAGGTCGCATCGGGAACGCATGCGCACGCGGCGCGGGCGTGCGCGACCGTCTCGACCGTATGGTAGTCGGCGTGGAACGCGCGCGCGAAAAGCTCCTCGCCGTATCCCGTGGTGCCCACGGCATCGATCGCAAGCGTGACTCCCGCTGTCTCCCAGCGGTTCTTCAAGCTGACAAGACCCTGTTGGGCGACGTCGAGCGGTCTGCCGTTATTAGACGCGTAGAACGAATCGACAAGCTCACCCGCCTCATCGACCAGGGCGAACTTGGTCGTCGTGCTCCCCGAATCGATACCGAGCGCCACACGCACCGTCTCTCCGGGCGCATACGCATCCGGACCCTTTGCCGGCGTCTCTTTGCCATGGCGTGCCGTAAAATCCGCCTGCTCGGCAGGTGTGGCAAAAAAGGGCTGGGCAAGACGTCCCTCCCCGCTTGCGGGCGCGACCGTCTCGAGCTTATCCAGCCGGACAAAAGCGTCGGGAAGGTCGATCGGTTGGGACGATGCGAACATGTCGGTCAGCGACAGGGCGGCACCGCGCGCGACCATGATCTGCGGATCGCGCGGGACGATAACCTGATCGTCCGATAGATTCAGTTGCTCCCGGAACACGCGGACCAGCGTGGGGTTGTAGGCGAGCGTACCGCCCTCGAAGATTACCGGCGGCTCGATGTCGATACCCTGGGCCAGACCGCCGATCGTTTGGCGGGCGACCGCGTGAAGCGCCGAAAGCGCCAGGTCGGTGGTAGGAATGCCCTCGTTGAGCAGCGGCTGGATATCGGTCTTTGCGTACACGCCGCAGCGGCCCGAGACCTCGTGGACGGTCGTTCCCCGGCTTGCGAGCTGCTCGAACTCGCCCGATTCGGTGCCGACCCCCATGAGCTTTGCCATCTCGTCGATAAATGCACCGGTACCGCCTGCGCACGAGCCGTTCATGCGCATGTCGGCAACCTCGATGTCTCCCTTATCGTTGGTGCGGAAGAAGATCATCTTGGCGTCTTGGCCGCCCAGCTCGATGGCGCAGCGCGTCTGTGGATAGAACCTGCTGATCGCGAGCGCGTTGGCGACCACCTCTTGAACGTACGAGGCGCCCAGCGCGGTCGCGATATCGCGCGCACCCGAGCCGGTCACCGCAACGCGCAGCGACTCATGGGGAAAGCGCTCGGCGAGCTCGCCGAGCATGGCGCGCACGCTCGCTGTCTGACACGCCCCGTGGCGGCGATATCCCCACCACGCCTCGGTCATATCCTCGTGCATCGCGTAAACTTTGGTCGTCGTCGACCCTACGTCCAGTCCTACTAGCAACGCCATAATGCTCCGTCTCTCGCATTTTTCCTGCTAGAGATATACCACTCTACGTAATACAACAGACTGTTGTATTTAAACTCCGTATAAAAAGCGGCTGCCGAAACGCTTCAGCAGCCGCCGAATGCACCAACAGATTGTTCTGCGCGCTAGCACGTCGGGCAACGGAGCAGCACGGGCCCTCCGGTCATGCGCACCGCTCACGCCCGCGATGTCGCCGAGAGAGCTATCCACGCTTAGGGCTCCAACCAAGCAAGTCGCCCGCGCTCAGCAGATCCCTAAGCGAGCTACTCGCACTCAGGAGCCATAGCCTGCTCCAAGAGCTCGGCATGCTCCTCCTCGAAAACCGTCCCCACAGGGAAGGCGCGACGGAAGACGAAGTGGGAAATCGGACCGGCTACCAAAAGGTTCCACGGCAGCGCCATCACAAAATTATGCGGGATGTTGATCATCCAGATCGCGGGCACGGAATACAGGTTCGCAAGGATGCCGCCGGGCATGTGCGTCAGACCCTCGCAGGCACCGTACAGCGACATGATGATGACCATGGGAACGACCATGCAGGAGCTGACGGCGAGCGTCATGGCAAGTGGCGAGCTCTTGCCCGGCGTGACCAAGTACTTAAAGGCGAAACCCTTGGCGAGCGGGCTGGCGACGAACCAGTCGCAGCACATGGCAAAAATGTAGGCAACGGGGAAGCCGAGCCACGCAGCGGCAACGACCTCGCCGTTGATGGCCCCGTGCTGCAGGGCAACGTTGTAGATGCTCATCCAGAGCACCATGCAAAAGCACATGATAAAGGTGAACAGCAGGCTCTCTCGTTTGTTGATAGGCATGAAGGGCAAAATCCTTTCTGTGTTACGACGCGGCACCACGCAACAAAAACGGGCGGGCAAGATGGAGCTGTTGGGACTTCATCTCGCCCGCCCGTGGTACGTGCGTCTGCGACTACTTATGTGGTGAAACCAGCCTAGCATGAAAGGGCTGCGCTTCGTAAGCGTTGAGTTTATGAAGATGCAGGGCACCAATAATCCCCCGACCCCATAAGTTGCGGTGGAATACGGACTGTTTTGACCCTTTAAGCAACAATTCAGTCCCTATTTCACCGCAACTCATTTGGTGCAAAGTAACCTGTCCCCCTTGCACCAATTAGCTGGTGTGGCGCCAGCGAGGGTCGGTGAGCGTACGCGCCACACCCAGGCCAACGGGCAAAAACGCCACGATGAGCACTGCGCGCACAAACCAGCCGAGCATATTGACTGTGTCGAAGGTGCACATGTAATACATAGAGCGATAGAGATACAGACCGGGCACCATAATGACAATCGAAGGCACCGTGAGGGCGATGCGCGGGTAGGTGAGCTTGACTTCGGCCAAGCTTGCCAGCAGACCCGATACCAGCGCGCCGATAAACGCTGCTGCCTCGGGAGGCATTCCCGTGCTGAGGCCCAGGAAGGGAATCATCGTCGGCGCATCGACAAGGGTCAGACGCAGGGTATTGGACACGGCGCCGATCAACCCAGCTGCCGCGGCCATCTTTACCGGGCTGTTGAACATAACCGAGAAGCCGAATACGCCAACGAAGCTCATCACCACGCGCAGGAGCGTAAGGGCAAGCGGCGAAAGGCCCAGTGGGGCAAAGTCGTCCGGCGCCAGGCCAACACACTCGGCAACCATCCAACCTACGAGCGTCGCCATCACAATAATCGATACGGCATATGAAAGGCGCTCGATACCGCTTCGCATGTCGAGCTTGGCGATGTCGAGGCCCGCCGTAATGAGCGGAAAGCCGGGAATCACAAAGAGCATGGCGCCGATATAGCCTTCTTGGTGCGACATTGCCCCCGGTATGACCTGGCCAAGGCCGAGCAATGCCAGCAGATACGAAACGCAAGCGAGCGCAACGCCGGTCGTCAGCGCGCTGAACTGACCAAGGCCTTGCTTGAGAATATGGGAGCGGGCAAAGTTGCCGACACCCGCGCCCACGAACGCGCATGCCATCTCAATAGGACCGCCACCAAGTAAAAAGACAAAGGCGCCACAGGCGCAGGCCGCCGCAAGGCCCTGTTGCCAAGGCGCGTAATCAGGTTTTGAACTCTCAACGGTCTTGAGCATCTCGTGGTATTCGTGCACGGTAAACCGGCGCCCATACGTCTCGATTTCCTTTAAGAAGCTCTCCATCATCCAAATGCGATGGGTATTGACGCCCGTTGTGGGCAGGCTGACAACCTCGTTAAAGCAGTGGCCATCTTCGATGCAGGTGCACTCAAACGACAGAAGACTTAAGTCAACGTGGATGGTGACACCGAGTACGGCGGCAACACGATTCATGGTATCGCGCACGCGCCAGGCACCCGTTCCGCTTGCCAGCATAAGCATGCCGGTGCGGCAGATGATGGATGATTTATCGGTGAGCGGCGCATCGACGGCAAGCTCATCGCCTGCCGTCACGATCTGGTGCCAGTCAGTTTTCATATGGAGCGCGCCGGCACGAACGCCGTGGTGCATGGGGGCTCTCGAAAGCAGCGAGTCAAGGCGCGAAGGCTGTGGGGGCTCCGTTGATTCGTCCTCAACCTCATCAGTCTCTTCATCGACCAGATCAAAGGAATCAAGCGGCGCTGGCTCGCGACGGTCGATCAGCTCCTCGTCCTCATCATCAAAGTAATTGAACTGATCGAGCATGTCCTCTTCGATTGAACGCTCGCTCGCGTCGTCCATATAGACGCTCCCTTCCTACCGACTAACCCCCATCCTAGGCAGCAACGGCTAAAGGAAACATAAAAGAGACGACTGTCATGCATGGAAGGCGCAAACCCCCAATGCGTCGGTAGACCCCCAACGACTAGGACTGTCCCCAAGTGCCGGCAGAAAAGGACCGTCCCTAAGTGCCAACCAGGGCAACACCGCAGATAGAGGACGGACAGCGAAAGCCCGCCAGAGCGAGCAAAGTGCCTTCAAGAAAAATGGCGCCGCAGGTTGAGCATAAGTCAGACACTATGACCCAATCCAGGGGCACGGAAACGACAGGAGCCCCCGCTCGTGACCGCGGGTCGGGGCTGCGACAATGTTGTTGAAGTGCCAGAGGCGCAGCCGCGCCGCAACGAGGTTGGGAGGCTCCCGTGCCTAGATATTCTACCGCCTTCGGAATGGACGTACACCTCAGGTCCACCACCGTCTGCGCGCTCGACGCGGAAACGGGCGAGGCCGTGACGATGTTAGCGCTAATCTAAAATTGACCACTTTCGCAAACGCATCTCGCCGAATG